>SXWH01000110.1 GCA_005791535.1 Verrucomicrobiaceae bacterium | reverse complement strand
CGTTTCGCCATCCGTGAAGGTGGACGCACTGTTGGTGCCGGTCGTGTGACCGACATCATCGCCTAAGCGGAAAACACTTGCCGGAATTCGCGCGGGGCGGAGACTCAAAGCTCTGCCCCGCGCTTTCGGCTAAAACAAGATACGGGAGTAACTCAACTGGTAGAGTAGCGGTCTCCACAACCGCCTGGTGGGGGTTCGAGTCCCTCCTCCCGTGCCAGTCTTCAACCTACAAACCATGGACTTTTTAAAGATCGGCGGAAGCCTCTTTCTCGGAATCATCATCTGGGGCATCGCCCTCATCTGTCTCATCGCAGCACTCGTGAAGCGCGAGAAACTGGCCGTGTATTTCCGCGAGGTGGTGACCGAGCTTCAAAAAGCAACGTGGCCTTGGGACCCGAAGGAGAAGAACTTCGCGGCCAAATACAAGGAGCTGATCGACTCCACACTCGTGGTGATCATCGCAATGATTCTTCTCGGAGCCTACGTATCCACGATAGACTTCGGCCTTCTCGGAATCAGTTCGTGGATTTTCAAAACACACTAAATGACCGAAGAGCAAAAACGTAAGCAGTGGTATGTCGTCCACGTCCTCTCCGGCCAGGAGAACAAGGTGCACGACAGCATTACCAAGCGCATCAAGACCGATGAGATGGCCGACTACGTATTTGAGGTCATCAATCCCACCGAGCGCGTATCGGAAGTCCGTCGCGGAAAGAAAACCGAGACGACCCGCAAATTTTTCCCCGGCTACCTGATCGTCAACATGTGGCTGTTCGACGACAACAAGCAACTCGTCGATAAGACCTGGTATTTCATCAAGGAGACCCAAGGCGTGCTCGGATTTGCCGGCACCAAGGATCGTCCGATTCCGATGCTTCAGCGCGAAGTTGACGCCCTCCTCTCCCAAATCCGCGCCACCGACGAGAAAGCCCGCCCGAAAGTTGAGTTCACTGTCGGCGAAGTCGTGAAAGTGGCCGACGGCCCATTCCAGAGCCAGACCGGCGTGGTCGAGGAAATCGACCCAGAGCGCGGCAAACTCCGCGTCAGCGTCAGCATCTTCGGACGCGAAACGCCCGTGGACCTCGAATACTGGCAGGTCGAACGCAACGTCTGACGCCAACCATTTACGCACAAACAACAACCGGGCGCGGTGCCTCCCGCTCCCAAGAAAACAATCAACTCTTAATCACTCATGGCTAAAGAAATCGTAGGATCCATCAAACTCCAGATTCCCGCTGGACAGGCAAACCCCGCACCGCCAGTCGGACCGGCGCTCGGTCAACAAGGCGTCAACATCATGGCGGTCTGCAAGGAATTCAACGCCCGCACACAGAAGCAGGCTGGCGACATCCTGCCCGTCGTTATCACCGTTTATAAGGACAAGAGCTTCACCTTCATCACGAAGCAACCACCGGCCTCTTCGTTGATCAAGAAGGCTCTGAAACTTGCCAGCGGCAGCAAGGAGCCCAACAAGAGCAAGGTCGGCAAAATCACGAAGAAGCAGCTCGCCGAAATCGCGAAAACCAAGATGCCCGACCTCAACGCCCGCACGGAGGAAGCCGCGATGCGCATCATCGCCGGCACCTGCCGCCAGATGGGTGTCGACGTCGAGGTGTAGATCGACCGCTATTCCATTTCTCAAAAAACGGGAGCAGACTCAGGTTTGCTCCCGTTTTTTTCTCCCCGGATCCAATACCCGCTCGCCGACTCGGCGGGCGCATTCATTCCGCAGCGGAATGATTAAATCAGTCCTGAATCCTGAAGTCGGCTAAACCGCCCGGCCTTTGGTTTGCGTTTTGTTCCGAAATATGAAGGTTTCGAAGGTCCCAGCAACCGGTGGGCAGCTCCGCAACTGAGGCAGCGGCTTCAATTCTAAACAGAATAATCCCAGAAAACAGCAGGAGTCCGCTTGGAACCGCGAATAAGAAGATGCTGCCGCCCTGATAATAGACTGCAGCCGCAGCAAAGAGAACCGCTAGAAGGGAGCATCCACTCGCTCGGAGCTTGCCATTCGGATTTTTCCATCCGCCCCCGCTGATGACACCCGCCGGTTCGGAATTGGAGGCAACGCTTTCAAGCAACGGATCGAAGTGCATACGGCGGCAGATGAGCGCGGTGAGGCTGTTATTTCCCGCGGCGACGCGCTGAAAGCAGCATCGCCAAACCGCCGAGGAGCATGAGACCGCTGGCCGGCTCGGGGATCGACAGAACGATGTCGTTTCCACCGAAGGTAGTGCCGCCCACCGAGTCGCCATCGTAATCGATAGTGAAGACGTAGCCTCCAATATTCAGATTTCCGCCGTCCGGGAGACCGGCAAACGTCCCAATCACCGGGTCACTTCCATCATTAACGCCGATGAAAAAGAGCTGGAAACTGTTGTCGGGAACGAATGCCCCGGTGAGCGAAGCGGATAGATAGCCCGCAAGACTGAGGCTTCCCGTCACACTGACCGCATCGTAAAGCGACGTGCCATCCAGCTCGATAGAGAGCGTCGAGCCTGCGAGCATATTCAGAGCACCGGTATTCAAAGTGCCTTGTGCAAGGCCGGGACTCAGCGTCCCTCCCGCCGCGACTGCGACCGCCCCGGTAGTGCCGTTGCCGGAGAGCGTGGCGGTGTCGTTTACAGTCACGGCACTGCCGCTGATGCTGCCGGATACGATGAGCGTTCCGCCATTGATGGTCGTGCTGCCGGTGTAGGTATTCGTGTTGCTCATGGCGACAACAGCGGTGCCATTCTGCACGTAGCGGCCGAGGCCGGTGATCTTGTTGGTCAACGGGTAGGCGCCAGTGCGGTCGATAATCACGTTTGTATTTGCAGCCGTGTTTATGTCACCCCCACCAATGCTTCCCGTGTCACCTCCAATTCCGATTTGGAAATTACCACCGCTGACTGTTGTGGTGCCGCTGTAATTGCTATCACCGGCGAGAGCGAGTCCGTTGACTGTGTTTTTGGTAAGCGCGATGACACCGCCGCCTGCCCCATCGTTTATCGAGCCGTAGTACACGCTGCTGCCGGCAGCCAGAGTGCTGCCAATTCCGAGCGTGGCCGTGGTCAACGGCGCAGTGTTGGTGACTACTCCGCCCAGTCCCTGCAATTGACCGACGGTTTCGTTGTTGCCGTTAAGATCGATCGTGCCGCCATGCAAGGTGACAACCGTTGTGTCGCGAATCTGGTCGCCGCCTGTTCCGATAATTCGAGTTAGACCGGACGTTTGCGTGAGTTCCACTGCAACTGCACTGACCGTGGATGAGCTATTTGTCTTGTTGAGAAGCAGAGTTCCCGAGTCCATGCGCACCTTGCCATTGGGATTATCAGCCGTGCCGCCGAGCGTGAGTGTGCCCGCGCCAACTTTCTGGATGTACATACCCAGATTCGCACCACCGTCGTAGGATCCGTTGAACGTGCCGCCATTTACCGTGAGGTTCATGTGGACTCCACCTCCGGCGATGGAGCGAATGGTCGTGCCAACGTCGCCGTTGATGGTGTCGATGACTTCGCCTTCACCATTGAATTGGAAAGTCGAGCCGTTGGCAGCTCCCGACGGATTGACCAGATTGACGGTAATATTGTCCGGCAATTGGTTTCGCGGGATGGTCGAGGTGCCACTGCCGACCTGAAGCGTGCAGCCATTCAGCACGTTGACCGTGGTCGCGGTAAAGGTGTTGTCGCTTTGCAAATCAATACGACGGACGCCGACGCCAGCAGTCGGTGGAGTCAGACCGCTCAAGGCCGGAACGTCGATTGTCAGCGTCCCGATGTTTCCGCTGATTCCATTCGCAGCAGTGGTGTTGTTCGCTGTGGTCGAGTTAATGAACGTGGTCCGGTCTGTGTTGTATGCGACGAGAGTGAGCGGCCGGTTCACTTCAATGGTGCCTGCGAATATGTAGGCAGCCGTCCCACCGGACGTGCCGAGCATGACAGTCCCGGAGCTGCCAGTGTTGGGGATCTGAATTGGAACCGGATTTGTGATGGTCGTTCCCGATGGGAGGTAGGCGACATTGAAATTGTTCGCGCCGGTAGTCGCGTTGCCAATGACGAGCGGCGCGTAGTTGCCGCCGAAATTACTAGTCGTGAGTGCACCATTTTCAATCGTGACACCGCCAGTAAGTGTGTGTGTGGCATTTGCAGACATGACGCCGCCGCCGGTGACAATGAGTCTGCCCGAACCGCTAATGATGCCGGTACCAATCGGTGCGATGGGCACGGCATAGGTGCCGTCTGAACGACTGAAGACCAATGTGCCGTCATTAGTCACGGCGGCGGTTCCCCATGTGCCGGCGGTGGCCCCGTTTCCGATTTGAAGAGTGCCCTGATTGATATGGATGGCGCCGGTCGATGCATTTGCCCCTGCAAGGATGAGTCTGCCCGCGCCGGCCTTCGTGAGAATCGTCGTGCCGCCGATGGTTGCTGTAATCGCGAGATCGCCCGCTGCATTATGCTGGTGGACGAAAAGTTCATTCCCGGTGGTGGCGAGTGAGCCGTTCTGAACGGTCACGCTGTTTGCTCCCACGTTCGGCGTCACAAGCAGCCCTCCCTGCGTGAGAGTCGTGGTTCCGCCGCTGAGATCCAGCGTCGCAGAACCGGGCGAATTAAGGCGCGCGGTCGCGAAACTGGTCGCTGCGGGAATTGTATTTAAACCAGCGGCCAGATCCCTGTGCACAGCCGCACTGTAGCTCCCTGACGGCAATCCGGTAATCTGGCTGCTCACCTGCGATGCCCAGGTGGTACCGTTGAACGTAGCGTAGGCGGCATTCGCGCCGGCAACGATGCCATTGCTATTCGCGATGCCGCTGCTGAATGTTGTCGTTCCAGCCCCTGCTGTCGCAAAGTTCACGCTCCCGCCTGCATTGCGAGTCCATGAATTCGGGAGCCCGACTACGAGGTTCCCACCGTTATTGTCTCCGGTGATGTCGGCGCCCGCGATTTGAAACAATGCCGTGCCCCCCACAATTCCCGCCGGGGTAAAATTTTGAGTCGATGTGCCCGCCGGACGCCCCACGATAGTCAACTTCCCGCCCTCGCCGAGGAAGTTCGCAAACTGCGGCAGCGTGTTATCCTGATTGGCGAGATCCACCGTGAGAGTTCCGCGCCGAATAGTGGTCAGGCCCTGATAGGAATTGGCACCGGTGAGTTTGAGTTCACCTTCCCCAATCATCGCGAGGTTTCCAGGTCCGCTGATTACCTGTCCAAGCGCAAGCGTTCCTGTTCGATCCACGCGAAGCGTCGCCGCGTTGGTATCGATACTTCCCACATAAATCGGACCACTGCCGACCGACCCGGTTCCCGTCCCCTGCCCGATTTGCAACGTCCCGTGCAAAACCCGCGTTCCTCCGGACTACGTGTTGTTGTTGCGCAAAATGGATGTGCCACTGCCGTCCTTGACAACGTTGATCCCGCCGACGCCGTCTTGAATCACGCTGGCGGTGCCCGGATTCGAGAAGTTGAAGAGCACCGAAAGGTTGCTGGTCGACGTGCCGAGCCGCAGTTCGGATGGCGTCGCGCCGCTGTTCGTGATGATTCCTCCAGCTGCGCCCACATTTTGGGCAATGTCACCAATAGCCTCGTCTCGCCCGTTCAGATCGAAGGTGCCCGAATTCAGGTAATACCGTCCGCCGTTGAAAATCTGGTCGTCTCCGATTCCTCCGAGTTGCACGACGCCTGCGTTCTGAGTGAGAAAATTAGCAGCGGCGTGCACATTCAGGTTGCTTGTCTTCGCAAGAACCAGCGTTCCTCCGTTTACGACCGGACACGCCGAATTGTTGTCCTCGTATCCGGTGAGCGTAAGCGTTCCGGGACCGGGCCAAATCAACTGCGATTCGCCAGTGCCAAGTCCGCTGATTTTTTGGCCGAGCGTCACGTTGTCGGAACGGTTGAATACGATATCCGCGTTCGCCAGCATGTTGATATACATACCGCTGCCGACGGTCCCGTTTGTGCCGCCATCGCCGACGACGAGTGTGCCTCCGTTTGTTACGGTGAGCGTGCCGCCGAACGTGTGATTCCCGGTAAATATCCACTTTCCAAACCCGTCTTTCGTTACCGCGGTGCGACCCGCGTTGGAGTCACCGATTGAGCCGGCGAAAACGTTGTTGCCACCGCTAAGACCGGTAAATGTGATGGTGCGGTCGCCGCCCGCGGCGAGAGTCGCGGTGCCATTCATTTCCAGCGCCCCGGTATGGTACTCATTGCTGACAGCGCCTCCCTGGATATCGATCGTAAAGTTGCGATCCGTCGATGTGCCGGGCGCCTGATACCGGAGCGTGCCACCATTCAAGACGAGGTTCGACGCCGCGCTGCTTGATGCACCGACACTCGATTCCACACCGCCATTCGCGAGGCGAAATGCAATCAGGGAACCGTTCGTAATCGTCGTGCTGCCAGTATAGCGGTGGGCAGAAGGCAGCGCGAGAAGTCCGGGACCCGTCTTTTCCAATCCAAATGCGCCACTCAAGATGCCCGCCTGCGTGCCGATATCACCTGCATTGGCCGTATGCAGACGAACGTCCGTTTGCAGCGTAACGTTTCCCGTGAGCACCGTAACCGCGGCGCCGTTTTGATAACGAACAGTCCCGTTGACCCCGCCGTTCTCGTAGAACCCAAGACCGCCGAGAGTGAGTCTATTGAAGATATTCGTACCGTTCGCTGCCCCACCAATCTGCGAAAGGGTTGCACCATCTCGGACGGTAATCGGGCCCGTTCCGAAGCCCGTCGCGGAGGTAACTTCCATACGCCCGCTGTCGAGCAAGCTCCCTCCGGTGAACTCGGAATTCACCGGCGCGCTGGTGGTGGACGCATCCATGCCAAAGTTGTTGAGCCCGCCAGGCCCGTGCTTCACGAACGTCACGGGGGTGAACAGGCCACCGGCTCCCGGATTATCGACGATTTTTAGTCGAAGACTGTTCTGGCCTCCTGTGGTCTCGAAATGAATCGGAGTCGAAAAATGTAGTTCTCCGTTTGCTGCACCCGACGTGATCCTGCCGACAGGTCCACCTGCCGCGTGCGTCATGAATGCAGTGCTGCTGAGATTGCGAAACACGACGCCGCCCGTCTGGATTCGCAGCAGCGCGCCATTGTTCACGGTGAACACCTGATCATTCGTGAGCGAACCGATCGTCAAATCCGCGGTAACCGTATTGTTGACGCCGACGGTCGCGTTGTTGTTGAGAACGTCGTCCGTCGCAGTCGCGGTGTTCACGTTCGTCGCCGTGGTATTGAATGTCAGCGCAATCGGCTGAACGTTCGTTCCATTCCATGTGGCAAACGTAGTGGCGGCCGGTGTTGTTCCGGCCGTCCATCCCGCACCAAGGCGGCCCGATGGAAGCGCAGCTCCGTTGATAGTCGTAAGAACGACACTCCCCGCCGTCCCAAACTGACCACCTGCCCCGCGCACAGGCTGGACGATGTTTCCGAGCGTCACCGTCGCTGCCGCGTCGTTGTTATAAACACGGAAGTCTCCTGATGTAGAAATCCCCTGAGGCAGACTGCGTGAACCGTTCGTGTTGGTGAGGTCACTGCCGTTCAGAACAATATTTTTCGTGATGGATACGGGGCTTGTTGGAACAGAATACCCAAGCGAGGAGTTTGTGTCATTCAGCGCGAGATTTGCGCCGTGGAGCACCCGGACCGTTCCTGCACCATCCAACACCGAACCGTGTTCGATATTGAGTGTTCCCTGGCGGACAATGACGTCGCCGTCGCCCGTTCCGTCGACGACGTCGGCCAGCGAAACTGTGTTTCTCCCGACTTTTGTAAGAGCGAAGCCGTTGAGCATCAGGACCGACGAAGAGTTTATAGCGCGGATATCCCAATCAGTCCCCGCAGAGACCGCATTTCCGTTCCGCCCAATTGAGGCATTGCCCGCGAGGAGAACATTATTGGCCGCCGTCGTCGCGTTGGCGGTACCGGCATTCACGAGTGCGCCGTTTTCAAAACCGTTGGTCGTGTAACCGTTGCCCCGCCCGGAAATGATCAGAACCTCATTTCCCACGCCACTGGTAAAGCCTGCGACTCCCTGAAAATCGAGCGAACCGCCCGGCTCGACTACCGTCCCATTCGATTGAGTTCCAGTCGCGCCGAGCACGGCGTTGCCAAAAGTCGCGTTTGCTCCGAGGCGGAAGCGGCCTGCCTTGATTGTGGTGAGCCCGGTGTATCCGTGAGAATTGCCCGCTAGAGTCCAATCGTTCGCGCCCAGTTTCGTAATGCCAAAGTTGTTTTCATCCGCCGTTGCCGAAGTATGACCAAGCTGCCCCGCGAAATCACCAAAAACGGGACCGGCATTCTGAATGTTGAATGTGAGCGTCGCGTAGGTGGAACTGCCGTTGACGATCCGGTTGTTCGTGCTCGCTGCAGTACCCGCATCGTCGAGGCGCTCGACCGTGGGACTAAAGCCATTGAGACGGACTTGTCCGATTGTCGGGCCTGTCGCCGAGCCCACTTCAAGATTGGAGCGCGGTGACAGCACATTGGCCCCACCGAGAATCAGTGTGCCCTGCCTCACCATGGTCGTTATCGTGCCGGTCGTTTGTGAACCACCCGTGGTGTTGGCACCGTTAAGCGTAACCGTCGCACCACCCTGAATCAGAACGCTACCCGGACCTGTCAGCGTTTGATTAATGAAAAGCGCATCGCTGCGATTGATAAGAAGCTGTCCAGGAACCGTGTTCGTGGTCGCCGTAAACGCAACGCTCGGCGCCGCACCGAGGTCGCCGACGGTGCCGCCAGTTCCCAACTGCAACACGCTCGCAACCGTCCCTGCACCGACAACTACATCGCCGCTGAAACCGGGGTTGTTGCTATTGAGTACAACGGTCGTCCCATTGTTCAATGCGCCGTAGTAGTGCGTATAGAGACGCCCAGAGCCCGTGAGCGCTCCATCCACGCGAATCGCGTTCTGGCTCGCGATTCCGGACCAATCATTAAACTCCACGGTATTCGGGTTGATGCGGCCTTCACCATTTACCTGCACGGTGGAACTCCCCGCCGTTCCGATCACAAAGAAAGTGCCGGCCGTATTGCTCTGAGCACCGATGTTACCGCGGTTCAAGATGACGTTCCCTGCCGCCACCCGGGTCGTCGAAGCCCATGCACCAAGATGTGCCTTGCTATTCACCGTGATTGTCGTGGCCGCCGGCCAGTCGAAACCCTCAGTCTGCGTGAATCCCTTGTTGATGATCATATTCGGCAGATTCGAAATCGTGCCGCGGATGTTGAAATTCGTCGTGGCCTCGGAGGTGAGATTGAAGCCGCCACCATCAAAGAAATATCCACTGGCTACGCCTCCTGTTCCCGTTCCAATGTCGATGCGACGCGTGCCGCCGATGGTCGCGTGTCCAGTCAGGGTCACATTCGAAATGATAGAATCCGCTCCCCGCTCGGCGTAGTCGTTTACGAGCGCGCCGCGTCCATCGGGCCCGGCCCCGGAAATGATGAAGCTCTTCCCGCCGCCAGTAAGCGCTTGCCCGTTAAAGTCAACCTGCGCGCCATTGGCGACGACGATTTTCCCGTTGTTCAAATTCGAGGCGTTTCCCAGACCGCCACCGCTTAAAACTTCCACCCTGCCGCCATTGACCGTGAGGATCGTGTTCGACGTGGCCGCACTACCGAACACGTTCGCCCCGCTCAGGACGAGTGTCCCGTTCCCATTCTTTGTGATCGAACCGAGGCTCGCAGCACCCTGCGTGATACTGTTGGTAAAGAACGAATTTCCGTTTCCGTTCAGCGTTATGTTGCTGTTGTTGCTCAGGGTGACCGCCCCCGTATAAGCGACCGTGCCGCCCGTGGTGCTCGAACTGATCAAGCTCGCATCCACCGAGATAGCTCCTGTGAGCGTGTTCGTTCCAGCGCTGTTGAGATGCTCAATGGTGCGGGTTCCGCTCGCACCGGCACGGGAGTTGAGCGCATTGGTGTGCACAGCGCCGCCGGTAGCGTCTGCAAGGCGGAGCCTCGAATTCGCCGCACCCGAAGTGTCGCCGAGCCGGAAGACGCCACCGGAAACCGACGCTCCTTCACTGATCTGGAGCGTGCCCGCATTTACGAAGCTATCGCCGGTGTAGACGTTCGCAGCGTTGAAAACCGCCGTGCTGTTTTGATTCAGCGTAAAGCTATTCGTGCCGCCCGTAATGACACCATTGAAAGTCACAGTGTTCCCCTTATTGCCCCAAACCCTAAGCTGAGTCGTGCCGGCGAGTGTCAGAGGGCTGATAATTGTCAGATTCCCATCCACAGGATTCACTTCCGCGAATCCGCCTCCAGCCGAACCATCGAGCGTGATACCAGCCAGGCTGAATATCTGATTACTTCCGCTCGAGTTGTTCTCGACCTTGGGAGCATTACCGCCAAAGTCCGAAAGCGTTAGGGCGTTTCCGCTCAGCGTGAAAGTCGCCGCGCCTGCGTCAAAAAAGATGCGATGGCCGATATATGCGGCGAAATCGTTTTCCGTGAGCGTATTGAGTGCTCCGGCAAACCGCAGGATGTCGTTCCCGTCTGGTGCAAGGTCACCGCCCCAGTTCAGCGGAGAAGTCTGCCATTTTCCGTCGGCACCGCCAGCGTCCCAGGTGAAGGTGTCCTGTCCCTCCACGTGCTCGGCGGTAAGAATTGCAGCGGCCGCGGTGATCAGCGTGGAAAGAATCGCGCGCGGCTTCCTCAAGTTTGAATATCTTGTGATGTGCAGTTTTGGATTCATGGAATACAGCCTCTCTATTGGTAATGTGAATCGGGTTTCGGATTTGCAGCGGGTGACCGTGACTCGACGTTCGAATCGAATGAATTGCCGCCAGTTTTACAGGGACGTCGTCTTTAAGCGGGTGAACACCTGCTGCGACGTAACAGGCGCGAGAGTACGCCAGGTTTCGGTGCAGGTTCCGTCTCCATTATTCACAATGGAAATTCGCTCGAAGGCGCTGGTGCCGCTCTGCCACGGTTGCGACAGATCCATCGAAAGCTCCGGAACAGTAACGCCCGCATCGTTCACCAAACTGCGTCGAAACGTGATTCGCAGAAAGTTTCCGGTTACGGCGCCGACTGTTTCGCCAGCCGTAGCAACAGTAATCTGAGGCGGGGTTCCAAGCGTGTAAGCGATACCATCCGCGTATCCATCGCCATTCGCGTCAGCAGCCCAGCTTCCGGTAAATGGAACCGAGTCGTTTGTATACGGCGTGCCGCGGACGCCGCTTCCGAAGCGCCAGTTGTAAGCAATCGAATGATCGGGATTCGACGACGGCTGCTGAAGAACGAGCGATCCGCCGGCTCCCGATGGCCAAGGAGGCAGCGCCGAGTAGGCAAACTCTTTGATAATCGATCCGCCGGCAGTGCGAATGCTGAATAATTCACCACTGTTGTCGAGCGCACCTTCAAATGGACCAAATACAGTCACGCCCGGCGGCGGCGCTCCGTGTACGGCCTGAAACGCGACCGTATTCGCAGCGATGACAATCTCGCCTCCCGGCGGAAGCGTTAACTGGGAAGTCGTGCCGTTCAGCGTGTGAATCACGCCGGCGGATAGCTGCACACCCGTCAGGTCCACATTCCCCGGGCTAATGTTCCGGAGCGTGATGAACTCGAGGTCCTTCGAAGAGTAAAGGCCGGACGGGGCAGGATCGTAGCATAGCTCCGCAACGACCAGATTCGCTGCTGAAGCAGGCTGGGCCCCGACAATAAAGGTGCCTTCTGTCACCGCTCCATACGTGCCATTGTAGAGCACCCGCGCCCGGATTACCGAACTGCTCACAATCGTCAGCGGCCCGGAATAGATCTGCTGTCCAGCACCGGCAGGAGGCGGCGTCGTAAATGTGAGCTTTGCCGAATTGAGGAAGTCGTTATTCGACACACTTGAATTCAGACCGTGGATCGCGAGCACGTTCGTTCCAACGCGGAGCGCAGGTTTGCCGAGCGTTGTGATATCGGCGGTCTGATAGATGAGCGCACTCGCGTTGTTCACATTGATGCCGCCCGTCGTTTTAGCAGTGGATGGGCTTGAGGTCATCGAAGGGTCCTGATCGTTCACGCCGTGAACGGCGGTGCCGTTGATATAAGCGCGGAATCCGTCATCGAATTTCATCGAAAGCCGGAGCGCCCCCATTGCATCAATCGTCGCTTGATCGGGAATGGTAAAAGTTATGCGGATGTAGCAACTCGTGTTTACACCATACATGGCCGTCTCCGTATTGGAGCCCCCGCCGATCTGAGACGTGAAATCGCCATCCGCGAGACTGCGGTCGTAGCCAACGCCTCCGACACTGGTCACCCAGTTCGCAATATTCGCCGGTTCGTTGAAGTTCGTCCACTGGCTCGCACCTGCTCCGGCGGTGAGGCCCGCTCCACCATTGGCCACGCTCGGGACCATCCATTTCACCTGAGCTCCAGCATCCACAAGAACGGTCTCCGGCACCACCGGAGGAACGGAGGGATCGGTTCCGTCCGTGGTGTAGTAAATCACTCCACCGGGGTTCGGATTGGTTATAGTGAGAGGGGTACCGGAAAGGATGTTGCCTCCGGCGATGCTGAAATTCGGGGGCTTGTTCCATTGCGAGTCAATCCATGCAAGGCGGTTCGTGAGCCAGTCTTTCATCCACTGCACCTCGCTCTGGAAAGTGGTTCGCGACGCAAATCCGGCAGGATTCGGCCACACATACACGCCCAACACCGGCCAGCGGTCAAAGTGCCGCGCTATCGGACTCTCCAAGCGTGCCGGTGTCTCAAGCGAAGGCGGCAGGTCGTTGCCCTTGTTGGTGGGAAAAAAGTCGCCACCGCCCGTCGCAACGGAAGCACCATTGGTGACATTGGTTGCATACTGGTTGTTCGTGAGTTCGTTCGCCCATGCATCCACCTTCCCCAGGACGTAGCTCGTCGCAAAAACACCGCGCCGCAGCTTCCAGTAACGATCCCAGTACTTCTGCTTGAAGTCGTTGTCCGCAAACAAACGCGGATAGTAGGGATAGTCGGCGGCATTGCAGTTATTGTAATACCATCCCACCGGATTATCGGCGAGCGTCGTATTCAGCGGTCCGCCGTAATTCGCGTTACCCCCGGAGAGATTGTAATCCCAAATCGGCAGCGCCTTGATTTTTTGTCCCCGGTCCTTTGTGTAGTAAGTCGAAAGGCGGTACCCGTCGATTTGCTTGAAGACCTCCACCCAGAGGTGATTGTCCATAAAAGTCTGCGGCTCGATGTATGCCTTGTAGCCAAGAGCCGGGTCCGCGAAACTTGCTCCGCTAAGCGCATTATCAAATGCCTGAACGTAACTCTTCAATGCATTCACCTGCACGACGCTCGCCGTGTCCGGTTCGACGATTTCATGAGTTTGCGAGCCCCACGCTCCCGACGAAGTCGTGCTGTAAAGCGGTGCCTGGGGAAGCTTGTCTTTTTTGAAAATGTAGCCGCCAGAAATCACGGTCGGATCCGTCGCAAGCGGGCTGAGTTTCGATATATCCACACGATCCGTTCCCCGCTCGATGTGCTCCATCAGAACATAAACGCCGCGGTAGTCGGCATAGCTGATTGGTCCGCCATCCTGATTAAAGAAAACCTCGACGAACTTTGCCCGGACGCCGGCCCCGATTCCGTTCACCTCCTGAATGAGCGTCTGCGGAAGCATGTTTCGCATTCCGGTCTTGTCATTGTAGATCGTCTGGAGCACCCAATCGGCGTCCGCGGGCATGCCGAGCAAAGAGACGTTCTTGTCGGTGTCTTCGTTTGTCCAAACCTCCCAGGCGTACGGCTTCTGGCCGAAATCCGACGACGTCTGGCCGCGAACATGCATGCCGCCGCGTCCCTGAAAGTTCGGAAGCGCCGTGATACTCGCGACGTTTCCTGCCAGCGGATCCTTATCGAGCGCCACGGTGTACACAGGGCGGTGCGGTCTCGCTCCTCCGGGGTTCTTTACGGCGTCAATGTTCACGCCCCAGCTCTCGATCACGACTATTGGGAGATTCGATTGAAACGGCTGACCGCTCGTTCCATAGCTCGCAAGTGAAGAATCAAGCAGGAGGAAGGTGCGACTGCTCACATCGCCCGGCAATCTTCCCGGCTGAAAAGTCCGCGCCCGAATCTGGGTGCTCGTCGCAATCGTCAACGGCGTTGCGGGACTGAAAACCGGCGACGTTTCAGTCGGAACAGTCCCATCCGTCGAGTACCGAATCACCGCCGCAGGATCGAGCGGCGCCGTTACACCGAGTTGAACAGTCCCCGAAAAAAGCCCGCCATCGCGGCTGAAAATAACCTCCTCGGACGGCCGACCGTCCGCTGCGGCTACCGATGTCGATTCATTGCTCGTGCCCGGCGTCGGCGGATACATGAACTTCACCGCCTGTGAGACGCCGTAGGTGCCATAGCTGACGTCTTCGCTCTGCTGCGGATAATTGAACTCACTCGTCTTCGTCGTGCCGTCGGGTTTTACAAGGGCAACGTAACCACCGGCTTTCACGAGCGTGAAATTCGTGTGCAACACCGGGGAAGTCCGGTTCTTGCCGCTCGCGAATACACGCAGGTAATTGAACGGCGGTATCGTCACCGAGGGGAACGTCCACATGGCGGTGTTCGTTGCAAGGTTCGTCAGCCGCCAGCCATTCATGTCCACTGGCGACGCCGTGCCGTTATAAAGCTCGATCCAGTCCTCAGTGTCCCCGTCTTCATCCTCGATTCCATCCCCGTTGTCCGCGACGAACTCGGAGATTACCACATCGCTCGTCGTAATAGGCGGCAGCACGGTCGTCGTGATCTGCACGTCATCTATGTAAACGTCCTCCGTCACGCCTCCCGTGCGGGCGCTGAACGCAAAGCTATTGCCCTGCGCGGGAATGAATCCGGGCAACTGCCTGTCGAGAAACACCTGCGCGCCGTTATACGTCATATCGAGACCGTTCGCGTCCCAATGAATGACGACTGTATTAAACGTCGTGGTGTTCAGCGGGAACAAACCGCCGGTGTACGCCGAACCAATCACGATGCCGTTGGCGTAAACCCGGATCTGTTTTCCGTCACCTCCCGAGGCGGGATACGTGTCGAAAGTAATATACATTCCGTTCGCCATGGAGAACCCCGACTCGCCGGCTCCGGGGTCACTGCCGCCCGGGATTGCGCCGAAGTTGAACGTAAATCCGTCCGCCATGTCGCCCGTGTTGTATAACTGGCATTTGAACGTCGCGTCGAACGACGTGACGGTACCCACCGGATCAAGCACCGGCAGCTTCCACGCGCCGTAATACGAACCGGTCCCGGCGGCCGTCAGCCGAACCGCCCGCGGCGTCGCGCTGCCGACGGGTGTCTGGATCGAAGTGACCGTCGTGCTTCCCGTTGAACTGTAAGCGTCACGCGTAGCTCCTTCTGAGTTCGGGCGACGTAAATTGCGTAATCCATACATTACGCAGTCTATGAATTCGAAAACGGAACAGGTTCTCAAAGTCGATGAAGCCGGGCGCGTGTGGACGCCGCGCGAGTT
>SXWH01000109.1 GCA_005791535.1 Verrucomicrobiaceae bacterium | reverse complement strand
GGCTTTGGCGGTAATGCCTTCTCTGCCACGAGCAACACGACGAATCTGGTGATCAACAACAATCTGATCGTTGGCTCCATGAATAGTTCGGCGGATGCAGTGGATCAAAATATGCTGACGGTTGCATCCTCCTCGGTGTCGACCTTGTTCGAGAATCCTTCGACGGCTGATTTCAGACTCAAGGCAGGTTCTCCAGCGATCAGTAAAGCGTTGGTTGCCAATGCTCCAACCAGCGACATCCAGGGAGTGAACCGCGATGCCGCGCCGGATCTTGGTGCTTACGAGTTCGTGCCGTTTTCCGATCCTCCGGTGCTGCTAAGCCAGCCTGGCGACTTGTCTGTGAACATCGGCGAGGTGGCCCGCTTTGAAGTGACAGTCACTGGAGGCCAACCGCTGACCTACAAGTGGCTCCGCAACGGAATAATAATCGATGGTGCCAATAGTTCGGTCTTGCTGCTTGGATCCACGCAGGTTCTCGATGCCGCAGGATACGAGGTCGAGGTTTCAAACAGCTACGGAACGATCAAATCGAGGGTTGCGACGCTCACTGTACGTCAGCCTGTCCAGATCACCTCGCAACTTGTGAGCCAGACGAAGCAGGTAGGTGCGTCGATTACACTTGCCGTGGGTGTGGCTGGCACATCGCCCTTCACCTACGAGTGGCGCAAAGATGGTGTGGCGATGGGGGTTTCCACTCCGACTTTCAGCATACCTAGCCTTATTCTCTCGAACGGCGGTGTTTATTCGGTCGTGGTCTCCAATGCCTACGGTGTCGCGATCAGCAATTCCGCTACCCTCATCGTGATCGATCCTCCGGTGATTACTTCCCAGCCTACGAGTCAAATTGCGACAGCGGGCAAACCGGTCACCATGGGTGTGCAGGTCGTTGGCTCGGGTCCACTTAGCTTCCGTTGGCTCAAGAATGGCCGCGATTTGGGAATTACGACGTCCCGGCTCATGCTTAGCATGGTGACTCCCGAAGATGCGGGAAGTTATAGTGTCGAAATTACCAACCAGTTCGGAGTTGTCTCCAGCAACTCGGCTGTTCTGGCGGTGTCCGATCCAATCACGATCACCTCCCAGCCACAGGCTCAGACTGTGCAGGCCGGGCAGCCGGTTACCTTCTCAGTTCAGGCATCAAGCATTGGAGCCTTGAATTATCAGTGGCAAAAGGGAGGCGTCGATATTCAGGGGGCGAATAGTCCAACATACACGATTGTCTCGACGATCGGTGCTGATTCCGGCAGTTATTCCGTTTTTGTCAGCAATGCTTCTGGAAATGTGACGAGCGCCGCAGCAGTGCTATTGGTCAACGGCACCAGTGACAACTTCTCCAATTGGGCTGCTTCCGAGGGGCTAACCGGGGCCGAGGCTGCACCAAATGCGACGCCCATGGCGGATGGAATTCCAAATTTGTTGAAGTATGCCTTCAATCTTAGTCCGACACAAGCAGTGGTTGGTGGTGAGCGCACACTTGATGAAGGTACTGGAACTAGCGGGCTGCCCGCTGTTGGTGTTGCTGGCCAAGGCGATTCTGCAAAAATAAAGGTTGAGTTTGTTCGCCGCAAAATACCAGGTCTTACCTATCAGGTGCAGTTTTCCGACGACTTAAACGGATGGCAGAACGCCGTAACTGTTCCCGTGGTCTCTGCTATCGACGACAATTGGGAGCGCGTCATCATCCAAGATAGTGTCACCATAGCGTCAAAGAGCCACAGGTTCGTCAGAGTTGTGGTAAGCCAGTAGATCTAAGGGGTATATGGAGTGACTGTAAGCGGAGTGAACGATACACGCCAACCATTGGCGTTGGCCGGATCAGCCCATGTGGAAATCGAAGCGGAATCGGCTTCTCGGCTATGAGTGCCCTTGTGCGACTGAAAATTGCAGCGGTTTGGGCACGAACTACTGGCTTCTCGCGCCACTGCCGATTCTAGCCACAATTTTCAGCGCACTTTTGGAGGGGGAAAGTTCGCCTACATCTCACTGAACGCCCCACCGCCTTGCACTGCCCGTGCGCCTGCCCCGGTCAACCGCTGGAAACCATGTTGTAATGCCAGGGCGGGTTTCCGGCAAGAACTCGGTGAGGTATGCGATTCCAAGCATGCGATGCGGGCGACTGGGGCGAATTCATCTGCGAGGCAATCGGATCTTGATCGGTGGTGTCGATATGGCAGACCTATGACGAATGGATAAAACCTTGATCAGTCACGCCAGCGCCTTGATTCCGGGCACTGGGGCAATTGTGTGGGGTTTCAAATCCATCCGCCCATCCGGAACAGAATGGCGATTTTCCGACAGATTTCTGACAAAGTCACCTGTCGAAGACAGTCGTTCTGGGAACCCGGAGAATCCATTACACCAAAGAATCCAATGAAATCAATAGATTACCCACCATCCGAGGGCTTGCCAGCCCATCCGCCACTTTTCGTTGCCAGTGGTTTCCTTCGATTGCCCATTCAATGGCTTACTTGGGGCGCTGTGCAGACTGGAGCTCCCTCATTCTCTGTTCCTGTCGTTCGACGAGCTTCTCGTATGAGGAAAGTTGTTCGGGGTGAAGAATTTCACGGAGCTTGGGTCTCCATTTCCGCACGATATCGAATCGTTCCGGGCTTGCGACCGGCGCGCGGGCGATTTCTTCGAGCATCCTCTCGATGTTGGGAAGTATGCGCTGTTCTTGTGCCGCGGTGAGGCGGAGAACGGTATCCAGATTCTGGAGAACGGTGCGGGCATTCACCACCGTTCCGTGACGGTTCGTTGTTTCTAAAGTTATTGGATTCGTGGTTGCCTGCGGTTGGCGCGTAAAACGTCCCGTGGCGATTCCCGCGGCGAAAATGAGGGTGATGAGAGTCACGATTTTGACGATTCGGAATGTGTCCATGATCGTGTCGTTTTTAGAATGGAAGGTCGGTTGACGCCGCCGATACCGGCTGAGCCATGAAAAGTTGCAGCATCAGATCCTGCTCCGCTGCCGACGGGGCGTTCGTTGCCATCAGTGCCGTGGCGCCGCAAATTGCCAGCGCGATGACGCACGAAACGGTGCAAGTGCGCTCCCACACAATCCAGATATCGGTTGTGCGGCTAGCCGCCCATCGAGCAGCGATGCGGGTAGCGTTCGGGAGAACCGGTGCGCCCGGTTCTTCGCGTTCTGCGCGACGCGCGAGCTCCCAGAGGCGTTTGATTCGATCAGGTTTCATGGTGTTTTAGAAATGCGCGTTTCAGCCTTGAACGGGCTCGAAAGAGACGAATATGCGTGGCGCCGTTGGTCCAGCCAGCCTCGCTTGCAACGTCGGCGACTGTGCGCTGCTCGAGTTCGACTTGCCGTAGCAACCACGCATCTGCCGGTGGAAGGGTGTTGAGAATTTTCTCCAAAAGGTTGAGGGCGTCCTCCGCCTGTGAATCAGAGTTCGGCTGTGTCGATTGGGATGCCTCGAGAAGTTCGATTTCACCGGGCGTGAGATCGGGAATGCGTTGCTCCGGACGGGCCTTTTTTCGGCGCAATCGATCAATGCAAGTACACCTCGCGATTCGGGCGACCCAGTGTTCCAGCGGCCCGTCACCACGCCACGTCTCGATTGAGCGGAAGACTTTGAAGAAGATGTCCTGCGCGAGATCCTCCGCTTCGTCGCGAAGCACGCTGTGTCCGCCGATAATCTTTGCGATGAGGGGACCAAGGCGATCGATGAGCGCACGCGCGGCACCTTCGTCACGCTTGCGGACGCGGGCAATGAGTTCGGGGATATCGTCGTCGCCTTCGGGCATTCGGCAATGAATCTACCGGTGCAAGTCGTGCGTTGGAAATGTTTCATTGGCGACGAAGTCTGAAAAAGCCAGATGCTCCGGCCCGTTCCACGCTGAGTGTCGTGGATTGCGGCGAGCGGACCGGCTTTGCGTTCACGGGCTGCCACGCCGTTGGAGCGAGTGTAGCGGTCGATTCCAGAATCCAGTCGAGGCTTGTTGCCGGCCAAGTCAGCTGGAATGAGAGCGAGTCCTGCTGCGAAACACGCAGCTGTGGAAACGCCGCCCAAACACCGCTTTTGATCCATGCTGTGTTCTGGGCGTCGTCATCAGCCGAATCGTATCCGCCGAAATAGAACGCAAGCCCTGCATTTTCAGAGAATGGAGAGACGGCGATTGCTCGGGTTCCGCGGAGTGTTTGGCCGGGTGGCAACGGATCAAAGTTTGGGATATCGGCGGCTTCGTAGGTGGCGTCGTGGTGCCGAATCAAAAAGTGGGTTCCGTTGTATGGCGACGAAGCGGCAGCCGGATGTTCGATCCAGACCCCGATCAGATGCACCGTTTCGCCGGTCACCGGATCGGATGCAGGCGTGAATTTTGTGTGCCCGATGGACACGCCTTGCGAAAGGATGGTGGCATCATTCCAGCGACGTGCGAAAAAGTCGCGCACGTCCAACTCCACAGTCACCGAGTGACCGTTGATTGGATCGATTCGCTCAATGACGCCCGGCCAAGACCGCGCGCCGAGAAGTACTTCGTTTTCCGTCCCTCGTGGGTCCGGGACGGTGGTCAATCCGGTCATCGCGCGCTGGGCTATTGGAGAGCTCGCGAGGGGGGATGGACCCGGCCAGCGGTAGACGGGAACCCACGTGTTTGTGCCGTCCACCCGCCGGTAGAGACCGCCGGTCAGGATTGCGCCGGCCTGCCGGAGTGCGCACGCGGCATAAAGAACGCCGTTCGCTTCGGCGAATCCAGTGACGGCTCCGACGCCATCCAGCTCCGGGGTTGCGCTCCACGTGAAGCCCGCGCCGGGGCCGTCGATGAAGCTTCCACGGTGAATCTCCCCGTTGGAGAGGCCCGCGAAGAGGTTGTCTCCCGTCGGAGTCACTCCGTCGTCCGCGTGAAATCCAAACGCGCTTACGAATGCCGGTCCGGTGTTGTTCGGATGGGAATCCACCCAGCTTCCGTCCGCCATCCGCGTGCGGACGCTCGAAATGTTCGAGCCTACGAAGCTGAAATCGCTCATGCCCATGACAAGCACTTCCCGCGGTCCATTCGCGAGCGGTGCGAGACCGGCGCGGGTGAAGGTGAACGAGTCCATCGCTTCGATCCTGAGGTGATCATGAAATGGCTCATCCACCCGCCAATCCGCCGTGGCAGTATCCTTCACGAGGACCTGCGCTCCGCTCCAGTTTGCGGTCAATGGAATCGCCGGGTTTCCTGCGCTGCCTTGTGCCGCGTAGAGTTTGCCTTCATGCCGAACAAGGTGCGTCGTCTCGGTACCGAGCATTGGGATTCCGGACGGATCGTTCCGACCGGCGGTCGGCTCGGTGGCGAAGCTCATCGACGCGAATCCGCTCATTCCTTCGAAAACGGGTCGCACGAGTCCAGTTCGTGCAAGGCGGAGTTGAGCGGGATTCACTCCGTCGTAGCGGGTGTAGTAGCAGAAGACTTCCCGCTCTCCAACTACGGTTCGTGGCGACGTGCGGTATGCTCCGGTTCCGTCGTCGAGTCGCCGGGCGACGCGGTTGCTCGCGTCCGGGCCTGCGCCGAGAAGCCAGATTTCGGAGGTGCCGGGATTTAGTGGATCGTAGTTCGCATTCGCGGAACATGTGAACCAACTCACTCCGTTGAATCCGCGCAATCCGTCGATTGGCCGCAACGAATAGAGGAAGCGCGGCGGTGACGTCGCGGGAAGCGTCAAAGTGGCGATGCGTGTAAAATAGCCGCTCGGAGAGTCGTGGAGGTCGCGGTAGATGGCAACGGCCGTGCGATCAACTACGGCTGCGTAACATAGCTCGCCATTGAACTCCGGTGCGTAGAACGCCCACGCATCTGACTTCGCACCGCTGTCGTCGCTGATTGGGACTGATGCGTTCGTGGCGGTGATGAGTCTCGCGATCTCGCCACTGCTGTTGACGTAAACCAGATCGCCCGTGCCGGGAATCCAACGACCGTTTTCCACATCGCCCGGATGGTCCGGAATCGGGAGCGCATTGCTCCCCGGTGCAACAGTAGCCCACGATGCGGTTGCACCGGAATTGAATGCCATCCTTATGAAGTCATCGCTTGTGTCCTGACTGACCCGTGCGCCGAAGCAATCGGCGATCGGGTTGAAGGTGACGGCTGAATTGCTGCCGTTTAACGCAACCCAGACCTGATTATGTGAGGAGGTGCCGGGTTTCGTATAGAACAGTGGTGCGCCAGCCGAAGAGAGACCCCATTGCGGCCCGGTCTTGGAGGCGCTGAGCGGAGCGAGACCGCTGTCCACTAGAACGGGAGAAAGTATTGGGAAGCCCGTGCGCAAACTGAATGGCTGTCGGAAAAGTGAGGCGCCGTCCTGGTAGGCAAATTGGGCCGTGCTGCTCAGGAAATCCGGAGCGACGTAGGAGGAGGTGGTGGAGCCCACTCGCACGTCTTCAAGGACGAACTCGGGCCGGGGATACTCGAGATCGTTTCCCGCCCAAAGCGGTGTGGCGAGTTGTGAGTTCCAAGCCTCGTAAGCCGCGAGCATCTGCGCCACTATGGTCGGGTTCTCGTCCGCAAGGTTCTTGGTTTCTCCTTCTATGGAATCAAGGTCGTACAGTTCCCAGGACTTTCCCGTGCCCGGTTTGATGAGCTTCCAGTTTCCCCGTCTCATAGCGCGAAGGCCGTCCTGAACGCCGACTCCGGGATCCCCGACGCCATCAGTCTCGACACGCCAAAAGAGATCCGTTCGAGCTGGAGGGGTCGCGGCATTTTGCATGTAGGGGAGCAGATTGAGTCCGTCCAATTGCCATGAAGAGGGCGCGGAAACACCGGCGGCAGCCAGGGCAGTCGGGAGTATGTCCAGCGTGCTGACACACGCTGTTCGCTCAGCCGGAGCGATATGACTTTTCCACTGCACGACGAACGGCACGCGAATTCCGCCCTCGTAAAGTTCCGTCTTTCTTCCGCCAAGAACTCCGTTGTCTGCGCCGAAGACTTCGTCGCCCCCGTTGTCGCTCGTGAAGAAGATCAGGGTTTCATCTTCGAGTGTGTGTTCCAGCGGTGTTCCCTCGGCGATCTTGATTGATCGTAGTTTGGAGAGGATTGCGCCGATCGCGTCGTCGAGGCCGAGCAGTGTTTCAGCCATCAGCCGACGCTGGGAGCCATCGGCGTGTCCCAGCGACGCGGTGCGATTGTGCAGGTCGGCCGTGCCTTCGAGTGTGAAGTGAACGGCATTAAATGGCAGATATAGGAAGAAGCGGCCGGTTTTGTTTGCTTCGATAAACGCCTCCGCCTCGTGCTGGAACGATGTGGTGAGATACTCGAGCGCCGGAGCGCCCGGCATTTCTGGAATATAGGCACCGTTTCGCTGGATGCGTTCGTAGGGCATTTGGGCGCTTACTTTGGCCGGGTTATTCGCCTCAACGTAGTAGTGATGGCTCTCGAGGAATCCGTAGAAGTGATCGAAGCCGCGCACATTGGGATGATATGGCCCGAGCCCCGTGAGCGGCGGAAGGCCATCGTCGAATGGCGGCAGGTTGCCGAGGTGTGATTTCCCAATCCATCCCGTGGCGTAGTTGAGTGCCTTGAAGCGTTCTCCCATCGTGGTCTCCGTCGCAGGGAGTCCGAAGCGTCGATTGTGCTCAAGCTGCGTGCCGGGGTTTGTCTCGTGTCCGAACCGTTGTTGATACCGGCCTGTGATGAGTCCCGCGCGGGATGGGCTGCACACCGGAGCGGTCACGTAGCCGTTGGTAAACCGGACGCCGTTGGTGGAAAGCGAGTCGATATTCGGCCGCATAAGGTCCGTGGCGTAGTAGGCATCGTGCCATGAAAGATCGTCGGCAACGATCACGATGACATTCGGTCCGGCAAAAGCCGCGTTGACGAGTGACAGAATGAAAGCGGTGGCGGCGATGGCGATTCGGAAGACGTGCGATAATTTCACACTCTTGATGACGCAGCGGTGGGCGCGTACTTACACCGAATCTTCGGGAATCTTTTATTCCCCGACTTGCAGCCCGCCCGCCAAGCGCGAATGTGCCTCGCGGGCAGTTCAGTCGGTCAAACAACAGACGACAGTCGTGCCTACGGGAAAAACGTCGCGAGTTGCTCGGCGATGGCGTTGTAGTTCGGGATGACCGCGTGGGCGCCTGCGGCGAGTAGGGCGTCGCGCTTCCATGGGTCCATCCGGTGTGGTGCGGATTCATCGGTGGCGACTGCGATAGCGAGGCCTCCGACGTTCTGTGTTTCGATGAGTTCCACCGGGCCGTCGCCAAATGCGGCCACGCTTTGGCCTTCGAGCGCGTGTTCGCGGAGCAGTGCGTGCAGCACCTCGCGTTTGGCAAAACTGCGGTCGTCGAGTCCCTTCGGGCCGATGATTGCCGCGAAGTGGTGTTCCAGACCGAGCAAACGCACCTCGTCGATCAATTCTCCATATGGCGTTCCGCTCGCGAGCGTGATCGAAATGCCGCGTTCGTTGAGCGCGCGGAAAAAGTCGCGCACGCCGGGGACGAGCAGCGTGTCGGCGGATGCCGCGCCGCTGCGGACGGCGTCGAGACGCGAATGCACGACGCGACCGATGCGGCTCTGGTAATCGCGCTGATAGTCATCTACGCTGAGCGCGTCGCCTGCGCGTTCGCGTACGAGTTCTGAAAGCCGCGCCATTTGATGAATGCTCGGGCGGCCGTTTAGCTTCATCAGTTCATCGCGGGAGAGTTCGCGGATGGAGTCATGCGTCTCGCCGGGCCGTGGCGGCAGCGCCTCGGCGAAAACATCCACCATGATCTCGCTCCATCCGCCGCGGGTGAGGGAAGTGGTGCCGTCCCAATCCATGAACACATGCCGGATGGGGCGGGGGCGGAATGCGGCGCTGAGGTGAATCGCGCTCATTTGCGGCGTTTCACTTCGTCCCACAGGGCGTCGAGTTCTGCGAGCGACATGCCTTCCATTTGCAGGCCGCGCTCGCGGGCGAGCGATTCGACGGAACGAAACCGCGCGCTGAATTTATCCGTCGCCCGCTGGAGTGCGACTTCGCCGTCGGTCTTTAGTTTCCGTGCGAGATTCACCACGGCGAAAAGCAGGTCGCCCACTTCATCTTCCACGCGGTCGGCGTCGCCGATTGCCGCTTCCACCTCCGCGAGTTCCTCGCGCACTTTCGCGATGACTGGCGGCAGTTCGCTCCAGTCAAAGCCCACCTTCGACGCGCGCTTCTGTACCTTTTCCGCGCGCATGAGTCCGGGCAGGCCTTCGCTGATTCCATCGAGCGCGCTTGCCTCGCTGGCGGCGCCTTTCTCCGCGCGTTTGATTTCCTCCCAGCGCGCGAGCACGGCCGTGGAGTCGGCGGCATTCTCCGTCCCGAATACATGCGGATGCCGGCGGACGAGCTTCTCCACGATGGCGCGTGCGCAGTCATCAAATGTGAACCGTCCCTCCTCGCTGGCCATCTGCGAATGAAACACCACTTGCAGCAACACATCGCCGAGTTCCTCGCGGAGGTTGTCGTCGTCGCCGGAATTGATCGCAGCCGCGACTTCGTAGGCTTCCTCGATGACGTTGTGCCGCAGCGATGCGTGGTTTTGCTCGCGGTCCCACGGGCAGCCATCGGGCGCACGCAGGCGGGCCATGATGCGGAGCAATTGCTCCAGCGGCG
>SXWH01000108.1 GCA_005791535.1 Verrucomicrobiaceae bacterium | reverse complement strand
GTCGTTCAGCCGCATGTAGAACGGTTTAATGTCCTTCGGATAGTTGAAGACCGTGACCGGCGATTTGAAATGCTCCTCGGTGAGGAAGCGCTCGTGCTCGGATTGGAGATTTGAACCGCGGACGACGGGATACTCAAACTGGCGCCCGCTCTTTTCCAGAATCGTCACCGCATCCGCGTACGGCACACGCACAAACGGCCGCTCTACTACAAAATTGAGGCGCTCCATGATGCCCTTGTCCACGAACTTCGCGAACAGACCGAGGTCCTCGGCGCAGTTCGCAAGCGTGTAGGAAGCCATGGCCTTTATGAATTCCTCGCCAAGATCCATGTCGCCGTAGATGTCGCAAAACGCCATCTCCGGCTCGATCATCCAGAATTCGGCCGCATGACGCGCCGTGTTCGAGTTCTCGGCTCGAAAGGTCGGGCCAAATGTGTAGATGTTCGAAAGCGCGCACGCATACGTCTCGCCCTCGAGTTGCCCGCTAACGGTGAGGAATGTCGGAGTGCCGAAGAAATCGTCCGCAGGCTTCTCGCCAGGCGCGCCTTTCAGCGTCGTGACCCGGAACATCTCGCCGGCACCCTCGCAATCGCTCGACGTGATGATCGGCGTGTGGACGTAGAAAAAATCCCGCTTTTGAAAGAACTCGTGCACCGCAAAAGCGAGCCGGCTTCGCGTGCGGAAAATCGCGCCGTAGAGATTCGCGCGCGGACGAAGGTGCGCGATGGAGCGGAGGAACTCCACGGTGTGCCCTTTTTTCTGGAGCGGAAATGTTGCATCCGTCCTGCCCACCAACTCCACACGCGCAGCCCGTAACTCCCATTTCTGTCCCTGCGCGGGCGACGGCACCAGCTCGCCCTCAATCGCCACGGAAGCTCCTGTGGACATCTCCGGCAAATGCTCGGAGCCGGGAGTTCCGGCATCCACGACGACCTGAAGATTTCCGAGACACGAACCATCGTTCAGTTCGAGAAACGAAAATCCCTTCGAATCGCGGCGGGTGCGCACCCAGGCTTTGACAGTCACGGAACCGGACGGCTCGGAGGCGGAGAGGATGTTCTTGATCAACGTGTGCATGCAGTCCGTATGCACCGACATCCGCCCGCGCGGCAACTCCGGTGTTGGGCGAAGATGATGAACTTTGTTGGAAGTGATGCTTGCGGCACGGGCGACTTTCGCATCCCTTTCACGCCTCATGAGCCAACCGTCCCTTGACGAACTGAATGCCCGCGTCCGTGAAGCCGCGGGATGGATCCCGAAATTGCGCGAAACCGTAGGCCAGGTGGTCGTCGGGCAGTCCCACCTGCTTGATCGGCTTCTCGTAGGACTGCTGGCCAATGGCCACGTCCTTCTCGAAGGCGTTCCGGGACTCGCGAAAACGCTCGCCGTTCGCACGCTTGCAAATGCGATTCACGCAAGCTTCAGCCGCATCCAGTTCACACCCGACCTGCTCCCAGCGGATATCGTGGGCACGCTGATTTACAATCCCGGCGACGGAAAATACCACGCCACCAAAGGCCCCGTTTTTGCCAATATCGTGCTCGCGGATGAAATCAACCGCGCACCGGCAAAAGTGCAGTCCGCCTTGCTTGAAGCGATGCAGGAGCGGCAGGTGACGCTCGGCGGCGAGACGCACAAACTCCCCTCGCCTTTCCTCGTGCTTGCAACGGAAAATCCCATCGACCAAGAAGGAACCTACCCGCTTCCCGAGGCGCAGGTTGACCGCTTTATGCTGAAGGTCGTCGTCGGATATCCGAGCTTTGAGGAAGAGCGAAAGATTCTCGATACGATGGCTTTCACAAAACCGAAGACCGACGTCGAGAAGGTCATCGAGCAGGAGGAAATCGTCGCCGCCCGCGCCGTGGTGGACGCGCTCCACGTGGATGACAAAGTGCGCGATTACATCGTCCACGTCGTGTTTGCGACCCGCGAGCCGGCGAAATACGGCGTCGGCGATCTCGCGCCGCTCATCCAATTTGGCGCCAGCCCGCGCGCAACGATTTCGCTCACGCTCGCAGCGAAAGCGTGGGCTTTAATCCAAGGCCGCGCCTACGTGACACCGGGCGACATTAAAGCCATCGGCGCTGATGTCCTCCGCCACCGCGTGCTCCTCACTTACGAGGCCGAAGCGCAGGGAATCACCAGCGACGCCGTCGTGAAGCGGATTTTTGACAATGTTCCAGTTCCGTAGGCCCCGACAGGCCAGCGTCTGATGCTGACTACAAACAACATCGTCGAGAAAGTCCGCCGCGTTGAGTTGCGAACGAGCAAGCTCGCGAACGACCTCATGACCGGCGCTTACCAAAGCCAGTTCAAGGGTCGCGGAATGGACTTCGAGGAACTGCGGGAATACGTGCCCGGCGACGATGTGCGGACGATTGACTGGAACGTCACCGCCCGGATGCGGCGGCCGTTTGTGAAACTCCACCGTGAGGAACGCGAACTCGCCGTGATGCTCGTGCTCGATATCTCGGCGAGCGGCGCATTTGGCTCCTCCGATCGCTCGAAACGCGAGTTCGCTGCCGAGGTCGCCGCGACGCTCGCCTTCTCCGCGCTTCGAAATGGCGACAAGGTCGGACTGCTGCTTTTTAGCGAGGATGTGGAGCTTTTCGTACCACCAAAAAAGGGCCGCAAGCACCTGCTCCGCATCATTCGTGAAGCACTGGCTTTTCCCGCGAAGAAGCGCGGCACGAGCATCCGTGCGGCGCTCAGTTTTGTGAACCACGTGCTTCATCGCAGGTCCGTGGTTTTTCTGCTCACGGATTTTCTGCACAGCTTTGACGCGACCGAAGGCCGGCACGAATTGTTCCGCGAACTCGGTCAGACCAATTCCCGGCACGATCTCGTCTGCGTGCATCTTCACGACGAACGGGAGCGCGCGATGCCGCCGGCGGGGCTGCTCCTTCTGGAGGATGCGGAGACCGGCGAACTGCTCGAACTCGACACCGTTCGCAACAGCACCCGTCTGGCGTTTGCGGAGAAATCGGCACAACGACTCGAGCATCTGGACCGCGCGCTCACGCAGAGCGCGGTCGATGTCGTGCGTCTGGCTCCCGACGATGATTTCGCGTCCACTTTGCAGCGGTTCTTCGAAACAAGGAGGCGGAGATGAAACGGATGCTCACGTTCGCCGCCATCGCGCTGCTCACAGTTGAAGCTTCTGCGGCGATCACAAAAGATCCCGGCCCGATTCCCGATCTTCGTCCGCCGCGGGCTGAACTGCCACCGAGCGTGGAGACAAAGCGCGATCTTCGCCCGTGGTTCATCGGCACGGGAATCATTGCCGTGCTCGCCGCAGTGCTCGCGTCCATTCCACGCAAACAGTCCGCACCGCCGACACCACCATACGTCATCGCGCGCAGGAAACTGGACACCATGGTTGCATCGAGTCCGCAGCCCGATGAACTCGTCCGCGTTCTCCGCGAGTATCTTCTTGAGGCGTTCAGCATTCCCGCCCGCGGTGCAACGACGGCGGAGCTGATTGATTGGCTATCAGCCCACCCAAGGTGGGACACGCAACTCGGAGCCGAGACAACCGGAATCCTTACTTCGTGCGACGAGACAAAATTCTCGCCGACACCGCAGCCGCCATCTCAGCTTTCCACCGAGATGGTCCTGTCTCTCATTTCGCGAATCGAAGGACGCCGCGCAGTGCCCGCGGGCGTAACGCAAAGCGCAGTTCAATCATGACGGGCTCCTTCGAATTCCAGTATCCTTGGGCACTGGCACTGCTCGCCCTTCTGCCAATCTACGCGTTCCTTCGCGGACGCAGCAGTCGCGAGGGCTCGATTCTTTTTTCCAGCGCGGAACTGGTTCGCTCCATCGGCGGTCGCGTTCGCTCGGGCGCGGGCCGGCTTTTCCTTTTTCTCCGCACGATCATCGTCGCGCTTGCGATCGCGGCACTCGCCGGACCCCGCCTCATCAATGAGGAAACCGAGGTGCAATCGAGCGGTGTGGATATCATGATCGTGTATGACCTCTCGTGGTCGATGATGGCGCTCGATATGGCACCGCCGGGCACGCTCAAGACGCGATTCGATATCGCGCAGGAGAAGATGAAGGGCTTCATCGCCCAACGCCCGAGCGACCGTATCGGGCTCGTGGTATTCAGCGGCGTGCCCTACCTTATCTGCCCTCCGACTTTGAATCACGACTGGCTGCTTCAGCAGTTCGACCGCTTGCACATCGGCCTCATCAATCAGGTCGGCACCGCGATTGGTGACGCTACCGGACTCGCCGTGCGCCGTCTCGCTTCGCAAAAGGACAGCAAGAGCAAGGTCATCATGCTCCTCACCGATGGCGACAACAACAAATGGGAGACACTCGAACCGCTACCCTCCGCAGAGTTCGCGCGCGGTGAAAAGGTCCGCATTTACTCGGTCGGCATCGGCAAAAACGAGCCGTGCATGCTTTACAACTTCGACCGCAGCACGGGGAAATTCGATATCGGGCCTGACGGGCGTCCCATGGGTGGCTACATCACCCAGCTCTCGCCGGCGAACTACGTCGTGCTTGAGAAGATGTCGAATCTCACCGGAGGAAAAAGCTACACGGCGACGAATATGCAGGAACTCGACACCGTGTATGCGGATATCGACCGCCTCGAAAAGACCGAGAAAAAGTTACGGAGCCGCCGGACTTACACCCCGCTCTATCAAGTCCCGCTGATTGCCGCGATTGCGCTGCTGCTGCTGGAACTCATTCTCGCGAACACGCGGTTCAGGAGGGTGCCATGAAACACAGACTTCTCTTCGCAGAACCTGCATGGCTCTGGCTCGCAGCGGCGACCGTTCTCCTTCTCGCGATCCTCATCGCGTGGTCGGCACGCAAACGCCGTGAGCAACTTGCTGCGTTTGCACAGGCCGGACAGCTTGAGTCGCTGCTTGGGCACCACAGTCCGATCCGCCGCATCATTAAAAACGGGATTCTTCTGCTCGCCGTGCTGCTTCTCGGCATCGCGCTCGCGCGCCCTCAATGGGGCGTTCTGGAGGAGGAAGTGCAGCGGAAGGGCGAGGATGTTGTCTTCCTCCTCGATGTATCAAAGTCGATGCTCGCGAAGGACGTGCAGCCGAACCGACTTGAACGCGCGAAACTCGCCATCCGCGATTTTCTCACGCGCCACGCCGGTGGACGCGTGGGCCTGGTGGCGTTTGCGGGCGACGCATTTTTGTGGTGCCCGCTGACGCTCGACTACGATGCATTTGAAGAGACGCTTTCCGACCTTTCACCCGATTCCCTCTCGGTCCCGGGCTCGGACATCGCAAGTGCTCTCTTTGCGGCCCGTGGTGCATTTGAAAAAACCGAAAAACGAAAGGTTCTGATCGTAATAAGTGATGGCGAGGATCTCGAGAAACTCGGCATCAAAGCCGCCGGCAAACTCGCCGAGGAAGGCGTAATTGTTTACACGGTCGGCGTGGGAACACCTAACGGCGCGCCCATTATGATACCCGGCCCGGGCGGCGAAATGGTCCCCATGCTCGACGGCTCCGGCCAGCCGGTGAACAGCGCCCTTGATGAAAAGACGCTCACCGAAATCGCAGAAACTACCGGCGGAAACTACCGGCTGCTTCAAAATATCGCAGGCTCGATGGCCGATGTCGGACGCACCCTGCGCCAGTCGGAAGGCAAGCCGCTCACGCAGGTTCGCAAGCTCGGAATCGACCGCTACCAATGGCCTCTGGGTGTTGCCATTTTCCTCCTCGTGGTGGAATCTCTACTTCGAACCCGCCGCCGCCAGAGGGCCGCGCAACCAGCCAGTTAAATGATGATCCGCACACTCGCCATCGCAGCACTGCTCACCGCGACGCTCCACGCCGCACCGCGAACCGCGCGCGAACTTTACAACGCCGGTTTGCAAAAGATGAAGGACGGCGATTTGAAAGCAGCCGAGTCACTCCTGCGCAACGCTGCTTCGCTCGGGCAGGAAACCGTCGTGACGCCCGCGCTGTATAATCTGGGCCACGTCCGGTTTTCGCAGGGAAAGGAAACGCTGAAAGGTGAGGGCAACCGGCAGCAATTGCTCGATACGGGCGCCGCTGCGACAGCGCTCGCAGAGGAAGTGCTTCGTGCCAAGAAGCCCATCGCCGAGCAGAGCACCGACGTTCAGGACATCGTCGAGGCCTACCTCGAGGCCCGCGCCGCCCGAAAGCAGCTCCGCGCATCGCGCGATGCAAACACCCGCGGACTCGACCTGCTCGGCACCGCACTCGGCAAATGGCGGCGTTCGGTCGGCGACTTCCGCAGCGCAGCCGAATTGGAACCGGCGGATTCCGACGCTCCATTCAACGCAGATGTCGTGGAGCGGCACATCCAGGAGTTGCTGAAGTTCAAGGAGCAACTGGAGAAACAGGCCGCCGAAGTCGAAAAGATGCGGGAAGAGCTCAAGAAAATGATGGGCAAATTGCGCTCCAAGATTCCGCCGGAAATGATGCAAGAGGGCGACGGCGAGGAGGAGGACGAGGAATCAGAGGAGGAAAAGGGCAAGAACCCGAAGGACAAAGCCGGCGAAAAGCAGGAGCAACGAATCGGCGGCGAACGGGAGATTTCTCCGGAAATGAGCAAGTGGCTCAAAGAGGTGCTGAAACAGCGAACGATGAACATCACACCCGATGGTCAGCCAGCCGGAGGCGACCCAAGCAATGAACCCGATCCGCTCGGCCAGCCCCGTCCCGACGGACGTGGCGGTCAGCAACAACCCAAAGGAAAGAAAGGACGCGACTGGTGAGTAATCTCGGTTTTTCAAACTCCTCGCCGTTAGGGCGCATCGCCGCATTGGTCGGCTGCGCCGTCACTCTCTACGCGCAGCAGCCCGCGGAACAACCGCCCACGATTCCGCCGGCATTACCCGGTTTCCCGCGCGTGGAGATTCAACGGATCGCGCCCGACAGCGGCGCCATCGATGGCGGAGCCAGCGCGATGTTTGCCGGCCCTGCGCGCGTCGGACGTCCGGTGGAATTTCGTGTCACCGTCATGGGAATCACGCGTCTTGTTGAGCCGCCACAGCTTCCCGAAGTAGACGGCATGACTTTTCAAGCGGCCGGTCGCTCGATGATGGCGAGCGGAGTGACGACCTATCGCTTCATCGCGATTCCGCAGCGCGCAGGAACCGTTACAGTCCCATCGTTCGAAATGGCCGTTGGCGACCGCAAGATCACGATTCCGAAATCGCAAATCGAAGTCGCCGAAGCACAGCCCGGCGAACAGCGCTACCAGCCGCTTCAATCATCGCTCGACCTGCCGAAGCGCGATTTCTACGTGGGCGAGACCATCCCCGGTCGCCTGCTCTTTGTGGAAACTCCGGACGAAAGCCCGACCTACATCCAGCATGTCGCAAAAACATCCGGCGCTGCTGTTTTCCATATCGATAACTCCACCCGCAGCGTCGAGATCGACGTGAACGGCGAGAAACGCCGCGCGCTCGCGAAGCCAATCCAAATCACGCCGTTGAAGGAAGGCGATACGGAGATCAACTGCCAGGTCATCGTCCACGTGCAGAAACGCGACATCAACGGCATCGGCCGCGGTTTCGCGATGCAGGTGCAAAGCACGGTTGATGTGCCCTCCGCCAAACTCCGTGTTTTACCGCTTCCGAAAGAAGGCAAACCGCCGGGATTCACCGGCGCCATCGGCACTTTCAGTCTCTCCGCGCCCAAGCTGTCCGCGACGGAGGTCGAAACCGGCGAGCCAATCACGCTCGCAATTTCGCTCACCGGCGAGGGCAATCTCTCCGGCGTCTCGGCTCCGGAACTCCCAAAGGACAACCCCGACTGGCAAACCTATAAACCGACGACCGACCTAGCCTCGGCGAACGATGATTCGGCACCGCTGCTCGCGACGAAAACGTTCACTTACACACTCGTACCGAAGAACTCCGGCACTCGCGGGACACCCGCGATTCCATTCAGCTACTTCGACCCCGCCAAGGCTGCCTACGTGGATGTCACCATTCCGCCACAACCCATCAAGGTGAAGGCTGCCGCTGCGGCAGTTGCAGCCGTGCCCGACACCAATTCCGGAACCGAGAAGGCAGCCGAATCCGAACCCGAGAAGGGACCAAAGCCCATCGAGCCCGCACTGACCGGACTTGCTGAAAGCACGGGACTCTGGAGCAACAGCCTGCGCCCGCTGCTGTGGTCGCAGTGGTTTCTGCTTGGGCAACTGGCTCCACCGCTCATTTTGCTCGCGCTTTGGCTCCGGAAAAAGCGCCGTGATTTTCTCGCGGCGAATCCACAAATCGTTCGCCGTCGGAAGGCCCGTGCGGCTGCACGACTCGCTCTGGAGGAAGCCCGAACAGCGGCACGTCGCGGCGACCAATCCGCGTTTCTGGCGGCGAGCACCCGCGCACTTCGCGAGGCCGCATCGCCGCTCGATACCACGAAATCCGTGAGCCTCACGCAGGAGGAAGTGTTGCACGCTCTGCGCGACGATGAACGCGCTTCCGCAACGGCAAAGTCGATCTTTGATTCAGCCGAAGCACGCCGCTACGGAGCGGAAATCACGCTGAAACCGGACCGCGTCATGCCCGACCTCGAACACACACTCGCCCGCCTGAGCGCGAAATCCTGAGCCATGAAACTCCTCGTTCAATTTCTGCTCATCCTCGTGTCTTCGGTCGCATTTGCGGAAGCACCAAGCGACCGTTTCGAGAAGGCCACCGCCGCGATGGTCTCCGGCGACTACGGCGAAGCCGCCTACCAACTTCGCGAGATCGTTTCGGAGGGCAATTACTCGCACGGCGCGTTGCATAATCTCGGCAATGCCGAATGGAAGGTCGTGCGCCCTGGGCACGCCATCCTCGCATGGGAACGCGCTTCGTTGCTGAACCCGCGCGATACCAACACCGCGGCCAATCTCGCATTTGCGCGCAAGAAATCGGAGCTCCAGAACCCTGTCCTCGCGTGGCATGAGAGCTACTCGGGATGGCTCCCGCCGAATATCTGGCTCGTCGCCGCCAGCGTGGGTCTTTGGGGCGGTGTGACGCTGCTTATCCTTCCACGCCTCATCGGAGCGCGGCGCGCCGACTGGCATCAAGGAATGGCGGCACTGCTGCTCACCGTGTTCATGCTTTCGCTTCCGGCGCTCTTCGGCATCCACCGTCGTGCGAACCTCGGAGTCGCGCTGGAAGACGCTACGTCGCTCCGCTTAACACCCACGCGGGACGGCGAAGAACTCGTGAAACTCCCCGCGGGCGAAGTGGCACGCGTGGAGAAGGAGCGCGGCGGATACTTCTACGTCCGCGCCGAGGGCGACCGCGCCGGCTGGGTGCGAAAGCAGGAGTTCGAACGAATCTGGGCGCGCTGACGTTTGTGAAGCGCCTAGCGTTTCGCAATATCCACGCACACGAGCTTTTCCTCGCTGCGCAAATACAGGCGGCCGTTTGAGAGAACCGGTCCCGCCCATGTTGGATACACGAGCCCCGGGACCTGCCAGCGTGCCAGTTCCACGCACTTCGTGGAGTCCGGCTTGAAGAGCCCGAGCAGGCCGGCTTCGCCGAGGGCGATCAGTTTTCCGTCCACGTGAATCGCCCATCCCCGCGCGAATACATCGGGCATCGGCTCGCCGCGAAGCTTGCCGTGGCCACCTTTCCGCCACCGCTCATCCCGCTCCCACTTCACCGTTCCCGTCATGAAATCCACGCACCGGAAGACTCCGTCGGGCTCATTGCGTCCGCTGAATGCATAGAGATTCCCATCCACGAGATTCGGCTGGGACCAATGCATCTCAAGGGAAAGCGAGCGCCACACTTCATCGACTCCCTTGCCATCCGGCTTCACGCGGAGCAGGACCGAGCCGCTTCGGTAGTAGGCGGATGAAATGAAAATCAGATCGTCCTTCACGATGGGCGTCATGGCGTTCACCGACTCCTCGCGATTGGAGCGAAACCAGAACGAGAAGTTGTGCGCGCCGGTCTCGGGATCGAGCGAAAGAAGGCCCTGACGTGTCACCGTAAGCACATGACGGCGGCCGTGAATCGTCGCCAGCACCGGCGTGCAGTAGCTCGCGGCTTTTTGGAAACCCGGGTGCCCCACGTCCCATTTCACGAACGGCTCGCCGGGCCAGCCTTTCATCAAAACCCCGTTCCACGTCTTTTCGCCGCCATTTTCCCACAGCGTTTTTCCGGTCGCGGCATCAAAGGCCACGATGCCCGAGTTTGTCTGTCCGCCGACCTGCACGATGAGCCGATTCCCATCCAGCACCGGCGCACTACCGACCCCGAAGAACGCCTCGGGAACATCGAATTCCTTCGACGTCACCCGCTTCCACAATTCCTTTCCCGATACGCGGTCGAGGCAGATGAGATTGCCGTCGGCACCGAACAAATAGCAGCGGTCCTTTGTCAGCAGCGGTGCGTTGCGCGGGCCGTTGTTGTAGCCAAACGGGTCCTCGAACTTGGTCGGCGCCTTGTAGCTCCAAATCGACTTTCCGGTCACGGCGTCCATCGCTTCGGCGACCTCGAAATCGCCTTCGCGGTGGAACAGCACCAGCATCCCGTCAATCACGCTCGGCGCAGCGTAACCGGTGCCGATGTCGCGCGACCAGAGCACCGTCGGACCGCTCTTCGGCCACGCATCGAGCAGGCCGCCCGTCTCCGGCGAAGTGCCGTCGCGATTCGGTCCTAGAAACGTCGGCCAGTCGGCGGCTGCGGCTGACGAGGCAAGGATGCAGAGTGAAAGAAAAGCACGGGTGATCATAGTGTATGAAAATGAAACCGACACGCCCTACGGCAGCACGGCGGGAATACTCTCCAAAAGCGCGGCGAACGTCGCCGGCGTGAACGAAACCGGGCTCCGGAGCTGGTCTTCCATGCCACGAATCACCTCGTCGAATTTCCCGCCCTTCGCTCCGGGCAGCGCGAGTGCCAGTGCGCGGATTGCAGGAACCACGACCTCCGCCCTGCGCCGCAGCACCACGGCATCCTGCGCGGCGTCGCGGAACATCGCTGCGTTGTCGCAAATCGTCTTTATCTGCCCCTTCACCAGCAGTTCCGTCCACCGCGTCTTCGATGCACCGGTCGCGAGACGGTTTGCAGCGGAGCGCAACTCCGAGAGATCCTCCACGCTCTCCGGCAGCGCCGACTTTCCGCTTTCCGTCTGGCCGAGCATCCAGTGCAGCGCACGAATGCGCGCGGTGATTCCCTCATCCGGCGTCTTCTGCGCGCGCCACGCCAGCTCGCGGAGCGACACGGCCTGCCCGGCGATCCACGCGCGCGGTGCATCCATCGGCGTGTCGCCCGTCCAGTGGGGCGGGAGCTCCGCGAGCTGCCGCGCTAGCTCGAACCGCAGCTCCGGATGCCCCGCGGCCTGCAGTCCGGCGGGCAGATGAAGATGGCAGCCGGCGCACGTGTTTCCGCGCTGGGCGGGTTGGGAAAGGTCGCGCATCCCGGCGGCGACGCGCTGTGCGTGCGTCACATCCGGACGCGTATGAAAGCGCAGCCATTTCTCGCCCGGGCCGTGGCACGCTTCGCAGCTCACTCCGCGGTTTGCCTTCACGCCCGCGGCGAGCCGCTCGAGTGCTGCGCTCTGCATGGGCGAATGACACACCGTGCACTGCTCGCTCTTCACCGGGTCTGCGATTCCCAGCGTTTCGCCGATTCGCTTGCTCCGCGCCGCGCCGAGGATCGAGTCCGCCCTCGCGTGCGGATCCTTCTTCATCCACGTCCACAACTGGTCATCGCCTTTCCCGCCGCCGTGGCAGCCGGAAGATGCGCAGGATTGAAACCCCGTGAACCGCTCCGCTGCGAACATCGGGAGCGTCAGAAATATGAGGAAAACTACGAGTCGCACACTGCCCCGCATATCCGAATCCACGCCGACTGGCGAGCAGAGAGATTGCCGCTAATGGCAGCTACTCTTTCGGTTTGTCTTTGTAGAAGAGGATTCCTCGCTCTTTCAAATTGCGAACGAGAGCCTTCAGGTTCGCAGCCGTTTCCTTGTCCGCCAGCAAAAGACCCAGCGCGCCACCTCCAGCATTCGCCTTGTTAACGAGGATTCGCACCGAATCCATGGTCTTCCCGGCAGTGTCCGAGAACTTCGAAATCGAAGCGAATGTCGCCTTCATTCCATCCACGGCAGAATCGATCTTTCCAAACGCGGCGTCTGCCTTCGCGAGCGCGCTGTCGAGTTTGCCAACTGCGGTTTTCGCAGTATCCATCGCATCCTTGGCGGAAGTCATGGCGTCCTTGCCTTTCGCCACGAGTGAATCGAGGTCTGTAGTAGCCTTCTTGAAATTTTCCGTCGTCACTTTGAGGTTCTCGAAAGTGGCCTTCACGCTTTTCACGTTCTCATCGCTGAGCAGGTCGCGGTTCATTTTCTCCATGGTTCGCTTTACCTCCTCCATCACATCACCGGCTTTCGCACCAAGGTCGGTCAATCCCTCCTGCCGTGAGCCTACGATGTAAGCACCGGGTTCGATTGCGTCATCGGGCGAAGCATCTTTCCGCGGGTTGATGGAGATCGAGACATCACCCATCAATCCCGCGCTGTTCACGACGATGTCACACTTCTTCGGCAGCTTGATGTTGTCTTTGATTTTGAGCCCCACCTGCACGGCATAGCGCCCCTGGATGAGTTGCGGCGCTTTCGAGACAAAACCGGCTTTTGCGCCCGAGAGATAAACATCGGCTCCGCCGAGCAGGCGGTCCGCGTTTTCGAACTCAACAGTTATCTCATAGTGCTTCTCCAAGCCCGTTCCGAGTTTACCGAAGTAGACTGCGAGTGAAGCGCCAACCAAAATGCTGATGAAAAGAAACAAGCCGACTTTCCACTCGGTGCCGTGTGAGGTTTTTTCCATAATGTCTTAGTCGGTATCACCACTGTGCCCGTGGATGAAGTCCTGAATCACGCTGTCTGTGCTGTTTCGAAGCTCGTCGACAGAACCCAGGAAGTGGAGCCGCCCCTCGTGCAACAGCGCAACACGGTCGGCGCAGTAAAAAGCCGTCTTCATGTCATGAGTCACCACAATGGAAGTCACGCCGAGCCGCTTTTGCAGCCGCCGGATCATGTGATTGATGCTGTCGGACGTAATCGGATCGAGACCGGTGGTCGGCTCATCGTAGAGAACACATCGCGGTCTGCCGACAATCGTTCGTGCAAGGCCGACACGTTTGCGCATACCGCCACTGAGGTCGGCAGGCATTGTCCGCTGCTCACCGTCGAGGTCCACCATCTCCAAAGCCTGCGCGACGCGCTCATCGATCTCCTTTTCATCGCGAACCCCCTGCTCCAGCAATGGAAACGCGAGGTTTTGCTCGACACTCATCGAGTCGAAAAGCGCGGCACTTTGAAACAGCATTCCCACCTTGGCCCGCACCGGACCGAGCTGGCGCTCGGTGAGATTGGATATCGATTCACCATCGACCAGCACCTCGCCGGAGTCCGGCCGCATGAGGCCAATCATGTGCTTCAAAATCACGCTCTTCCCGCAGCCCGAACGGCCGAGCACTACGAGCGTCTCGCCGGGCTCCACCTTCAAACTCACGCCGCGGAGGACCTGTTTGCTCCCGAAGCTCTTGAACAAATCGCGTGTCTCGATCATTTGTCCACCGGGAAGAGGACCTCCAACGCGAAGGTCAGCACAAAATTTGAGACGAGTATCGAGAGCGAGGAAATCACCACCGCCTCCGTCGGTGCGCGACCGACTCCTGCCGCGCCGTTGCTGGTCTTCAACCCCTGATGACACGCAACAAGGACGATAATCACTCCAAACACAAACGCCTTGATAATCGCCTTGTAGATATCCTCCAAGCCGACCCAATGCTCGAGATTCCGCAGGAACGGAGCCTCGGCGACCCCGAGCGTTTGAACGGAAACCAAGTAGCACGCGACCAGCGCAAGCATGCAGGCCTCGAGCACGAGCAGGGGCATCGAAATCATCATCGCCAGCGCACGCGGCACAACCAGATAATCGACTGGATGGACTCCCAGCGCACGAAGCGCGTCCACCTGTTCGGTAACCTTCATCGTTCCGATTTCAGCCGCGATTGCTGCACCCACGCGGCCTGCGACCATCAAAGCGGATAGCGCAGGTCCCAGCTCGCGGAAGATTGCCACTGCCGTCACGGAGCCGACTGTTGTCTCCATGCTGAAATTGCGGAGCTGAAAGAAAAGCTGCGCCGCGAATACCGCACCGGTGAAGGCGCCGGTGACCATCACGACGAGTTGCGAGCGGGTCCCTATTTCGTAAATCTGCTGAAGAAGAAGTCTCCAGCGAATCTTGGAGACAAATACCGAGTGAACGATCTCCTCAGCAAGCCGCGCGACCTCCCCGAGATAATTGAGAAATGTGATGACCGTCCTGCCGAGCGCAGTAATCATGAAGCGCGCACCGTCAGGCCGGAAGCTTGATTGGCTGAGTCTTTGTCTTTTTCGGGCTCAATTCGGCAGGGATGTTGCCGACAATTTTGGCATCCAATCCGAGCTTTGAGAAGATTGCCTTCAGTTCGGTCACCGTGAACGTGGGCGACTCGAATTCCATGTAAACAATGTCGTGATTGCTATCGACCTTGTAGTGCAGCCCGGTGATCGTCTCAAACTCACGATCAAGCTCCAGGATTTTCTCCAGATTGCGGATTCCAGCGGCGTAAACCTCGATTTCGATCATGTTGGCGGGTTGGTTGTTGGCAGGACGCTAATCGACGGCGCGCCTCGCACGCAAAGGGACAGTTCGCGCGGTTGCGCGGTTTCACTCGTCGAACGTTAAAACCGCGCTGGACAGATTCGGGCCGCTCCGCATCCTCGCGGCATGAAATTCACTCCACTCCTATTTCTCACGGCTACCATTCCTGCCATCGCAGACGTGCGGCTTCCAGCCATCATTAGCGACAACATGGTCCTGCTTCAGGAGACAAAAGCCAATGTCTGGGGCTGGGCCGATTCGGGAGAGACCGTCACGGTCAAACTGGGCGGGCAGTCAGTTTCCACGAAAGCGGATGAAAAAGGAAAATGGTCGTTGAAACTCGCAGGCCTCAAACCCGGTGCTTCCGGCGAAATGACCGTTTCCGGGAAGAACACCCTCACCGTCAAAAACGTCGCCGTAGGGGAAGTGTGGCTCGCGAGCGGACAAAGCAACATGGAATGGGTCGTCAAGAATGCGAAGGATGCCGAGAAGGAAATTGCCGGCTGCAATTTCCCGGACATCCGCGTCTTTACCGTCGCAAAAAAGGGAAGCGAGACGCCGCTTGAGGACGTCAGCGGAAAATGGAGCATCGCCACTCCGGCGGACGCACCGACTTTCAGCGCTGTGGGTTATTTCTTCGTGCGCGAACTCCACCAAAAATTGAAGGTACCGGTCGGGCTGATCCACAGTTCATGGGGCGGGACGCCGGTGGAAACCTGGATACCCGCCAGCGGCATGAAAACGAACGCGGCTTTTGAGGAACACTGGAAGCGGAAGCTGGCAGCTTATCCGCAGGCCAAGGCCGAGTATGAGGAAAAGCTAAAGGTTTTTAAGGATGAAGCCGAGAAGGCCAAAACCGAGGGTAAACCCGCACCGAAAGCTCCTCGCGCGCCGGATGGACCCGACGCTTTATACTCCGCTCCGATGGGGCTCTTCAACGGCATGATTGCACCGCTCACGCCATACACAATTCGCGGAGCAATTTGGTATCAGGGCGAGAGCAACGCGGGACTCAACAACCGCGGAAACATGGAGCTCTACACGAAACTTTTCAGCACGATGATTCTCGCTTGGCGGTTTGAGTTTGCACGCGCCCAGGCGATTCCGCGCGAGGAGAGCGAATTCAGCTTTCTCTTCGTACAGCTGGCCAACTATTTCCCAAAACGCGAGCAACCCGCGGACAGCTACTGGGCGCAAATTCGCGAGGCGCAATTGAACACGCTGGAGGTTCCGCGGACGGAGATGGCCGTGACGATCGATCTCGGCGAAGCAAACGACATCCACCCGAAAAACAAACAGGACGTCGGCAAACGACTCGCACTCGCGGCGCTGGCGGCGACTTACTTTGAGGAGATTCCATACAGCGGGCCGATCTACGGCGGCATGCAGGCGGAAGATGGAAAGATCCGGCTTAATTTTAGTCATGCAGATGGACTGAAGGCGGCCGATGGCGACAAAATCAAGGGCTTCGCGGTCGCGGGCGAGGACAAGGTTTTCCACTGGGCCGACGTCACACTCGAAGGCGATCACGTCGTCGTCTCCAGCCCGAAAGTCCCTGCCCCGGTAGCGGTGCGCTACGGCTGGGCGGATAACCCCGACTGCAATCTGGTGAACGGCGCGGGCCTACCGGCCAGCCCTTTCCGTACGGACAATTGGAAACAGAATCCTCCCGCCGGAAGCGCCGCAACGAATTGAACATGAATGCTGAATACAAGCTGCTCGCCGATGCCCTCCGCGAACGAATCGCAGTCATCGCAGACAGGGATTTTTACCAACGTGACCCATCGGCGCATCTCGAAAAGCTGAAGTCCGTGTCCGAGCAAATCGATACCCACGCCGCGGCACTCCCGAAGCCGGTGGACGGAGAATTTGCTCACTTCATCCACCGCGCCAGTTATGCGAAGGCCCTCGCATGGCTGGAAGCCCGCGGGCTTTAAAAAGCCTCAGCCCATCTTGAAGCGGACATCCCGAATCGCCCGACCGAAACGCTTCCGCAGTTTTTCGAGGATTTCCTTCCGGAATGTGCGCTCCAGTTCAAACATCATCGAGGACTGGAGAACGCGGACGTAAAGTATGCCCTCGTAAAGGCGGTTCGGCTTTGAATGCCCGGCGAGAAACTCGCCCACAATTTCGCGCCATGCAGCGATGATCTGCTCCTCCGTCATGCGGTCCGAAAGACCGAGATCCTTCATCAGGGCAGCGACGAGCGGTCCGACGGCTTGCGACGTATCCTGCGGGAACGGCTCCTCGGGGAGCCCCCGCCATTCGGCAATCACCTGCGCTTTGATCCGCTTGTTCACACCGGAAGCATGCCCGGCGCGAGCTTCGCGTCCAAACGAAAAAACGTCCATCATTGCCCGGTGTGAAGTTTCCTTTTAAGGTGAGGGAGATGACTCCAAGACCGCGATTACCCGACGCCGACCGGCACCGGCTCGATGCGCTCGCCGACAAACTCGCGGGCCTCCGCCGTTCGAATATCGGATATCCGTGCAATCAGGACTTCGACTACTCGGAACTAGCTCCATTCTTCGCGTGGTCTGCGAACAATATCGGCGATCCATTCGGCCCGTCCAACTACCGGCTGAACACGCTGGAGTTTGAGCGCGACGTACTCGCGGATTTTGCCCGTTACGCGCAGGCTGAGGAAGGCAACTGGTGGGGCTACGTGACGAGCGGCGGCACCGAAGGCAATATGTATGGGCTCTACGTCGCCCGCGAATTGCACCCGGATGGGATATGCTACTTCAGCGAAGACACGCACTACTCCGTCGCAAAAGTCCTGCGCCTCCAGCACACCCGCAGCATCATGCTGAAATCCCAAGCAAACGGCGAAATCGACTACACCGACCTTCGTGAAACACTAAGAATCCACCGCGACGCTCCGCCCATCATCTTCGCGAATATCGGAACTACGATGAAGGGAGCGATCGACAATCTCGCCACCATCCGCGGCATTCTCGAAGACCTCGCGATTTCCCAATCCTACATCCACGCCGATGCCGCGCTGAGCGGGATGATTCTGCCATTCGTTACCGAACCACAACCGTGGAACTTCGCCGCCGGTGCCGACAGCATCAGCATCAGCGGGCACAAGCTACTCGGGTCGCCGCTGCCGTGCGGCGTCGTTCTCGCGAAGAAAAGAAACGTGGATCGTATCGCACGGAGCATCGAATACATCGGCGCGCTCGACACGACGATTGCCGGCTCCCGGAGTGCGTTCGGCCCGCTTTTCCTGTGGTATCGCCTGCGCAGCCTCGGACTCGAGGGCATTTCGGAAATCGTCCGCCGCAGTATGGAACTCGCCGCCTTTGCCGAGTCCCGACTCAACGAAGCCGGCATCCCGGCGTGGCGTCACAAGAACTCGGTCACGGTCGTCTTTCCCCGACCACCCGCCGCATTGATGGAAAAATGGATCATCGCTCCAAGGCGCGACATCGCGCATATCATCACGCTTCCGCACGTCACCGAGGATGTCATCACGGAGTTCGTCGCGGATTACGCGAAGGCCCGCTCTGAAAAATGAAACGCTACACTTCTGCTCAACTCGACGAAATCGCCGGAGTCCCATGCCCGTGCGGTATGGCGCGCCGTGCATTTGCCGAGCTAGCCAGCCCGCTGCTGAGCGCACACCTCGTCGAAATCTCCGAAACTGCGCGCGTTCACTATCACAAGCGTCTCACGGAAACCTATGTGGTGATCGAGGGTGAGGGATTTCTCGAAGTGGACGGCGATCGCATTCCGCTGCGACCTTTGACAACAGTAACGATTCGCCCCGGCTGCAGGCACCGCGCGGTCGGAAAGCTCAAGCTGCTCAACTTCGTCGTCCCCGCATTTGATCCTGAAGACGAGTGGTTCGATTGAATCGAAACCCTTGCACTTGAGCCCTGCGTTCCCTAAACCGCGCAACATGTCGCTGAACAAAAAATTTCCACGTCTTCTCCCAAATTCCATCCGCAAAGGCCTGAGCGTTGCGCAGCTAGTCGATGACACGTTTAAAGCATACAACGGCGGACGCCTCGCGGAGGCTTGCCGACTCTTCACGCAAAAGATGATCGCCGGAAATGCCACGGTCGGCATGTCGCTCACCGGTGCGCTCACTCCGGCGGGCCTTGGCAAGGCGGCCATCGTTCCGCTGATGAAGGCCGGCTTTGTGGACTGGATCATCAGCACCGGCGCGAATCTATACCATGATTTGCACTACGGTCTCGGAATGGAGCTCTACGCGGGTTCGCCGTTCCTTGATGACGTGCATCTTCGCAAGGAAGGAATCATCCGGATTTACGACGTCCTTTTCGACTATGACGTGCTGCTCGATACCGACGCGTTTGTGCGCGAGGTCATTCAAGGTCCCGAGTTTCAGCGCACGATGGGCACAGACGAATTCCATTACCTGCTCGGAAAATACGTCTTCGCGCGGGAGAAAAAGCTCGGTCTGCCCGAGACCAGCGTCCTTGCCGCCGCGTATAAATATGGCGTTCCGATTTTCACGAGCAGCCCCGGTGACAGTTCCATCGGCATGAATATCGCCGCAATGTCCCTCCGCGATTCCAAGCTGCTCATGGACGTAAATCGCGATGTCAACCAGACCGCCTCGATCGTGTATGATGCGAAATCGGGCGGCGAGATGAGCAGCGTTTTCATCCTCGGCGGCGGCTCGCCGAAAAACTTTATGCTTCAGACCGAGCCACAGATTCAGGAAGTCATGGGTATCGAGGAACGAGGGCATGACTACTTCCTGCAATGCACCGACGCCCGCCCGGAC
>SXWH01000107.1 GCA_005791535.1 Verrucomicrobiaceae bacterium | reverse complement strand
TCGCGCGTCGAGCTCGTCGAGCGACGCCGTGTCTGCCGATTCCTCCACGCGCGGCGCGAGGTCGAAAGTGAACCACGTGTATCCGGCGAGCGCGAAGTTCGCCGCCTCGTCCATCTCGCGGCAGACGCCGCCGAGTCCCCACTCGCCGCTCCAGCCCGAGCGTTCGAGGGCCGCGCAGGTGAGGTCGCGAAGTTCGCGCGGACCGAAATTGGCGCGCTCCTTTTCCCCGCCGAGTTCATGCAGGATCACCATGCTGCGGCCGTCCACCGCTGCGAAATCCCCCGCGTGGAGAAAGCCGAACGGCGCGCTGATTGCCGCCGTTTCCGGATGTGCGAGTGCGACTGGCGGCGTCATACCACGGGCTCCCAGCCTGCGCGGTATTCGCGCTTCCAGAGCTTCTTCGCGTCGCCGGTGCGATACACCGAATTCCCCAGATGACACAGCAGCGTGCTCTTGTGGCCCTCCTCGATTTCCGCCGTCAGCTTTGCTTCGTCGCGGATGGCGTCGATGAAGTTCTGGAAGTGCTCCGCATCGCCGCCGGAGCCCTTGCCCTCGGCGATCTTCGCTCCTTTCGGGTCGTGGATCGTGTAGCCCGCGCCGTTGATGAGCAGCGTTCCCTTCTCGCCGTAAAAAGCCACGTCGTGCTGCGGGTCCAGCGGCGTCTTGTTTGCCCAGCTCCGGCATTCCCAGGTGATCGTCACCGGCCCGGTCTTCGCTTTGAAATCATACGTCACCGTGTTCGTGTCGGGCGTCTCCTGGTCGTCGTCGGGGAACCCCGCCTTCACGCCTGCGGACGCCGTGCGCTCCGGCATGTCCACGCCCGCGCCCCAGCGGCACAGGTCCAGCATGTGCACGCCGTTGTTCCCCAGCTCGCCATTGCCCCAATGCCAGAACCAGTGCCAGTTGTAGTGCACGAAATTCGTCCGGAACTCCCGCTCCGGCGCAGGCCCCTGCCAGAGCGACCAGTCCAGCCCGTCCGGCACCGGCCCCGGCGTCCCTTTCCCGATCGTCGGGCGCGAGTTAAAGTAAAACGCCTTCGCCAGCCGCACATGCCCCAGCTCCCCCGCATGAATCCGCTGCATCGCCTCGCGAATCCCGCTCCACGAACGCCGCTGCGTCCCGTGCTGCACCACGCGCCGGAACTTCCGCGCCGCCGCCACCAGCAGCTCGCCCTCGTGCGGATTGTGCGAGCACGGCTTCTCCAGATACACATGCTTCCCCGCGCTCATCGCCAGAATCGCCGCAGGCGCGTGCCAGTGGTTCGGCGTCGCGATCGACACCGCGTCCACCGACTTGTCCTCCAGCGCCTTCCGGAAATCCGCCAGCGGAGCGGGGGACTGCCCCGTCGCCTTCGCCACCGCCGCCGCGGAGGAAGCCGCACGCTTCGGGTCCGGGTCGCACACATGCGAAACCTCCACCCCCGCCAGCTTCCCGAGCGAAAGCGCGTGCGAACTCCCGCGGCTGCCCATCCCGATAACGGCCACGCGCACCTTCCGCGCCGGCGCCCCGGCGGAAAGGAAAGCTGGAAGAGCGAGCGTGGAGAGTCCGAGGAAAGTGCGGCGTTTCATAGCGTGGTGATGCCCGCCTTGATGCACCGCCCGCCCCACAGCCGGCAAGGCTCAATCGAGCCAGCCGCCCCGTTTCGAAACCGACAAATTCCGCCGCATATCCGGTTGTGTCACAAGCGCGGTGAGCAAATCGGAGTGGGGATTTGCCTTTGGCGGTCTTACGGCTCCTAATCCCCGTATGGCGTGCAGCGCCATCCCTGAGTGAACGATGTCCCAAGGTCGTGCGGCTTTGGTTGCTGCTGGGCAGCAAACGGGGATTAGGAAATCCCCGCTCCGGACGCAGGCGTGCTTCTTTCAACCAACCGGCTCGGCACGGGGAATCGCTAAAACTCCGCGCTTGCCAAAGCTACGTCTCTCCTTACAGTCACGGCCCATGCGCCAGAGTCCCGTCCATCGCATGCTTTTCTGTCTTCCAGTTCACCTTACCTATCGCCGGGGTGGTGCTTGGCTGCGTCGCTCGGGGTGGCGGTTTTTGACCTGTGGAGGGAGTTCTCTCCGGTCTGGAGGGAACTCTGTCCGGCTTGGAGAATACTCTCTCCGCCTCGGACAATACTCTCTCCGTCGTGGAAAAGGTTATTTCAGGGCGGATAATACTCTCTCCGTCGCGGACAGAGTATTGTCCGGAGTGGACAGAGTTTTGTCCGGAACGGAGGGAGTTCTCGTTGGGGGTGGAGAGAGTTATGTCCACCGTGGAGGGAGTTTACTCCAGCGCGGAGAGAGTTCCCTCCGGTGTGGCGAGAGTTCCCTCCGCCGGGGAAAAACGGGCTTTTACAGAGAAAACGACCGTTTTCGGGCCGGAAACCAGCCCGTCCATGGCGGAAACCACGCTCTTTAATACCGACCTGACTTTATGCCTCCAACCAAAGCCACCTGGGGTGGAACGGACTCCCAGGGCAACCCTCTCCGATGGGACCAACCCGGACTTGTCTGGGGTGGCGACATCCCAGAACCAAAAAACAAAAGAAAAACCATGCAACTGCGCGTCAATCTCGGGTTTGCGAATGCGCCCGACCACACACTCGAAGAAATCGCCGGAGCCGTATCGGAAAACCTTTACGGCGACGCAGCCTACCCGACTCCGCCTGTGACCCAGGCGGCTTTGGATGCCAGCCTCACGGCATTTACCAACGCCATCGCCGTGCAGGCCCAGGGCGGCACGGCAGCGACGGCGGATAAACATAACAAGCGGGAGGCGTTGATAGGTCTCCTGCGTCAACTCGCCGGTTATGTACAGGAAACCCACGGCAACGATATGGCCGTGCTGCTTTCCAGCGGATTCGAAGCCGTGAGCACCAACCGCGCAAGCTCGCCACTGGCAAAACCACGCATCAAAGACATCCTCAACGGCAACAGCGGCCAGCTCATCCTGCGCGGCACGCCGGTGGCCAACGCCCGCTGCTTTGAGGTGCGCTACGCTGCCATCGGCGCAGGCGGCGCGCCCGGCCCTTGGCAGAGCGCGGGTCTCATCACCAACAGCCGCAGCATGCCCATCAACGGCCTTACGCCGGGCACGATGTATGTCTTCCAAATCCGCGCAGTCGGCGGCTCGACCGGCTACTCCGATTGGAGCGACGCCGTGCAGCACATGAGCCTGTAAAAAAACTGCCCGCATTGCGGACACGACAGGAGGGCGGCGGAAGATGGAAATCCGCCGCCCTCTTTGATTTTGAAATGCGGCGGAGTTATGGGCGGTTCGCCGCAGGAGCCGTAGCTGCGACGCCCTCGTCGCAGAAGGTATGGGCGACGCCTCGTCGCCGTGTGGGTGGCGGCAATCGCTATGTCCCGGAGACTGCGGCGGGGCGCCGCAGGCACCAACTGCGACGGGGCGTCGCAGCAACGACGACAGGCCGCCTCCAGCGCTCTCGCGGAGGCGGGGGAGCGCAATCAATCAGGCCCGAAGGGATTCCCTCGAATTACAATTTCGCATTACAATTCGGCAGACTGATTGCCGCTTTCGATTGCCACGGCCTCCTTGTTTGCGGGGGAGTAGGGTGGTAATCCAATGAGGCATGCCGAAACCGCCGATAAATCCTCGCAAGATACTTGTCTTTACTGGTGCTGGCATCAGTGCTCCCTCCGGAATCGCGACTTTCCGCGACAGTAATGGATTGTGGCGACAGCATCGACTTGAAGACGTGGCAACACCCGAAGCGTGGAGTAAAAATCCGCGTGTCGTCCTTGAGTTTTACAACGAGAGGAGGGCGCAAGCAGCGAATGCGCAGCCCAATTCCGCTCATAAAGCGCTCGCCGAGCTTGAAAAGCGATTCGAAGTCATCGTTGTCACACAAAACGTCGATGATCTTCACGAACGCGCTGGTTCGACAAAGGTGATTCATCTTCATGGCGAGTTGCGCAAAGCGAGAAGCACCGCTGACGCTTCTCTCATTTACGACATTGGAGGCAGCCCGATTCAGATGGGTGACGCGTGCGCTGAAGGTAGCCAGTTGCGACCACACATCGTCTGGTTTGGTGAGGAAATCATGAATTACGATCAGGCTCGAACTCATATTCTGGATGCCGGGCGGGTGCTCGTGGTCGGCACATCGTTGGCTGTTTATCCTGCGGCTGGAATCCTCAAGCACGCTCGTCACGCAGCAGAGAAGGTCATCGTTGATTTGGAAATTCGGAAGCACCTCTATGGATTCAAGGTCTTGAAAGGCTCAGCCGACACGGTGCTCCCGGCGCTTACGGAAGCATGGTTGAAAGACGCTGATTCCCTAAAAAACGCTGACGGGGACTGACCGGGATTGCGCGCGCATCACAATTCGACAGACTCATGGGCGGTTCGCGGCGGGAGTCGTAGCAACGACGATAGGCCGCCTCCGGCGCTTTCGGGGAGGCGGGGGAGCGCAATCAATAAGCAGTACAATTCGACAGACTGATTGCCGCTTTGCGCTCATGATAGGTTTCATCCAACTCACTGTCCTCGTCATCGCGGTTCTTGTCTTGCCCGTTTGTTACTCCACGTTGTGCGGCACGATGCGTGAGCGGAGAGTTCCCAATCCGCCACGCGTCGC
>SXWH01000106.1 GCA_005791535.1 Verrucomicrobiaceae bacterium | reverse complement strand
TGTCATTTTGGAGGGGCACAACTTCGTGCGGACACGAAGCGAAACGGCTAACTCCCCGGCAAGGCTATGCCTTTCACCCGCTTGTAGAGGCCGACCGCGTAGCTGTCGGTCATGCCGCTCACGAAATCGAGCAATCGCATCAGACGGGCGTAGGCGCTGGATTCGCGGGCCGCAGTGACGCATTCGGCGGGGAGTTGGCTGGCGAGCTTGTGGCTTCGCTTTGAAGCGCCATCGCCTTTCGAAGCGATGTCGTTGAGCGCGCTTGCAAAGGTATCGAGCAGACCTCCGAGGACTTCGTAGCCGGCGATTTCGATCTGTACGCCGCGTTCCGTCTGGTAGATGGTCTTCCGGCTGATGTCCTGAATCTCGCCCATCGCCCCGGCGGCCGGGATGACGTCAATCAGCGGACGATCGAATTTGCCGGCGAGAATCGCCGCCTCTTCATCGAGGAATAGAGCGGTGCATTGCGCGAGGCATGCACCGATGGCCATCGCCCGGAGCATTTCCACAGCGGCTTTTCGCGACGACATGCCGCGGAGGTCGCGCGGATGTTTGTCGGACGGAATTACGGCGAGAAATGCATCGCGCACTTCCTCAAAGCGCAAATGACCGAGGCGGAATCCATCTTCAAAATCGACGAGCCGGTAGCAGATGTCGTCCGCAGCTTCGACGAGGAAGACAAGCGGATGCCGCGCCCAGCATTCCGGCCCGCGCTGGATAAGCCCGCACTGATGCGCGATGGCGGCGAAGTGTTCCCGTTCGGTCTGGAAGTAGCCGAATTTCTTCAAGCTCGTGCCTTTGTGATCGACCGCCGCGATTAGCGAGGCGTGCGGGTATTTCGTAAATGCGCCGAGGGTGGCGCAGGTCAGTTGCAGGCCGCCGGGATTGTCCGGCATCTGGAGCCGCGTAAGAATGCGGAAGCCCTGCGCGTTGCCTTCGTAGCGCTCGATGTCGGCTGCTTCGCCGGCGGAAAGTCCGCGGCGGGCCTCGATGGCGTGCGGGCTCGCACTTTTGAACCAGTTTTGAATCGCGTCCTCGCCGCTGTGACCGAACGGCGGATTTCCTAAATCGTGCCCGAGTGCGGCGGCGTGGACAATTTCGCCGAAGTCCGAAGGATCGAGCCCTTGATTGCCCAGACCGTGACGCGCGCAAATCTGTGCGCCAACGCGCGAGCCGAGGCTGCGCCCGACGCTCGCAACTTCGAGCGAATGCGTAAGGCGCGTGCGTGCAAAGTCATTCTCCGCGAGCGGGAAGACCTGCGTCTTGTCCTGCAATCGCCGGAAGGCGCTGGAGAAGATGATGCGGTCGCTGTCGCGTTGGAAATCGGAGCGCGCGGCTTCGCGGCGTCCGGGCTTTGTGCGCCCGAGCCGGTCCGCGCAGAGCAAGGAATACCAGTTCACGTAGTCCGTTTGCCGGAGTCTGTGAACGAAGGGAACACGGAAATGTGAGTCGCTATTGCGGGGGCGTGCGTAGAATGTGGCGCATGTTCATCACGGGAATCGGCACCGCAGTGCCTCCACAGCGATTTACGCAGACGCAATGCTGGGACGCGATTCGCGCTTCACCGCAATACGGCCTGCTTTCGTCGCGGAGTCACGGCATCTTGCGGAAGGTGCTGACGGGAAACAACGGAATCGAAGCGCGGCATCTCGCTCTGGAGCCGATTTCCGAGGCATTCGAGTTCACTCCGGACGCGATGCACGGGCGATTCAAGCGCGTTGCTCCGAAGGTGGGTGCTGACGCTGCGCGGCGCGCGCTGGCGGAATCGGGGCGCCGGCCGGATGAAATCGGTGCGCTCGTGGTGGCGACCTGCACCGGCTACTTGTGTCCGGGACTTTCCAGTTACATCGGAGAAATGCTCGGGCTGCGTGCGGATGCGCAGTTGCTGGATTTGGTCGGACTTGGTTGTGGTGCTGCCATTCCCACGCTGCGGACTGCGTCGGCACTGCTCGGAGAAACAGAGCACGTGCTCGCCGTTTGTGTGGAAGCGTGTTCCGCCGCGGTTTACCTCGACGACGACCCCGGCGTGCTCATCAGCGCGTGTTTATTTGGAGATGGGGCGGCGGCTGTGGTGGGCTCGCGCAACGCGCGGCCGGGAATCCGCGAAGTGCGCATGATGAAAGCTGTTTCACTCAATGTTCCCGCGCAACGCGAGAAGCTGAGGTTCGATCATCGCGGCGGCTTGCTCCGCAACATTCTCGCGCCGGATGTTCCCGTGCTGTCTGCCGGATATGCAGCGGATGTGCTCGCGGCGGCCTGTGTTGCGCCGGCGGAGATTTCGGAATGGCTGTTTCATTCCGGCGGACGCGATGTCTTGCGGGAAATCTGTGACCGCGTCGGCTTGGAAGAACATCATGTGCGGCACTCGACCGCGGTGCTTCGCGAGTATGGCAATATGAGCAGTCCGAGTTGTCTGTTCTCGCTCCGCCGTGCGCTCGACGAGGAGTGCCCCGGCGGAAAATGGTGGCTCGCTTCATTTGGCGCTGGTTTCAGCAGTCACGGTGCGATTCTCGAAGTGAAATGAAGGCGAGACGTCTCACGCCCGAGTTGCTGGATGAACTCCCGCCCGACGATCCCGCTGCGCGGCACTCGCGGCGCGACTTGTTTGCGCTGAATGCAATCATGGGGCACCGGCGTGCGTGGTGTTCGTGGTTGCGGAATGAGTTCGGCGGACAACAGCCGCGTATTCTTGCTGAACTCGGAGCGGGGGATGGCGCTGCAACGGCGGAGATGCTTCTTGCGGCGTTTCCGAATGCGAATGGTGCGCGGCTGATTCTTGTGGATCGGCAGCCGTGCGTGGCTGCGACGACGATTCGCGCGCTGGAGCGCGGAGGATGGGAGGTCTGTGTGGAGGCTGCCGATGTTTTCGAATGGCTCGAGGGGTCATGTCAGGCTGACACGATTTGTGCGAACCTCTTCCTGCACCATTTTGAAGATGCGATGCTTGCGCGGCTGTTCGCGCTCGCTTCGCGTGCGGCCACACGATTTGCCGCAATGGAGCCACGTCGCAGCTTTGCGGGACTCCTCGGCGTGGCTGCGCTTCCGCTGATGGATGCGAACCCCGTGACGCGTCACGATGCGCGCGTGAGTGTGGAGGCGGGATTCCGAGACCGCGAACTGTCCGCGCTCTGGCCACGCGATGGCTGGCGGTGCGAGGAACGGCGGGCGTTTCCATTCAGTCATTGGTTCTGTGCGCGACGGGAATGAAAACGGTCACGATCATCGGCGGCGGTCTCTCCGGATTGTGCCTCGGCATCGGGCTCCGAAAACGCGGCGTACCGGTGCGGGTGCTCGAGGTGGGAAACTATCCGCGCCACAAAGTCTGCGGGGAGTTTCTGAGTGGCAAAGGTCGTGAAGTTCTCGCGGCACTGGGAATCGAGTCACGACTTCCGGATGCGCGTACTGCGGAGGACGTCTTGTTTTCCCTCGGTGCCCGATGCACGAACGTCCGTGAGTTGCCCGCTGCTGCGCTGTGCATTTCGCGATGGAAGATGGATGCGGGCCTTGCGGAGTATTTCTCCGAACTCGGCGGAGAGCTTGTCACGTCGCATCGCGCTTCGATTGAGGCGGGCGAGGGGATTGTCCGCGCGACGGGGCGGCGACCGCAGGCGGAGGAGGGTGGCTGGAGGTTGTTTGGACTAAAGGCGCATGCCTTCGGTGTGAAGCTCCGCGCGGGGCTGGAGATGCACTTCACCTCCCGCGGATATGTGGGCCTTTGTGCGGTGGAAGACGGACGCGTCAATGTCTGCGGCCTCTTTCGCAGCCGCGAACCGGTGGCGGAACTCGCGCGCGACTGGCGATTGTGGTTGCGGGGTGATCCGGGCTCGGCGCTGCAAGAGCGGCTCGCGTCGGCCGCGTGGGATGAGTCCTCCTTCTCTTCCGTTGCTGCGCTCGGACTTGCTGCACGAACCGCGGCGCTTTCCGGCGACATGAGCGTGGGCGACTCGGTCACGATGATTCCTCCGGTGACGGGAAACGGAATGTCGATGGCTGTCGAATCGGCTGCTGCTGCAATTGACCCGCTCGCGAGTTGGGCCGATGGAGCGGTGTCGTGGTGCGAAGCGCAGCAAACGATATCAGCGCGGTTGAACGCGCTTTTTGCCCGCCGGCTTCGCGTAGCTGCTTTGGTGCAGCGCGCCGTAGTGCATCCCACGGCGAGACGGATGCTGTTCTGGAGTGTCCGTGCGGTCCCGCCGCTTCAGTCGCTGCTCTTCAAACTCACGCGGTAGCGAAGGCGGCAATGTGGGAAACAAAACGGGCGTGGTCTTGAAGGACCACGCCCGGTGTTTGCAGCGGTTGAGTGGCGATTACTCGCGACGGCGGCGGCGGGCCAGAAGCGCGAGTCCGCCAAGCATCAGAGCAACTGACGACGGTTCTGGAACGACGTTGTACTGAACCGTCACCACGCCGGCGTCTTCATCGACCCAGTAAACGGAATCGCTCGCCGGATTGTATGGAGCGTCCTCGTCGATGCGCGTCGCGGTCATTGGACCGAAGCCGATGTCGAAAATATTGTCGAATCCCGTGACGCTGGTATTCGCGACATCGAAGGCGTCGCCGCCGAGTGTGATTGCGCCGCCGATGGTGCCGAGGTTGAACGTCCCCGTTAACGGCGAACCGAGGAAGGTGCCATCGGGAATGCCCATGCCGGTGAGGTCCAGCGTGAGACCTTGCGTGTTGTTGAGCGAACCACTGAGCGCGAATGTTTTGTTCGCATCAAGCTTGAGCGTGGCGCCGGATGATTGGGTGATCAGATTCCCGATAAGATTGATCAACCCCGCATTGCTGCGGCTGATGGCGCCTCCGCTGAAGTTGAACGCACCGTCGAGCGTGGCACCGCCGTCGAGGTTCAGGCGTCCGCCTGCGAGATTGTAGGTGCCGGTTCCGGCACCCTGTCCGTCAAACGCGCCGGTAACGGTCATCGTGCCACCGGTCTGGTTCACCAGGCCGGGCCCGTTGTCGCCGATGCGCAGGTTTCCTGTCGAGATAGCACCGGTATCGCTCAAGTTGATCGTTCCCGAGCCGCCGTTCATCGCCCCGACGCTGATTGCGTCGGCCGCTCCGGTGCCGCCGGAAATGTTCCAGATACCGCTTCCCCCAACGTTTTCGCCGAGGCGGATCTCGCCATTGCCCGGTGTGACTACGAAGTTTCCTCCGGTCTGGGCAATGGTGCCTTGTCCGGCAATCGAGCCGACGATGACGTGATTTCCCGCGCCACCGCCATTCTTGGTCAATGTTCCGGTTCCGCTGATATTGACCGTTCCGACTCCGCCCTCGCGTCCGATGACGAGCCAGTTGTTTGAGGAGACGGTGCCCGCCGAGATGTTCATTAATCCCTGTCCGCCGGCTGCCTGGCCAACCCAGAGTTCACCATTTGCCGCGAGCGTCCCACCGCTCACGTTGGCGGTCACGAGATTCGGGCCACCGTTTCCGATGTTGAACGTGCCATTGCTGTTCACTGCACCTCCGGTCTGGGTGTAACTCATGAATCCCGCACCGCCGAGCGTGATGCCTCCATTTTGAACCGCAAGGGTCCCGCCGGAAACGACGAGGTTTCCGGTGCCCGGCCCGCCCATGTTGATGCCGCCATTCTCGACGATTAGACTGCCGTTGCCGCCAACCTGAATGTTGCCAATGCCTGCGGCACCAATTCCGGTCGAAACCTGCTGGTTTGCGGTGACAAGGCCGGTTCCGGTGACGTTGAGGCTGCCGGTGCCGTTCAGGCCGATGCGGATCTCGCGTTGATAAACCGAACCGGCGGATACGTTGAGTGCACCGTTACCACCTGCATCCATGCCAATCTGAGTCCAGCCGGTAACGGTCGTGAGGGAACCGCCGGTCACGTTGACAGTGCCGGTTGCGGCGCGGCCGATATGGAGGTCGTAGCTGGACGTCACCGACGAGGTTCCGCCGATGTTCACGGTGCCGTTGGAGCCCGGATCATTGCCAACCAGAAGTTCGCGGATACGGGCGGTTGCTGTATCCGAAAGATTCCAGACGCCGGTTCCGCCCCATCGACCAATCACGATGTTACCTTTGTTCGTTCCGCGCGCCGATGTATCGACCACGGCTTGATCATTCAGAACGGCGTTGCCGGACATGCTGAATGTTCCGTTGCCGCTTTGCCCGACGGACAGCCAGTCGGTGTGGTTCTGGTTCCATGTGCCGCCTGTTTGCGTTACTACGCCGGTGGAGCCGCCTGCTTCACCGATTACTGACCAGTGGTTTGTGTCCATGCGGCCGCCCGAGAGATTCATCGCGCCGCTCGAACCTCCGTTCACGCCGAAGCGAGCTTCGTAATTGCTCACCGTTCCACCCGTAATGTTGAGCGTGCCGTTGCCGGTTTGTCCGACCCAAAGGCCTACGTTGTCAGCGTTGAAAGTCTGGTTGAATGTGCCGCCCGTGATGTTTGCGGCGCTGCCACCGTCCACGGTGAAATTTCCGCCGTGGGAAGTTGTTCCCGAACTGGAAAGAGTCGCGCCTGCCTGGATGTTGATGGCTCCGGAAGCACTCAAAGTTCCTGCGGACGTCACCGCGCCGCCAGTGCCGACGTTCAGGCTGCCCGTGGTGGAGGTCGTGCTGCCGGCTTGCAGATTCGTCGTGTTGTTCACGTCAATCGATGAAGTGCCGGTAAGCGATCCTGTGTTAGTAAACGTCCCGGCGTTCAAATCAGTCACACCATTGTAGTTTGAGGTTCCGGAATGCGTGAGGGTTCCCGCATCCTGGCGGAGTGAGCCGGAGCCATTCACCGGCCCGATGGTGCCACTCGCTGTGGTGTTGTAAATGAGCTGCGTGTTGTTTGAGAGGGCGATGGAGCCGGACGGGAACGCTCCAGTTGCGCCACCTGTGCCGGCCTGCACCGTGCCGCCGGATGCGATGAGGCCGCCAGTGGTCGCCGTGCCATTTAGAATCAGAGTGCCGTTCCCGCTCTTGGTGAGGGGCTGCGAGCCGGTCAAGTCTCCCACCTGCAAGCTCGTGCCCGCAGTTGTGGCGATCGACGTCGAATTGGGGAGCGACATCGGGGTGTTGATTACGTGGCTGCCTTGAGTGACCGTGATTGAGGCCGACGCGAGGCCGTTATCCAGCGTCAAGGTGCCTGCACCGCCGATGGTGTAGCTATTGGCGTTGTTGAAAGTGAGGCGGCCGGCTGTCTTGTTGCCATTGATGTCCACGGTGGACGGAGCAACGATTGCGGTTCCGAAGGTTACGTCGGCTGTAGCCACATTGGGCGTGATATTCGGTGTCCAGTTAGTGTTGGTGGACCACAGGGAGCCGCCGCTGTTTGCCCACTCGACGAGCACAGCGTCTGCGATGGTCATTTTCACCGTCGTGTCACCGATGTTGTTTGCGAGCTGGTAGCTCTTGCCGACAACCGCGTTTCCAAGCGTGAATCCGCTCGGTGAGCCAGTCACGGTCGTTGCGTAATCGAAGAGAGAGTATGTCCCGTTGGCGGAGAATGGATTCGATGTGCCGACCTCGAAAAGATTCAGCGTGAACGCGCTTCCGAAGGTGATTCCGCCGGACGAAACGAGCTGGTCATGAGTTGCGCCGCCAGCACTGAAGTCGAAATCCACTGTGGCACCGGTGCCAATCGTGAGGCCCGCAGCCGAGATGGTGCCGACTGCGCCGCCCGCCGGGAGGAGGCGGCCACCGTTGTTCACATTGACATTTCCGCCGAATGCGCCACTAGCAACGAGTTTTCCGGCGTTGGCCTCAACGGAACCCGTGAATGCACCATAGGTTCCCGAAAGTGTCAGGGTGTTCGGGCCGTTTTGCGCTACCGCTCCATTACCCGAAAAAGTGCGGGAGTCCGAAATGTCGTCCGACCGATTGATCGCGAATGTGCCGCCCGCATTCACGGTCACCGGCCCGGAAATCGTTCCTGTCGTTCCTCCGTTGCCCATCGAGAGTGTGCCGCCATTCACGGTCGTTGCTCCTGCATAGGTTGGCGCGCCAGTTACGCTCAATGTGCCAGTTCCGGATTTTGTCAATCCACCCGCGCCTGCAAGATTGTGTGATACGACGACCGAGTTTCCGTTGGTGTCGAAGTTCAGGCCGCCGGACTTGACTTCGAGTTCCGCGTTCGAAAGGCCCACGAAGTAATCGTTGGAGTTCGAAAGTGCCTTGAGCGTGCCGCCGTCGAAATTAACTTTTGCGATCGCAGCGGTGTTCGACTTCTGAATGAAGTGGGATGCGATGGTTCCGCCAGCGTTCAAATTGATCGTGCCGTTCGCCGCCGCGGTGTGACCGACACGAAGCCCTTGGGTCGAATTCTCGGTGAACACGCCGGTTCCGCCCACATTCAAGACGCCGGTCGATTCCTCGCCAATAATCGTCGAGGTGCCGTTGCCGTTGTGGGTGTAGGTTCCACCATTGATATTCATGGTTCCGGAGCTTCCTCCGAAACGACCCGCCACAGTCCACCCGTTCGTGTTCACCGCGCCGCCCGTCATATTCAGGAATCCGGTGCCGCTGCTGCCCACCTGCAGGTCACCGTTGAAGTTCGCGGTGCCGCTCGAAATCGTGTAAGTTCCGGTCGAGCCGCCAAATGTTCCGAGAGTCGTTACGTCGGCTCCCGCCGTAAAGTTGGCTGTTCCACCGGTTTGGTTGAAGTTGCCGACGAAGTGCCGGCCGATCGACGAGTTCCTCGCGTTGAGCGTTCCTCCACTCAAATTGTAAGTTGCTGAGGAGGAAATCGCAGCGCCGTTCTCGAGCGTGCCCATCCAGAAGCGACCGTTCCCGTCAGTCACTGCATTGCTGACGACACCGCCGGTTTGGTTTACTACGCCGGATGAAGCACCGACTCCCTCGATGGTTTCGCCGATGATCATCCACGTGTTCGCGTTTACCGTTCCGTTCGAGACGTTCAGAGTTCCGTTGCCACCCTTGGTGCCCACAGAAAGGTCACTTGTTGCAGTTACCGTTCCGGCAGAGTTCATCGTGAATGTACCTGTCCCACCTGCATTCACCCCGCGGCGTCCGCCGATGTAAAGTCGACCCGTGCTGAAGTTGCCAGCACTTGCGCCAACTGTCCACGTCCCCGTGCCTCCCTGCTCGCCAATGAAGCTCCATCCCGTGTTCGCATGGGAACCCGCGAGTTGATTCACCGTGCCGGATGCACCTGCACCGCTTCCCACAAACGGATCCTGAATGGAGTTTGTGTTTCCATTAATATTGACTGTTCCACCGTTGTTGATGAGCACGAAGTTCCCGCCACCACCGCCGGGGACGCCATTGTCCCAGTTCGACGCGGTTTCCCAATCGCCAGTTCCAGCGACCCAGTTGTAGTTCACGGCGCCGACGTTGGTAGTTGTTGAGATGAGGGCAGAGACGGATGCGAGCAGGATGGATGGACGGAGTTTCATTGAAATATAAGGTCTTGAACGGGTTACGAGCGGGTTTTGGGTGGCTCGCTTGCGGTGAGGAAATTCCGCGAGTTGTTCTCGGTTGTCAAAACAGACCGCATCTACTCTATCCACCAAAACCTATTCAAAACCCACCTATTCGCGGACGAAACACCGCTGGCGATTGATCAACGCTCCGGGAATCCGGCGGCTATCCGTAGCGAAGTGCTTCGATCGGCGGGATTCGGCTGGCCTGCCAGGCGGGGTAGATTCCACTGACGACACCGATGACTACGGCGAATATGAAGCTCGCGAGTGCGGCCTGAGTGTTGACAATTCCCTGACTGTCGCCGCTGGTGGCCTGTTCGATAATCTCAAGCAGTCCAAACGCCGCTACCAATCCTGCGAGCCCCCCAATTACGGCGAGAACCGTGCCTTCGATGATGATTTGCACGAAAATGTGTGTGCCTTTTGCACCGACTGCCCGCCTGACTCCGATTTCGCGAATCCGCTCGGTAATGCTCGCGAGCATGATGTTTGTAATTCCGAGTCCTCCAACGATGAGTGCGATGCTCGCGATGATTCCGCCGACGAGTTTGATCTGGGTATTCTGCTTCTCAATTCCCTCGCTCCATTCCACCCGGTTTTCGAATTCGAAATCCTCGATTCCACGGTGGGATGCCAGCAGGATCTTGTGAGCCTCGGCTTGGGCCTCGGCCATCTTTTGAGGATCCGTGATGTGAAAAGCCAGCTCGTCCAGTCGGTAGTTTGGGCCGGGGTCGTCCTTTGTTGAGGAGTTTGATTTCGAGGAACTGAACGACGGGATGGGTGACGATGATCCGCTGCTGCCAATTCCGCCTGCGCTCTTGAATTCGAAGAACATCGTCGTGAAAGGGATCAGGAAGGTGGAATTTTTCCGCGAGTATGGATCGAAACGGCTGCCGTAGCGTGATGGGGGAACTGGACGGCCCTCTTTACGCGCGCGTTTGGCATCCTCGCTCTCGTAATGTTCCAGAACGCCAATCACGGTGAAAGGGCGGGAATTCACGAGGATGGTTTGTCCGACCGGTTGCACGTTTGGGTCCTTCGGCCAAAGTTCCTGCACGATGCGCGAGCCGATTACGCAAACCTTGGCTGCTTCATCGAGGTCAAGTTGGCAGATTGCGCGTCCGGCGGTGATTTTGTGGTTCTGGACGATTACGTGCTCCGGCCAGACACCGCGGATGGTGTAGCGATAATCCGCCTCCCCGTGTTCCAGCGTGGCGCTTTGCTCGTAAACCGGTGCGACTGCCGTAATCAGCGTCGCGTGTTCGCGCAAGGCCTCGGCGTCTGCGATGGTGATTCCCGGCGACAGGTCGGCGATGTGCACCTGCTCCCGGGGCGGCTCCTTTTTGAAAACACGGATGGTTTCAACGCCGCCGAGTGAGTTCAGCATCTCACGGCTTTTCTTCGCGAGTCCCTCAACGAGCGCGAACGTCGTGAGCAGACTGGCCACGCCGAGGATGATTCCCATCATCGTGAGAACGCTGCGGAATTTATGGGAAAGGATCTCTCGCAGCCCTGTATAAAAGCTGTTCCAGAGATTCATGTGTGAGCCTCCTGCGGAGATGGCGCGGCGCGCAGTCCGCTGTGCCAGTTGTCGGCGTTTTGCACGATGCGCCCGTCACGAATGACGATTCGACGGGGAGCATTGGCGGCAATCTCGTTGTCGTGCGTTACAAGCACGATGGTCCGGCCTTGTTCCGATAGTTCGCGAAAGAGCGCGAGAATCGTGGCACCTGTTTTGGAGTCGAGGTTCCCGGTCGGCTCATCGGCAAAAATAATCTTCGGATCGTTCACGAGCGCGCGCGCAATTGCGACCCGCTGCATCTGACCTCCCGAAAGCTGAAGCGGGGTGTTTTTCATGCGCTCCGAGAGGCCGACCCGTTCAACAGCGGCGATAGCGCGCGCCCGGCGTTCTTTGGCCGATTTTCCCGAGTAGATCATCGGGAGTTCGACGTTATCGAGAACAGTAAATTTCGGGAGAAGGTTGAACGCTTGGAAGACGAAACCGATTTTCTCGTTGCGCATCTCGGCAAGCCGTCCATCGCTTGCGCGCGATACGTCCACGCCATCTATAACAACCCTTCCGGTCGTAGGGGTATCGAGGCAGCCGAGAAGATGCATGAGTGTGCTCTTTCCGCTGCCGCTGGGGCCGATAATTGCACAGTATTCGCCGCGATCGATTTTCAGGTTGATGCCATCAAGCGCACGGATTTCCTGAGCGCCGACAGTGTATCGTTTCGTGACGTCGGTGAGTTCGATTAGCGCCATCGGACAATTGCTCGATTTTCTTTAGAGTCTCCGTACGGACCCGGCTACACGCCGTCGCGACTCCGGCGGCGCGGGCCGGCGCCGGCCCCCATCGGGGTTCGCTCCGGTTCCGCGAGAAGGATTTTTTCTCCCTCACGGACGCCGGAAAGAATCTGTGCGTGCTCGGTATTCGAAATCCCGATTTTCACGGGCCGACGCTCCGTTTTCTCGCCCGAGCGGACGTAGACCACGCGACCGTCGCCCTCGCCTCGGAAGACCGCGCCAACGGGCACGGAGACTACGTCCTGAGCGTTTGCCACAGGGATCGTCATTTGGACGTTCATGCCCGGGCGCATGCGCGCACTGGGTTTCTCGATCAAGGCCTGGACCGTTACGCCCTTCACGGAGTTCTTCACTGAAGCCCCCGGTGCGATGAAGAAAATCTGCGCCTCCAGTTCCTCGTCAAGAATTGCTTCGGCTGTGAGTTTCACGCGCTGTTTCACCGACAGTCTCGCGACATCCACCTGATTAACGTGAGTTTCCACAATCAATCGGGAAAGGTTCGCAATCGTCATCAATGTCGTTCCGCTATTCACGCTGGCTGCGGCGACGATCACTTGTCCCTCGACGATGGGGACCGTGAGGACGGTTCCGTCGCCCGGAGCGATGACTTTTGTTTTCGACAGCTTATCCTCGACGAGTTGAAGTTTGCGCTCGGCGCGGGTGTGATTGTTACGAGCGATCGCCAGTTCGGATTCCAAGTTGTCGTAGGCCTCCCGGCTAACAAGGTTCTGCTTAAAAAGCTCCTTGGCCCGCTCGAAATTGCGTTCCAGTTTAATCGCCGCGAGCTTTGCTCCATCAATTTCCACTTTGGCGGATTCCTGCTCGGTGAGAATATCGCGATCGTCGACTTCGAGGAGAATATCGCCTGCCTTCACCGTGTCGCCGGGAATGACGTTCAATTTCTTCACACGTCCACCGACCTCCGCCTTTACATCGAGTTGGGAGGCCGGCTGCACTTCGCCGCTGACGCGGATACTCATGGCAATGTCGCGAAGTTCCGCTACGGCGGTGATCATCTCGCGATGCCCTTGTGCGCTTGCCTGCTGCGGGCTGCGGAACCAGTTCTTTGAGTTTGCATACCATCCGCTTCCGAGGGCCGCGGCGATGAGCATGTATTTGAAAGTTTTGTTCATTCGATGGAATTCGCCTGCCGCGATGACGGTTCGCGCAGGCACGATGGCTGGAACCCCACGCGCAGCGTAAAGTTAGCAGAAATCATCGCAAATCCAAACGGGGAGCCGATTGGCAGTCGGTTCGTGGCGGGCGTCACGACGGCAAAAGGAAACCCGTGTTGTGCGAATTCGGGGTCGCACAACGCGGGTCGCGAGGAGGAATCTGTTGGGTGAGAACAGTTCCGAGAGTGGTTCGCTCTTAGCGCTTGCTGAACTGGAAGCGCTTGCGTGCGCCGGGTTGACCGGGCTTCTTACGCTCTTTCATGCGAGGGTCACGAGTGAGCAGGCCGTCTTTCTTCAGCGACGGACGGAGTTCGGCATTCACTTGAAGCAGCGCACGGGCGATTCCGAGGCTGGTCGCGCCTGCCTGACCGGAATTGCCGCCGCCACATGCGTTGACTGCGATGTCAAAGAGATTGCGGCTCTGTGCGATTTCGAGAGGGCGGAGCACTGCGCTCTGTTGCGCGACGACGGTGAAATACTCATCGTAGGGGCGGCCGTTGATGAGGATTTTGCCCGAGCCCGGTGTCATTCGAACCTGAGCGATGGATGTCTTACGGCGTCCGGTGGCGGTATAGGTGGTTGTTGCCATGTTCTATGAAATGAAGTTCTGAAAAATTAGCTGACCTTGCCGACCGAGACGGGATTCTGCGCGGCGTGCGGATGTGCTGCTCCGGCGTAAACCTTGAGCTTGGTGATTTGAGCGCGACCGAGGCGAGTGTGTGGAATCATTCCCTTGACGGCACCTTCAACGAGGAGCTCGGGACGGCGTGCGCGGCGGGCCTTTACGGTCTCACTCTTGTGGCCACCTACGAATCCGGAGAAACTCATGTAGGATTTTGCGGTTTCCTTTTTGCCGGTCAGGCGAACTTTGTCCGCGTTGATGACTACGACGAAGTCGCCGGTATCCACGTGCGGTGTGAAGATTGCCTTTTCTTTGCCTCGGAGCAGATTGGCAGCTTTCGCTGCGACACGGCCGAGCACCTGGTCGGCGGCGTCGATGACCCACCAGTTGCGTTTAACTTCGTTTGCTTTCGCTGAAATAGTCCTCATGAATCTCTAAAAAAGAGCGCGGAACCTATGGGTGAGCGGTTGGAGTGTCAACGCAATTTCCGGCTTTTTTCGCCTGCGCGCTCCGATGGTCGGAATGGTTGCCGCTTCGCTTCGGTTTCGTTTAAATGCCTCCCGACATGTCCGCCACCATGATTTTTACTCAGGCTGGGATTTTTCCCGCACTCGGAACTGCGCTCGCGCTCGGCCTGTTGGTGGGCATCGAACGTGAGTGGGCGAACGACAGGGTCGCGGGCATCCGCACGTTCGCGCTGGTGACGCTCTCGGGAGCCCTTGCTGCGCTTGTTGCCGAGGTTTTTGGCGGATTGGTAATTGCCGGGGCGCTGGTTTGTCTCACGGTGATGATTGTCATCGGAAATCTGGCATCGCTCCGCTCGAAGGAAGCTGATTCCGGTCTCACGACGGAGTTTGCGATGCTCGCGATGTTTTTCACCGGAATGCTTCCCATGATGGGATACACGCCGGTGGGGGTCGTCGTCGCGGGTGCCGTAATGGTTCTGCTTCAGTGGAAGAAGTCGCTCCATAGTTTGGTGCATAGGATTGGAGAGGATGAACTGCGCGCAATTGCCCGATTGGTCTTGATCGGGTTGGTGATTCTCCCCGTGCTTCCGAACAAGGCCTACGGATATTTCGGGGTCTTCAATCCGTTCAAAATCTGGCTGATGGTCGTGCTTATTGTGGGCATCAGTCTCGCAGCATATCTGGTGTCCAAATTCATCGGCCCGAATCGTGGGATGCTTGCGTCTGGATTGCTAGGTGGTTTGATTTCCAGCACGGCTACGACGGCGAGTCTCGCACGTCAAAGTGTGCGCCCGCAGGCTCCTGTGCGTATGCTTGCGCTGGTGGCGATGATCTCGTCCACGGTGGTCTTTCTTCGCGTAATCATCGAAATTCTCGCGGTCGCTCCGAATGCCGGGAGCGTTATGGTCCCGCCGCTCGCGGCGATGATGGGATGGATGTCGCTCGTGACATTTGGGTGCTGGTTTTTGGCGAGAAATCGCTTCGACCACAACGGTGCGGAACAGCCGCCTTCCGAGATCAAAGGCGCGATTGTTTTCGGACTTCTCTACGCGCTGGTGCTTCTCGCCGTGGCTTTCGCAAAACAGCACTTCGGCGCGACCGGTCTCTACACAGTCGCTGCAATTTCGGGGCTGACGGATATGGATGCGATCACGCTCTCCACGGCGAGCCTCGTTGAGGCGGCGCATCTCGAGTCTTCGACCGGTTGGAGGATTGTCCTGACTGCGGGTGTTTCGAATCTCGCGTTCAAGGGTATACTCGCGGCGTCGCTAGGCAGTCGGAAACTCGGCGGACTTGTAGCCATGGGCTTCGGCGCGTCCGCGGTAGGCGCCGCAGCAATCGCCTGGTTCTGGCCGGCGGTTTAATTTGCCGCGGTCGTGCCTGCCCAAGTTTACGCGAGTTCAAAACTCGCAGCTTTCAGCTGCCTTTCTTCCCTTTGATTCGCGCCTTGGGTTTCGGACGAATGCGCCCCTTCCTCGTTCGCGATGGGCGCGATTCGCCAACAGCCAGGGCCATGAATTCCGACTGGCAGTCGACTTTCGCCTCGTTGGCCGAAGGGACGACGGGCGTGTAGCTGCCGTCGCTTTCGAGTTTCCACGCTTTCGTGTTGTCGGCGAGTTGGCGTTGCAGAATTGAGCGGATCCGTTCGCGTAGCGAAGGTTCTTCAATAGGAAATACGATTTCCACCCGCCGGAAAAAATTCCGCGACATCCAGTCCGCGCTTCCGACATACACCTCGGGCTTTCCTCCATTTTCAAATTGAAAGACCCGCGAGTGTTCGAGGAACCGTCCCACGATGCTCCGCACGACGATATTCTCGCTCACTCCGGGGATGCCCGGCCGCAGGCAGCAAGCGCCGCGGATGATCAAATCCACGCGCACTCCTGCTTGCGAGGCCCGATAAAGCGCGCGGATGGTTTCCGGGTCTGTGAGCGAATTCATCTTCGCAACGATTCGCGCCGGTCGCTTCTTCTGTGCGTGGTCGGCTTCGCGCTGGATGAGGGCGATCGTTCGCTGTTGAAGTTGCCACGGAGCGACGAGCAATTTCCGTGGCGTCTGGAATTTTGCGATGCCGGTCAGCAGGTTGAACAAATTCGTCGCGTCCTCGGCGAAATCGACGTTCGCGGTGAAGAGGCTCAAGTCCGTGTAAATGCGTGCGGTCGTTGGGTTGTAGTTCCCGGTCGCGAGGTGCAGGTAACGCCGGATGCGGTCCTCATCCTTGCGGACAATCAGCGTCACCTTTCCGTGGATCTTTTTCCCCACGAGTCCGTAGACGACGTGCACGCCGGCATCCTCGAGCCGCTTGGCCCACTCAATGTTATTCGCCTCATCGAATCGCGCCTTCAGTTCGGTCACCGCGGTAACCTGCTTGCCGTTCTCCGCGGCAAGCATCAGCGCGCCGATGATTCGCGGATCACCGCCGGTGCGGTAGAGTGTTTGTTTTACTGCGAGCACATTCGGATCGCGGGCCGCCTGCTCGAGAAAATCAACAACCGTATTGAAGCTCTCGTACGGATGATGAAGGAGCAAATCCCGTCGCCGGATTGTCGCGAAAAGTGATGCGCGGTCGCGCACCGATGCCGCGATGGGAGCAAGGAAAGGCGGATCGCGAAGCTCGGGGGAATGATCGCCTTCGTAGATCGCCATAAGCCGCGTGGGGTTGATTGGCCCGTCGATGATGAAAAGATCGTCTTCAGTGAGTCCGAGATTTTCCAGAAGTTGCTGCCAAATCGCCGCCGGGCAGTCTGCATCAACTTCCAGTCGCACCGCTTCTCCGCGGCGCCGGTTTCGCAACTCCTCTTCCACCGCGTGCAGAAGATTGTCCACGTCGTCCTCCGCGACATACAGCTCGCTGTTTCGTGTGACGCGAAACTTCCAGTGCCCGTGAATCGTCGTGCCGGGAAAAATGTCGCTTAGATAGTGACCGATGATTTGACCGAGGAACACGAAGTCGAGCGCATCGTCCTCCCGCGGCAATCGCACAAGCCGCGGTAGCACGCGGGGCACCTGCACCACCGCAAGCCGCGACTGGGGCCCGCCTTCATCCTCAATGGTCAGCGACACAACGAAGTTCAGCGTCTTGTTCGCGATATGCGGAAATGGATGCGCTGGATCCACCGCCAGCGGCGTGAGCACCGGCCGAACCTGCGTCTCGTAATAACGCTTCAAGAATGCCCGGTCGGTCTCGTCGATTCCTGGATACTCAAGGAAGCGGATGCCCGCCCTCTCGAGCGCCGGCTGCAATTCCCCGCGCCAAAGCCGGTATTGATCCTCCACCATCCGGCGTGTCCTCTTCGCAATCATGCGCGCGGTTTCCGTCGCCGTGCGACCATCGATGCTCCGCTCCACGATCTCGCTCTCCATCTGCTGCTTGATACCCGCCACTCGCACCTCGAAAAACTCGTCGAGGTTCGAGCTCACGATGCAGAAAAACTTCACCCGCTCCAGCAACGGGTTCGAGGGATTACTCGCTTCCTCAAGCACACGCTGGTTGAATTCGAGCCAGCTGCGCTCGCGGCTCAGGTAGTGTTCTGTTGAAAAGGTCGTCATCCCGCGCAAACGATTAGCCGGTCTTTTGAAATTGGGCCAGACGGTGTTTTTCAACGATTGTGTGACACGGCGGGCGAGGGGACTTATTTGCAATTTCCCCGCACGCCGCTATGAGTCGCCGCCTGCATGAATATCCTCATCCTTGCCGCGGGCTACGCCACCCGCCTTTATCCGCTGACGCTCACAAAAGCCAAACCGCTGCTCGATGTGGCCGGCAAACCGATGATGGAATGGGTCATCGACAATCTCGCCCCGATTCCCGGCATTTCTAAAGTCTTCGTCGTCACGAACAATAAATTCGCCGCCGATTTCCAAACGTGGGCCGATGGCTATGCCGCGAAACAGCCGAAGCTCCCGTTTGAAATCGTCAACGACGGCTCCACTGGCGATGCCGACAAACTCGGTGCAATCGGCGATATCAACTACGTCGTTCAGAAATACGGCATCGAAAACGAGGACCTCCTCGTCGTTGCGGGCGACAACCTGTTTTCCGAAAGCCTCGAAGGCTACGGTGCCGTTGCCCGTAATAAAAACGTCCCTGTGCTGGGCGTCTACGATGTCGGTTCCCTTGAAGAAGCAAAGAAATACGGCGTCGTGGCGGTCGATGGCGACGGAGTCATATCACAGTTCGTCGAGAAGCCCGCAAATCCGCCCAGCACACTCATCGGCATCGCGCTCTACTACTACCCCAGCCACATCGTCCCGATGATTCGCCAGTACCTGGCCGAAGGCAACAATCCCGACCAGCCCGGACGCTTTGTCCAATGGCTCTATCCACGCACGCCCGTCTCCACATGGAGCGTGCCCGGAACGTGGTTCGACGTCGGCAGCAAAGAGACGCTCGAAGAAGCCAACCGCATCTTCGCCAAGTTCGAGAAAGCGTAGCCTTCGCGCGTACCAGGACGGCGCAAATCCCGCCGAATACAATCCTCCCGGACGCAAAAATATTTTTCGTCCTTGCCCCGCCGCCGTCCGCGGGCATAGATGAAAGCAACGGAAGGGTGGCTGAGTGGTCTAAGGCACTCGACTCGAAATCGAACGTGGGGTAAAACTCACCGTGGGTTCAAATCC
>SXWH01000105.1 GCA_005791535.1 Verrucomicrobiaceae bacterium | reverse complement strand
TCGCGCACGTTGCCCGGCCAGCGATAGCCCTGCAGGACCTCCAGAGCCTTGGGCTCGATCTTCTTCGCATCCGTCCCATTCCGACCGGTCTTCTTGAGGAAATGCTGCACGAGCAGCGGGATGTCCTCAGTGCGCTCCCGCAAAGGCGGAAGCTCGATCGGGATGACCGCAAGGCGGTAATACAAATCCTCGCGGAATTTTCCGTCCTTCACTTTATCGAGAAGCGTTTCGTTCGTCGCACCAAGCACGCGGACGTTGATCGGAATGGTCTTCGTATCACCCACGCGCCGGAGTTGGCGTTCCTGCAAAACGCGGAGAAGTTTGGTCTGAAGCGGGAGCGCCATCGAGTTCACCTCATCGAGGAAAATCGTTCCCTTCTCCGCCTCTTCGAAAAGTCCGGATTTGTCCGCCACCGCTCCGGTGAATGCGCCTTTCTTGTGACCAAACAGCTCCGATTCCAGAAGATTCTCCGGCAGCGCGGAACAGTTGATCGCGACAAACGGATGATGCTGCCGCGAGCTGTTATAGTGCAGCGCGCGGGCCACGAGTTCCTTGCCGGTGCCACTCTCACCGACGATCAGGATGGTCGAATCGGTATCGGCAACTTTGCGCAGCAAATGATACACCTCGTCCATCTTCGCGGACGTGCCGATGATGTTCTCGGGGTTCGAAGAACGCTTCACGACCTTCTTCAGAGTGTCGCGCTCCTTCGCCGTGTCCGAGAATTCCACCGTGTGTTTCACACGGGCCTGCATCTCTGAAATTTTGAACGGCTTGCGAATGTAGTAGCGTGCGCCTTCTCCGATCGCCTTTTCCGCGATCTCTTCATTTCCGTAACCCGTCATCAAAATGACCTCGCAGCTTCCGAGGACATTTCTCGCCTGTCGCAGCACCTCAAAGCCATCAGCCTTCTCCATCTTGATATCCGAAATGATGAGTTGAGGCGAAATGGTTTCGAGCTGCTCGATTGCTTTCTGGGAGTTCACGAAAGGAAATGTCTCGTGACCGAGCTCCTTACACGCGGTGACTACCAGTTCGACGATATTCGGTTCGTCATCAATGATTACGATCTTGGCCATAGGTTGGGCTGGGCTTTGCTTTCGCGAAATTGAGCTAGTTTCATGAATGAGAAAAAGCGAGTCTTATTTTCGCGAGGACGTGCACCTGTCTTTGCCGAATCAGGAATCGGCTGCTCGCGCACCAGAGCATCAAGCGCGACGCTAGCGCATTCGCCTGAAGGCTGATAACTGTCGCGTTCAACGATGAACGACGACCACAGGAACGCCATGCACTCCCCGCTCGACCCCGACGACTGGGAGCAATTCCGCACCAATGCGCACAACCTTCTCGATTCGTGCATCGAGCAACTCCGCACTGCTCGCGAGCGTCCATGGAAACCGCTCGGCGATTCGGCGAAAACCGCTTTGCGGCTTGGAGACGCGGCCGACGGAATTGGCCTGAAGCACCTCACCGACGACCTCATCGAAAATGTTTTGCCGTTCGGGACAGGCAATACTCATCCGAGGTTCTTCGGCTGGGTGCACGGCACCGGCCTCGCTGCGGGACTGCTTGCGGAAATGGTCGCCGCCACGATGAACAGCAACTGCGGCGGGCGGGATCACGGAGCGGTTTACGTCGAGCGCGAAGTCATCCGCTGGAGTGCCAAAGTATTCGGTCTTCCGGAAACCGCCAGTGGCGTCCTCGTCGCCGGCACTTCGCAGGCCACCGTCATCGCTCTAGCTGTCGCACGACACAAGGCACTCGGGATTGATAGTCGGCGAAAGGGAATTCCTGAGGGCGCCCGGCTGGTCGCATACGCCGCAGAAGGAGCGCACCATGCGATCGTGAAAGCCATGGAACTGCTCGGGCTCGGCTCCGACGCATTGAGGCTCATCCCCTCGCGGTCACTGAACGGCGGCATGGACGTCACGACCCTTGCACAGCGAATCGAAACCGATCGCGCGGCCGGCCTCACTCCATTTTGTGTGATCGGCACCGCCGGCTCGGTGAATTGCGGCGCATTTGATCCGCTGGATGAACTCGCAGACTTCTGCGCCCGCGAATCCCTGTGGCTTCACATCGACGGAGCCTTCGGCGCATGGACGCGAATCGCCGGCCCGCCGTGGAACAAACTTGTCCGCGGCATCGAGCGCGCAGACTCCATCGCGACGGATTTCCACAAATGGATGTTTGTGCAGTACGACTGCGGCATGGTGCTCGTCCGCAACGAAGCGGACCATCGCGCGGCATTCGCCGAAAGACCCTCCTACCTCGAAGCGCAGCACAGCGGCCTCGGCGGCGGCGAACCATGGTTTTGCGACTACGGGACGGATCTTTCCCGCGGGTTTCGCGCTCTCAAAGTGTGGTCGGCATTGCGATGCCATGGTTCACGCGCGCTCGGCGCAGCCATCGCGGAAAACTGCCGCCTTGCCACAATGATGGGACGGCTTGTTCAGGAATCCCCCGAACTGAAACTCGCCGCTCCGGTGACCGCGAATATCTGCTGCTTCAGCGTGGCGGATTCGCCCGATCCCGGCACGCTCAACACCGACGTGACGAGAAGGCTCCAACTCAGTGGCGATGTCGTCTTCTCCACGACAAAGATTGGCGGCATGACTGTCATCCGCGCCGCGATTACAAATCACCGCACACGCGAAACGGATATCGAGTTCGCCATCCGTCGCGTGCGCGAAGTCGCGGCCGCAGCACGCTAATCGTCGTCGTCCTCCGCGAGATGGACTGCCCAGGCTGGGTATGGTTCTTCCGTCCCGCGCATTGCCCGCCACAGAATGCGGTTCAGCAAATCCTCGGGCGCCTTGTCCGGCTCGTCGAGATTGAGCGACGTACTCTTGCTTTCGTCGTCCTTCAAAACAGGATCCTTGATGGTCTTCGGATCGGGGTTCGTATTGTCGATCGGATAAGTATTCGCGACGGCCGTGAATGGCGTGAAATCCGGCTTATCCGTGAAAACATCGAACATCGGAGTCGCTGTTGCATCGAGGATATTCATCGGCGGCAGGCCGAGGATGAGTTCGATGGTCCGCATCACGCTTGTTTGATTATACTGCGTGCTCACCGTCGTCTTGCGTTTCGTGTAAGGCGACACGACGTAGCAGGTCGTCCGGTAACCGCTGATGTGATCGAATCCATTCTGCGGATCATCCTCGATTGCGATGACGCACGTCTCAGCCCAGAACCGGCTCTTGCTGAGCGCTTCGACGATCATCCCCATTGCAAGGTCGTTGTCGGCGACCTGCGCACCGGGGCTTGGAGCCTTTCCACGAGTGCCGCCAGTGTGGTCGTTCGGCAGGGCCATCATCATCAACTGTGGAAGCTTGCCGATTGACTCCCATTGCCGAAGGTCGTCGATGAATGCTTGCGCCCTTACGACATCGGGGACGTTGAGATCCCACCCGACCGTATCGAGATGGGAAATCTTCCGAAGACTTTCCACACCGGGCTTGCACCCGATTTTCGTTTTTCCGGTCTTGTTTTTCCAATCATCGTAAAAGTCGCGCCAGGTCGGCTTGTCCTTTTTCGTCGGGTCGGTCCACTTGCAGTCGGATATGCATGCCTCACCGTAATTGCGGAAGCTGACTCCGTGCTTCACCGCGTTGTCCCAAATAAAACCGGCGGGCGAATAGGCCAGCGCGTCGAAGCTGTCCTCGGTTTTCATATTCATGTAGCTCCGCGGCCAATTCGCGTGGCTGCGCTCGACGTAGTCCGTGGCGAAGGATGAGTTCGTCCACTGATGCCCGTCGGCGCTCTGAATGCCCGAGCAATACGTATTGTCGAGCAGGGCAAACTCGCGGGCCATCTTATGGAGATTCGGCGTGTACTTTTCGCCGAAGATGCAAAGTGCGGGATCGCCCTTGCCTTCCTTCATATCGCCCAGCACCTGATCGTAGGTGCGGTTCTCCTTGATGATGTAAAGGACGTGCTTGAACACGCTCGGCTCGCCGACCCGCTCCGGCACGGGCCTCGGCGCAACTCCCGCACGCGCGGGCAGCGCAGCGTCCTTCATGATTCCGTAGCGCATGTTCACCTCGGCCACGACCGTGTGCTTTGCGAGTTCGTCCTTCTTCGGAACGGGGATCAGCGAAAGAGTGCCGAAGTAATCCTTGGAGTTCTGCTTCAGCGGCTCGCCGGGCTTGTCGGTGGGTTTCGGGACACGATTCGACCCGGTGCCCTTGATGTTTGCGACGGCGAGTTGCTTCCGCGCAGCATCGTAAACGACCGCGCCCGGAAACCACCCGGCAGGAATCATCCCTTCGAATTTCGACGCACCCGGCTCGAACTCGATTACCGCAATCGCGTTGTGGGTTCCGTTCGCCACAAAAAGCCAGTCTCCGTTCTTCTCAAATGCGAGCGCGCTGGGCTGCGCCCCGAAAAGCTCCGCGGGCGTGCGGCGAGCCCATATCTTCTCGATGATCTGCCCGGTCGGGGTATCGATCACGCTCAGTGTGTCGTCACCGGCATTGCACACGACCACGTGCTTTCCGTCGGGCGAAAGTGCCATCGCACTCGCGTGCTTCCCGGTGAGAATCTCCGACGTCACCTTCCCCGTCGCGAGATCAATAATCGAAACGCTTCCCTCGCTCGCAATATGGCGCTCGGAGTCCACACGCACAAACGTTCCCCGACCAGCGGGCCCTACAACGTCCTTCGCCCCGGGCCGACGCCCACCCCAGTTTGAAACATAGGCTTTACCGTTGTGGAGAACCACATCATATGGCGCGACCCCCACGTCAATGGTGCGAAGCGCCTTGTCAGTGGAAAGATCGATCTCGGTGAGTTTGTTGCCGAGATTCAGGCAAACATAGAGCAGCTTTCCATCCGCGGATATCGCCATGCCCGCGGGGATATCGTTCTTCCGCTTCGGCGTGCGAGCCTCGGGCAGCGAGATGCTCCGAAGCGGCTTCACGACTCCATTCGCGACATCGAACACCTTCACCGTGCCGTTTACGTTGCTGAGAAAAATCCGCGTACCATCCGGCGAGAATAAAAGTCCGGTGAAGCTGAGCTGACCCGACTTGTCGCTCAGGTCGGCGGGCTTCGGCGGCACCGGCGGGACGGTCTTTTTTACATCACCCGCGACGCCGCTCTGCTGCGTTCCGCTCGCAGCACCGATGCCTTTCAAATCGGCGGGCTTGTCCGGCGGCAGCGAAACCTTTTGGAGAATTTTTCCGGTCGCAGGGTCGATAATTACGAGTTCAGCGGTCTTGCCGGCAGTGGCCAGCAGTTTCCCGTCGGGTGACAAAGCCAGCGCCTGGGGACGCATACCGGGAAGGTCGATTTGCCTGCCCGCAGGAGTCAGAATTTGATTCGTCGGGGTCATCCACCGACCCTCGGCAACTTTCCCGACTTTCTCGCCAGTGCCCACGGCGCCGGACGCCACTTGAGAAGCTACCGCCGCGGGTTTTGTTGGAGGCTGCGGACGCAGCGGGAGCGGGGATTTCTTTTGAGCAAGCGCTACGACGGGCAGAGCGACGACGATACTGAGAGTGAGAATTCTGGTGAAATGTTGCACACGCGAACAGTGGCGAACGCGCGATGCCTGTCAATCCCGCTGCATGCCGTCGCTACCAGACCACTTCTTCGTGGCCGAGCCCTGCGAACTTCTCGAGTTCACCAAGGAGCGCGCGGAGCGACGCAACGAGTTCATCCGCTTCGGCCTGAAGCACCTCGATTTTTCCAGTGGCTCCACTGCTCTCCAATCGCTTCGCCTTGGCCCAGGCCTCCGTCGCATTGAATGCGCCCACCATGCCTTTCACACCATGCGCCGTCCGCCCCACCTGCGCGGCATCTCCGTTGTCGAGCGCCGTACGAAGTTCCTTCAGGAGCCTCGGAACATCGCCCTCACGGCACAGCTTTATAACCTCGGCAAGCATCCCGAGATCGCCACCAAGGTTCGCCATCAGCACCTCTGCGTCAAACAGCGGCTTCGTCTCCGCAGGCGGCGGTGAAGCAATGATGTTCCCAGCATCTCCCGCCCCAGGGACCGCGGCGGGAAGAATCAACGGTTCGACAGAAACAACTGTGGCGCCCGATGCTGGCCCCGGAATATGGGGTGCCGAAGCGAGCTTAATCACACGACTGATCGGAGTTTCCGCCAGCCCGTCAGTGCACGGTTCTTTGTGCGCTTTTTTCGCGTCCGCATTAAACAAATCCGGTATGACCGCTGACATCGCACTCATTAGCTCCTGCTGCCGGACTGGTTTCGAGACGTAGCCGTCCATCCCCGCATTCGTGCACTCGTCGCGAACACCCTTCAGCACGTTCGCACTGAGGGCCAGAATCGGGGTGCGTGACCGCCCCTCCATCTTTTCGAATTTCCTCAACTCCATCGCAGCCTCAAACCCGCTGAGATTCGGCATTTGCAAGTCCGTCAGGACAAGATCGAACGTCCCCGCCTTGAATTTGTTTACAGCGATCACCCCGTCCTCGGCGGTTGTAATTCGGTGCCCCCATCCTTCGAGATTCAATTTCACAAGCCGTAGGTTCACAGCGTTGTCCTCTGCGACCAGAATGGAAAGGGAACGCATCGCGGCCTGGCTTCCATTCCTCGGCACTGTCATCCCGGCATCCTTCTTTCCATCCTCCATCGCTTTGCACACCGCGACACGCAGGGAGCGGGAAGTGACCGGCTTGATCAGAGTCGCCTTGATCGCCGCATGACCGTAGCGATCAATCTCCCCGCGACGCGGCGTTGACACCAGCAAAACCACACGGGTTGAGGCGAGTTCGGGATAGCTTTCGATGGCCGACGCAAGTTTGACACCGGGGCTCTCCGGTCGCACGGCATCCGCAATAAAGAGATCGTAAGGCGCACCGTTCTCGACGGCGCGGCGCATCTGGCCGAGCGCACTCGTGACATCACGAACGGCGTCCGCCCTGATCGACCAGCCCTCAAGGAGTTCGGTTGTGATCCGCAGGCTGTTCGGATGCGCATCAAGCACCAAGGCGCGCAGGCTCCCGAATGTCTCCATGCTCTCAGGCACCTTCTCCTCCTTGCGATACTGGAACCGCGCCGTGAAGCGAAACACCGTGCCGCGCCCGACTTCGCTTTCCACCGTGATATCGCCGTCCATCATCGAGGCCAGTTGCCGAGTGATTGCGAGTCCCAGCCCGGTTCCGCCAAACCGCCGCGTCGTGGAATAGTCGGCCTGGCTGAACGCGTGGAAAACCGAGTCCTTCCGGTCCGCCGGAATTCCGATGCCCGTATCCGCAATCGAGAAAACCAGTTCCGCATCACCATCGATCCATCGCGAGTTCTCCACGCGTACCATCACGTCACCATGCTCGGTGAACTTTAGCGCATTGCCGACGAGATTGACGACGATCTGCCGCAACCGATGCGGATCGCCCACAATGACATCCGGCACCTCGGAACGAATATGCAACAGCAGTTCCAATCCCTTGTTATGCGCCCGCGGCGCGAGCGTGGTAAGCGTCTCTCCCAGCAGTTCCCGCAGGCTGAATTCCGTCCGCTCAATCTCCAGCTTACCCGCTTCAATCTTCGAGAAGTCCAGGATGTTGTTCAGCAGCGACAGCAGCGAGTCCGCACACGAATTGATCGTCTCTAGATAGTCCCGCTGTCCCGCCGTTAGTTCCGTCGCCATCGCAAGTTCCGTCATTCCGATGATCCCGTTCACCGGTGTGCGAATTTCGTGACTCATCACCGCCAGAAACTCGCGCTTGGCCGCATTCGCCTCACCGGCGCGCAGCGCATAGCTCTCGACCTCCTTCTTCGCCGCGAGCACCTTCGCGTTCGCCTCCTGCATTTCACGATTACTCTTCAGCAAGCGCTGTCGGTCACGCCGGCTGATCTCCACCACCCTGCGGAATGCATCTGCAACTTCGCCAAGCCCGTCATCGCGCTGCGGAAGATCGAACGGCTGGCCGGGGTCCATTTCATATATCCGCGTCTTTTCGACCAACTCCGCGAGCAGCCTTTCCGTGGACTCAGCAGTCTTTCGGGCACGGACAAAAGCCCGGAATGCCAGATACAGACCCGCTGCAACCACGAGCCATCGCATCCACGAACGCCCGCCTTCCAAGTCTGGAATAAATGCAGCCACTGTCAGCACCGCCGCCGTAAGGGCGATTCCACCGGCACCGGAGGACGGGACAGACAGCATCCTGATTCTCGGCCTCCTCCCGGAATTCAGGTTTGACGCCCCCTTCCCGCCGTCCGGGTGCGCGCAGTCATCAGGCGTCGAAACGCTTCTTGCGGGGCCAGGGATGGGCAGTAATAACTTGGGCACTTTCGCGAAATAAGAGCAACCGCAATGCCAGCCCTCCTCTCGTCGCCGGTAGCCACAGGAGGTTTAAAACTGGACAAATTTCCCGTTTACCGGATAATCCTCCGACATCATGAAAGCCCTAGTAAAAGCGAAATCCGAACCCGGCCTCTGGCTCCAAGACGTCCCCGAGCCCGTCTGCGGTATCAACGATGTTCTAATCCGAGTCCACAAAACCGGCATCTGCGGCACCGACCTTCACATTTACAAATGGGACGCATGGGCCAGCAAAACCATCCCCGTGCCGATGGTCGTCGGCCACGAGTTTGTTGGCGAAGTCATCAAAGTCGGCAGCAACGTGAACGATTTCCGTGAGGGCGATGTCGTCAGCGCAGAAGGCCACGTCGTCTGCGGCCGATGCCGCAACTGCCTCGCCGGCCGACGCCACCTCTGCGCGGATACGAAAGGCATCGGCGTGAACCGCCCGGGCGCATTTGCAGAATACATCAGCGTGCCGATGACAAACGTCTGGCACCACCAACCCGGAGTGAACCCCGAAGTCGCCTCGATTTTCGATCCGTTCGGCAACGCCATGCACACCGCCCTCACGTTCGACGTCCTCGGCGAGGACGTGCTCATCACCGGCGCCGGCCCCATCGGCTGCATGGCCGCGGCCATCGTCCGGCATGCGGGCGCGCGATTTGTCGTAGTCACTGACATCAACGATCACCGCCTCGCCCTCGCGAAACGGATGGGCGCAAATGTCACCGTCAACGTCTCCCGCGAGAAGTTACAGGACGTCCAGCGCAGCCTCGGCATGCACGAAGGTTTCGACGTCGGCCTGGAGATGAGCGGTAGCCCCTCCGCCTTCCGCGACATGATCGACAACATGTGCCACGGCGGCAAAATTGCTATGCTCGGGATTCCGAGCGAGGAGATCGCCATCGACTGGAACAAGGTCGTCTTCAACATGCTCACCATTAAGGGCATCTACGGTCGCGAGATGTATGAGACGTGGTACAAAATGACCGTCATGGTCCAGAGCGGCCTCGACATAACCCCAGTCATCACCCACCGCTTCCACTACTCCGAGTTTGAAAAAGGCTTCGAGGCAATGAGCACCGGCCTTTCCGGAAAAGTCATTCTCGACTGGCAGTAATTAGTTCGGCGCAATCCCTCGGGGAGTGCTTTCGTGATTTACGCGAAGCGTGCAACCGTGCCTTGATCGGCATCGTTCACTTTTCATTCATGAGACGCTTTCTCTCCACATCCATCGCCGTTGCAACGCTCCTGCCCGCCGCTTTTGCGCAGGACAAAAAGGAGGCAGCTGCCACAGGTGCGCTTGTCTTCCAAAAATGGTCGGGCGCGATCAATGTTCCGGACCCGGTGGCCTGCACCGTGGATCCGAAAGGTCGCGTCTATGTGAGCGCGACGACGCGGCGCAAAGTGGGTGACCTCGACATTCGCGAGCACACGATGTGGGTGCCGGACGACGTCTCATTCACGAGCGTGGAGGAGAAGAAGGCGTTCTACCACACCGAGCTCGCGCCCGGAAAAATGCGCGCGCCCCGCGGCGGAATCACGGACAGAAATCGCGACGGCTCGATCGACTGGAAAGATCTCACCGACACCACCGAGCGCATCTACCAATTGCGCGACACAGACGGAGACGGCACGGCAGATAAAATGACCGTGTTCGCCGAGGGTTTTAATACGGAGGTTACCGGCATCGCCGCGGGCGTACTGTACCACGACGGCTGGGTTTACGCGACGATTGCACCGGATTTGTGGAGACTCAAAGACACCGACGATGACGGCGTGGCGGATATTCGCGAAGTCGTCGTGCACGGCTTCGGTATTCACATCGCGTATGCCGGCCACGATATGCATGGGCCGACGGTCGGCCCCGATGGACGTATTTACTGGAGCATCGGCGACAAGGGCGTAAACGCAGTCTCACGCGAAGGCCGGCGCTTTTATCATCCAAACGAAGGCTGCGTCCTGCGCGTGGAGCCCGACGGAACGAACTTCGAGGTTTTTGCCCACGGCCTTCGCAATCCGCAGGAGACGGCGTTCGACGAGTTCGGCGATCTGTTCAGCGTGGACAACGACGCGGATTTCAAAGGCGAGACGGAGCGTTTCGTTTACATCCCCGAGGCGAGCGACGCGGGCTGGCGGTGCAATTACCAATACATGGGAGCGAAGACCGTCTGGATGCGCGAGCGCTTCTCGGAGCCATACTGGCCGGGCCAGGCCGCCTATCTTTTCCCTCCCCTCGCGCCTTCGACCAATGGCCCGGCGGGCTTCAAGCGCGACCCCGGCACTGCCCTCGACAATCGATACCGCGGGGTGTTTTTCCTGAATGAATTTCCGTCCGGCCATATGCGCGGCTTCCGCGTGGAGCCCGATGGCGCATCGTTCAAGCGAGCGAGCGTCGAGCTCCTGCATCAAGGCGTGATGGGCATCGGGCTGAGCTGGCATCCGGACGGGTCGCTATTTTTTGCCGACTGGGCCGGCGGATACCCGCTCGATTCCCTCGGAGCGGTCTGGCGGGCGGACGTTCCCGGCGGCACGGATTTACCCGAGCGCCGCGAGACACTCAAACTGCTCGCAATGGGCTTCACAGCAAGCCCCGTGAACGAACTGAACACCCTGCTCGCGCATGCCGACCAGCGCGTGCGAATGGGAGCGCAATTCGAGCTCGCTGCACGTGGCGAGCACGCGTCCCTCACCGCCACCTCGCGGAAGCCGGATGCTCCACTGCCCGCGAGAATTCACGCACTTTGGGGATGCGGACAGCTCTTGCGAAAATCAAAACTCGGGGCCGCCGAGGTGCTGCCGCTGCTGGGCGAATCGGTGCCGGAAATTCGTGCGCAAGCCGCCCGCGTGCTCGCCGAGGCAAAGATGACGCCCGATGAAGCGCGGCAGTTCATTCCGCTGCTCAAGGACAATGCGCCGCGCGTGCGCTTTCACGCAGCGCTCGCACTCGGACGACTGCGCGAGACAGGCGCCGTGGACGCTTTGTTGAAGCTCGCCGAAAAGGAGGGCGGCGAGCCCGTGATGCGCCATGCCGCAGTGACGGGATTGACCGGTTGCGCAACGGCTGCGCAGCTTGCTGCGCAAACGGAATCGCCATCAATCAACGTTCGACTGGCAAGCGTCGTCGCGCTGAGACGGCAGGCCGCGCCGGAGGTTGCTGCGTTTCTGAGCGACGCGGAGGCCGCCGTGGTCAGCGAGGCCGCACGCGCCATCTACGACAATCTCGGCATTCCCGCAGCGCTTCCCGCGCTGGCCGCAGCGGCCACATCGCCCGCGCTGGAAGAACCTGCGATGTTAAGGGCAATCAACGCGGCCCTTCGCGTGGGCACCGTCGAAGCGGCGGAACGCCTGCTTGCAGTAGTCCTCGACGCATCAGCGAAAAAGGCCGTGCGGGCCGAGGCACTGGATGTTCTGCTCGCTTGGAAGAACCCACCCCGCCTGGATCGCGCGGATGGCTACGCCCGGAAATTCACTCCAGCCGCAATCGACACCGTTTTGAATGCAAAACTCGATGCGCTGCTCGCGCTCGACGACGCCGAATTGAAGAAAACCGCCGTGCAAATCGTTATCGCACATTCGCTGAAAGCGAAGCCTGCACAAATCGCGAAAATCGTCGCCGACAAGTCCGCAGACGCCGCACTTCGAACCGAGGCACTCCGTCTCATGAGCGGCGGAGATCGCACCAATGCCGTCTGGACCAGCGCCCTCGACACCGCCCTCGCGGCTGGCAGTCCCGACGTCCTTCGCCGCGCTGCGCGTGCATTTCTGCTGCCTGATCAACCAGCCAAACTCGTCTCGATAGCGACCGAAATCCTCAAGTCAGGAAAGACGCCGGAGCGCCAGGAGATCATCACACTACTCGGCCGCGCGGCACACAGTGACGCCGACGCGCTTCTCGCAATGCTCGGGGATTCACTCATTGCCGGGCAAGTCGAAGCCCCGCTTCAACTCGATCTTCTCGAAGCTCTGCAAGCCCGCGCTGCGGCAAACCCAACGCTGGCGGCGATCGCGAGTAAGTATACGGTGACATCCGCCGGAACCGCGCGCGGTGAACTGCTCGAAGGCGGCGACGTTTCCGAAGGCCGCGAAATCGTGCAAAACAACCTCGCCGCAAACTGCCTCGCATGCCACGCAGTCAGCAAGGAAGGCAGCACGGTGGGCCCGAATCTGGAAACCATCGGCACTCAGCGCGACCGCGCGCATTTGCTCGAATCGCTGCTCAGCCCGTCCGCGAAAGTCACACCCGGATACGGAATCGCGACGTATTCGCTGCGCGATAAAACCGAACTCGCCGCAACACCATTGAAGGAGACACCCGCCGCAGTCACCGTCCGCCTGCCGGATGGCAACGAGCGCGTCATCCCACGCACAGACATTTCGCGCCAGACACCTCCGGTCTCCGTCATGCCGCCTATGGGTGCGATTCTGAAGCCCCGCGAAATCCGCGACGTGGTCGCTTACCTCGCCAGCCTCAAAGGAAAGGCGAAGAAAACAAACGACCACTAAATCCCAGGTCCTCTACTTTCGCCCGGCGTTGACCATTTCCGTGAAAATGCGGCGTTTTCGCCACGTCCATGCGACCAGCGCCGCACCGCCAATCAACGTCGCGGCGTAAGCACCCGCGTGGGACCACTGAAGAGCGACGTAAGGCGCATGCTTTTCGCGCTCAAGACCACCGGCCCACTGCGTCATGAGCGGATACCGCCCGGATTGCTCGCCGTAGAATCCGGCGGCAGCGCCGACAAACACGGCGACCGCGACGAAAACAAGGAGCGCCGCCACGGGACGGACGAAGAACGCCGGCTTTATCTGCACCTCTCCGCCGATGCGCGCAGCCACGGCGATGGCGCATCCAAGCGCACCGCCAACCCACGACCACCCGAGGAACGAGAACTGGAGCCCGATCCACGCAGGGGCACCACTTTTGACAATCATGAGAGCACCCTGGCCGAGTGTGAAATACTCCGCACACCAAATCGCCGAAAGGGTCTCGTACAAAAAGCCGAAGCCCATCACAGCGCCCAGCACACCAAATATGATTTTGGAAAACTCCATCGGCGCAGCGTTCAGCGTTGAGGGCCGCCGTGTCCAGCGTCTTTCCTTTTCAGCAGAGGCCGGAAGGCAAGCCACAGAACCACCGGTAGCGCGACACTCAGACCAAACGCCCATCCGGGCTCCGTCGAAAAAAGAGCGCCGACTGCCGCGTAGGTAAATCCCATGGGCAACGTCCCGCACAGCAGCGCCGTCGCGAAGACCCGCAGTTCCATCCGCGCCAGACCCGCCAGACACGCGACGACCTCCGGAAAAACCGGAAGCCATCGCGAAAGCGCCACAAGCCAGGGACCACCGCGTCGGAAGAGCGCCTCGTTTTCCGCGAGCCCTTCCTCGCCCGCGAGTCGTTCGGCAGCCCCGCGCCCGAACGCGCGACAAAGCGCGTATGCGAGCATTCCGGACATGAACGATCCGCAAACGCCGAGCAGGCCGCCTGCAACCGGACCGTACACGAAACCCGCCGCCGACATCACGCCCGTAGCCGGAATCGGAAGAAACAAATCGGCGACCAGCAGAACCAGCACAGCGACACCACCCAGTCGCCCCCACGAGAGAATCCACTGTCGGGCCAACTCGCCGTCGAATAACGCCATCAGCTTTCCGCCCCAGATGAAAAACGGAATCAGCACAAGCGCCGTGAGAATAAGAAAAATGCGGAGCAATCGCATGGATGCTTTCCATATAAACCCCGCGCACGTTCGTGCTGCACATATTTTCTTCGCGGCCGCACCGGGATTGTGGTGTTCTGTCAGCCATGACGCCATCCGAAGCCCTGCACGCTGCGACCGAAACCATCCGCCGCGCGAAATTCCCAATGCTCGCCACGGTCGATCCAACAGGCCAGCCGCGATTGCGCCCGGTTTCTCCCGTGCGCGTGGATGGCTTTCGCATCTACATCGCAAACCTGCGCCGATACGGAAAAACGGCGGAGCTTGCCGCGAATCCGAAATGCGAAGTCTGCTACCTCGACGACCAGCACGACCAAGTACGAATCACCGGTCACGCGGAAGTCGTCACCGACGCAGCGACGCTGAAATCGATTTGGGAAAGCAACGCGCTCCTTCGGAAGTATCTCGGCAGCCCGGAAAACCCCGAGCTGGTGATTTACTGTGTGGAACCCGAGCGAGTCCGGTTCATGAGAGAGTGGGCTCTCGATTACATCGAGATTCCCCTGCCCTGATTTTCAGAAATGGTGGAGGTTAGGGGAGTCGAACCCCTGACCTCTTCATTGCGAACGAAGCGCTCTACCAACTGAGCTAAACCCCCGTTTCTGAAGAACTGTTCGCGAATCAACACGCCGCTCCATACGAAGTCAAGAGCGCCGTCGGAATTTCCGGACTTCTGCCAGCCACCGCGAACTCCCCCTAGCGGGGAGAGGTGCGACCGCAGTTTGTGTCGGGAATCTTCTCGAAAATGCCAGCGGACGGCGTATCCATTCCGGACGAATCATGATTTCCTCAAAACCTTCCTGCATCCTCACATCCAGCATCGCCGCACTCGCCGCGCTCACACTCTCGCAACCGAGCCGGACAGAGGCCGCTAGTGGTAACTGGAATGTGGACGCCGCGGGCAACTGGAGCGCCACAGCGAACTGGACTCCAGCCGCCGTGCCGGGAACCGCGGCGGGCGATGTTGTAAGCTTTATCAACGACATTACTGCGGCGCGGACGGTGACGATTGACACCACAAGCCGCCGGGTCGGCGATCTGAACATTGGAGACTCAACCACGACGCTGTTCGGCTTCACAATTGCAGCCAGCGGCGGAGCGGTGTTGAACCTTGACGGCACAGGTTTCAATGATGCCACTGTGGATTTCACCGCTGCGATTGCCAACACAATCAGCGCCCCGCTGACGCTGGTGGATAATGCGATTTTCCGCTCCAACGTCAACGCGGTGCAGACCATCAGCGGGGTGATTTCCGGCGTAGGGAAGTCGGTCACCTTCAACAACGATACCGATGGTGCTTCGAACGCCGCGGTCGCACTGCAAGGGCAGTTCACCGTTTCCGGCGCGAACACCTACGATAGCGGCAGCACAATTTCCGATGTCCGCGTAAACATTACGAACAACACCGCACTTGGGTCCGGACTCGTCACGGTACAGAGCGGCGGTCAGGTTTTTGCCAGCACCGCCCTCACAAACGTCGCAAACAACTTCAGAATCGCGGGCGACGGATGGGCCGAAACCACTGCCGGACAACCACTCGGGGCTCTGCGTGTCGAGGGTGCTGCAACGCTCACGGGCAACATCGTAATGACCGCCAACGCGGCAATCGGCGGCAATTCCACAGCGACGAACACAATTGCCGGCGTCGTCGCCGGTCCCTTTACCCTGAGCAAACGGGGAACTGGAACAATCACGCTCAGCGGCAGCAACATTTACACAGGGGGAACGGCAATCAACAACGGGGCTCTGATCCTCGCCAATAACAACGCGGCCGGAACCGGTACGATTACCCTGAACGCGGGCGGTGCAACCAGTGCCACGCGTTTGCTGATCAACGGCGGTGTCGCGATCGGAAACGCGGTCACGATCACGGGAAATATTTTTGGCGTGGCCGGCCAAGGTTCGCTCCAGCAAAACGGTACGGGACAGGCCCGGATCAACGGCGCCATTACAATTAACGGAACGCCAAGTGCTGGCGGTCATTTTGTAGGCGGAGCATCTGCCGGCAACGAACTGATTCTCGCCGGACCAATCACCGCAAGCGTCAATCTCTCCCAGCGCGACGGTTTTGTCCGTTACCTCGGCGGCGGAACCGGATACACGTCGCTCACCGTCACAAATACCGCGCAAGTGGGCGCGACCAACGGTATTTCCACAGCCGCAACACTTCAACTCGGCGGGTCTGCAAACGCGTTGCTCGATCTCAATGGCTTCAATCAAACCCTAGCCGCCGTGAACCTCGGGAATGCTGGAGCAAACAGCCCGATCAGAGGATCAATCGCCCTTGGGGGGCAAACGCTCTCGCTCAACGGTGACCTTTCAACGCTCAACACCGGAACCGGCAACGCGACACACAGCGTAACTGCGACCGCAGGAGGCGGAATCGACTTCGGGGCGACCGCCCGAAGTATCTCGGTCGCCGACAGCAACGCAATGGACGACCTCCAGATGGTCGGCGCGACAATCTCAGGCCCGGGCGGTGTTACAAAAACCGGCGCAGGAACACTCGCGCTCGCCGGCGTGACGCTGAACGGCTCTTTCACGGTATCGACCGGAACACTCCGAACAGGCACCAACAGCCAGGTCGGTTCCATCACCGCAAATAACGTCACGTTCGGTAACGGGACGACACTCGCCATGAAAGTAGGAGTCAATGGCGACTCAATCAACATCGGAACCGGAACATTGACAAATGCCGGCACTACAAACCTCGTGCTTAACCAGCTTGGCGGCGCACTCGCCAATGGAACATACAACCTCATCAACTACACCGCCTCGTCGCCGGGCCTGGCCGGGTTCTCGCTTGCTCCCGTAGGACACGCAACTGCGTCGTTGATCGATACCGGCACCGCGATCGCGCTGAATGTCACAGGAAACGATCAGGTAATCTGGGACGGAACAAACACGGGCGGATGGGCCACTGGCGCCACCGGAAACTGGAAACTCGGCTCGACACTCGCTGGCACGGACTATGTCGAAGGGGACGACGTTCTCTTTCAAGACGGACCGGCGAACGCCACTGCAAACATTACCGCCGATGTCTCGCCAGCGAATGTCGAATTCACCAACTCGCTATCCACGCCAATCACCATAGCAGGGCCTGCGGGAATCATCGGTCATACACGGATTTCCAAGACAGGAAACGGCGTGCTGAACTTTGGTGGAGTTCACCAGTATGGAGGCGCGACCGCGTTGCTTGCGGGAACGACGAATCTCACAGGAAGCCTCAGCGGCACGAGTATAAGCATCGCGAATGGCGCGACTTTCAACAATTCAGGGACGATTGCGAATGCGGTTCTCACCGTCGCAGGCAGCGGAAGCATGACAAACACCGGAACGATTTCCGGAACCACCAGCATTGCATCTAGTGGCGGGACCATTCTCCGCGGGCCGGGCACCTACACAGGCGCAACGAACATTCTGGCCGGCACCCTTGAACTCGATCACGACGGGGGCACGATGACCTCATCGAGCGGCGTGAGCATCGCACCAGGAGCCACACTCCTTCTCACCCGCGATGGGACCGGAACGGCGGCGACAACGACTTTTTCGAGGACTCTGAGCGGCAACGGAAATCTGGACATCAACATGCGCACGGCCGCGGGAACCACTGCGGCTGACACGGTGACTTTTAGCGCGAATAACACGAGCTTCTCAGGGCCCATACGCCTTCTCGCGCCAGCTCAGGGCACTTACCGCCTTTCCCTTACGGCGCCTACGCAACCGGGGACCGGCACGATCGAAGTGCAAAACGGCGCGCAGATATTCGCGAGTGGTGGAGCGACCTACACGAATAGTATTTCCATCGCGGGAACTGGTTTTGCAGACTCGGCGGGGAACATTGGTGCGCTTCGACTCGATGGCAGCACATGGGCGGGAAACATTAGCGTCGTAGGCACCGCTCGAATCGGCTCCCACAACTCAACTGGTACCATCACCGGCAGCATATCCGGCGGGGATGTCGAGTTTCAGCGAACGAATTTCAATAACGCGTATACGACAATTTTGACCGGTACGAACACATACGGCGCAACAACCATCGGAGGCCTAAACGTCCAGACGGCCGCAGTGCCATCCTATCGACTCAACATCGGGGCGGGAAGCACCACAGGCACGCTCGGGACGGGTCCGGTCACCATTAATGGCGACGGTGCAAACGGCGTCCTGGGATTCGATCGCTCGGACGGCTACACGCTTGCTCTGGGTCAGACCATAACGGGCGCAAGCGGAAGCGGCACCATCGCCGACAGTATTCGGCGTACGTTCATCGACTTCGACACGCTCGGCACCGGCTTCGACAACGCTGGTAATTCAATCACACTCGGAACGACAACATCGGGCGGAAACCTTCGTTTCGGGCAGACGCGCGCCAACACGGTGACAAATCTCGCAGGGAACATCACAGCCCAGAATTTTAACGTCGGCTCCAACGCACCAGCTGCAACGGTGAACTTGAACAATACGGCCAATGTCACCGTCGATTTCGTGCAACTCGGACTCGGAGCCTCAATCAACGTCGCAAACACGCTCAATATCAACAACGGGGCATCTGTGACTGCGGGTCGTTTATTCGCGGGCCAGGTTTCCGGCGGAATCGGCATCATCAATCAATTCGCGGGCTCGACCGTGAACGTCGATGCCCAGCTGCGCATGGGACACTTTCCGAACAATACATCGATCTACAATCTCGCCGGGGGCTCCCTGACACTCACGGGTGCGTCACCAGACCTCACTCCGTCCACCGCAGCAGCGGGCGGCGCAGGTACGGCAGGCGACAACAACATCAACGGTCTGGCTACGGCCACGATTCTAGGCGGAGGCGTTTACCTTGGCAACGACGGGACTGGCATAATGAACCACTCCGGCGGGACATTGACAACAAACTGGATCGTTTTGGACAACCGCGGCGCTTCCGGCGGCGGAACGAACATGCCAGACGGCATCGACCGTTACAATATCAGCGGCAATGCCCTGCTCAAGTTCAGGAGTAGCTGGGGCATGCTTGGTCGCAACGAAACCTCATACGCTGTCAGCTTTGGCGGCGGCACCATTCAGGTGGACAACACCGGCGCGGGAACAGGAACCGGCCCCGCCATCAATGTACCGCTCGATGCGACGATCGACACTGTAACATCGACGACCACCACGCTCGACACAGTACTGGCGGCGAATGCGTTTACTTTCACGAAAGACGTACGCGGCACCGGCACACTCGCAGTTACCGGTGGCGGGACGGTGAACTTCTCGACTACGGGAACGCAAAACATCTCGGCATCAATCTCGGGCTCGTCCTCGCTTACAAAGATCGGAAACGGCACCACGACGCTTTCCGGATCGAGCACCGCCTACACGGGAACGATCACCGTATCCGGCGGGCGACTGAACTTGACAGGTACAATCGGCGGAGGCGCGAGCGTGTTAGTCGCAGACGGAGCAGCTTTCTCAAGCGAACAGGCGCTCGGGACGCTCACACTCGGAAATACCACCGGCTCCACCCTGTTTTTCGACCCGTCCACCCCGGGAAAACTCACAGTCAACACCCTGAATGTAATGTCCAACACCGTGCTCGATTTCTCGGGCGTGCTCCCGGGAGACGGCACATATCCAGTTCTGGGATTCACTTCCAGAACGGGCTTGGGCACTTTCGCACTCGCGAGTGCGGGGAACTTCCGCAGCGCGCTCGTCAACGAATCAGCAACGACTGTCGATGTAACGATTTCCAATACGAAATCGCTAATCTGGAACGGGATCGGCGGTACCGTCTGGGACCTCAATCTTACGGCAAACTGGGAGGATTCCGCTACGCCCGGGTTACAGGAAAAGTTTTTCATGGCAGACGTCGTGTCGTTCGGTGACGCGGATGCGAATGGAAACGCCTTCACTCCACCGACTGCCGTGACGGTGAGTCCCGGTGTGGCACCTGCACTAGTTCAGGTGAGCGGCACGGTTAACAATTACACCTTCACTTCCTCTGGCGCGGGGATTGCCGGCGGCGAGATAGTGAAGGACGGTTCCACCACGCTGACGCTCATCGGGGCAAATACATATCCGGGAAAAACCACCATCAACAGCGGAACGGTCAGTATAGCGGATCCGGCGAGTCTGGGAAATGGAAGCCCGGGCAACAGCGTATTTTTAGGCAACGGTGGCCGACTCGCATACACGGGCGCTGTCGCTGCGAATCTCGGGTTCAATCGGAACATCAACGTCGGTTCCGGTGGCGGCACAATTTCACACTCAAATGCCGCAGCTGCGACCATCGCGATTCCGGGCAAACTGCTCGGAAGCGGCACCCTTTCCCTCAACAGCACTCTTGCAGGCAACGGAACCTTCTCACTGACCGGTATGAATGGCGATTTTTCCGGTACTATCGTCGTGGATTCGCTCGCAGCGGGCCTCACGACTCTTTCCATTCCCAACCAGTCTGCAGTTCCGGCCGCAACTTCGATAACGCTGAACTATCCGCCGGCCGGAGCCACAGGCAACGCGACTACAATAAACCTCCTTGGTGGCGTCACCCTTCCTGCCACGACGACCTTGAAGATGACGTCGCTCCAAAATGGCACCACCAGCCTTCGCTCGCAGATAACGACTTCCGGCGATGTGACAATTGACAGCCCCATAACCCTCAGCGGGTCAGCAATCATTCAAGTCAGCCCGGGAGCCGGCAGCACAATCACGCTCAACGGCCCGATTTCAGCCGGTGTTGGAGGATTTACCGGCGCGAACGCGGTATTCTTTCTACGCGGAACCGGAAGCGGCATCTTGAACGGGACCATCAACCTCCCCGGCGCGAACCTCTCACACACCGACGCGGCACCGTGGATTATCAACTCCACGGGCAACGTCTGGGCCTTTACCGGCATCCTCAGCACCGGCGTAGTACGCCTCGGAGCAAACAACGCACTCGCCACTGGCGCGATTCTCAGCATTGGGCAGGCCTCGGACGCTGCCAACTCCCTTCTGGAAATGAACGGATTCAGCCAGGAGGTCAACGGGCTCACCTGGATCGCAGGCAGCGCGAGCAGCTCGCGAGGAGTCGGCAATAGCAGCACAACACCGGCAACCCTCACACTGAACAGCGCCACCGATTACACCTTCGGTAGCAGCACCGGCATTACTGGCGGAAGTATCACTGGAAACATCTCGATTGTGAAAAACGGGACAAACACCCAGACGCTCGCCGGTCTCGGGAACTCTTACACTGGTAACGTAACCGTGAACTCGGGAACACTAGTCGCGGGTGGAAGCAACCTCAGCACAGCACTGGGCAACCCGGCGATTCCCGGACGCACTGTCACCGTGAACAACCCAGGCTCCACACTGAGATTCACGACCAGTGGCGTATTCGGCACCGGGTTTGGAAACAATAATCTTCCTACAATCACTCTGAACCTCGGCACGACGCTAGCCAGCACACGCTACAATGTTCTCGGAGCACTCACGCTCAACGGTGCCACACTGACGCAAAGCTCGACGGACTCCGGCGCATACGAAGGGCTCCAATTCCGGGGCGGCGTCACAGTCGGCGGAAACATCCAATCCATTATCGAATCCCCGAACAACGCCGCAAATCACCTAGCCACCAACACTGTATTCAACGTCGCAGATGTTATCGCGGGAATCGACCTGCTAGTAACCGCGCCGCTGCGGGATCAATCCGGAGACTTCGGCACATTGCCCGGCGCACTCACGAAGACGGGACCGGGGGCCATGGAGCTTGTCGCAACGAGCTCCTACACCGGTGCGACACTCGTTAACGACGGTCTCCTCCGTGTCAGCGGCAGCATCACGGGAAGCACGGTCACCGTGGACGGCAGTTCCGCCAGCCTCGGCGGCTCCGGCACGGTCGGACCGACCTCGGTGCTAAATGGCGGCACTATCAATCCGGGAGTCACCACCGGAATTCTGAGCACCATCGGAAGTTTCTCGATGACCGCTGGCACGTTCCTTGTCTCGGAAATCAACGGCCTTGTTCTCGGTGCCGATTACGATCAACTCAACGTCGCAGGCGCTGTCGCGCTCGGAAACGCCACGCTCTCACTCGGCGGCACCTACACCGGAATCGCGGATATCTTCACACTCATCGTCAACGATGGCTCTGCAGATCCCGTCAGCGGCACATTCGCAGGCCTGCCGGAAGGGGCACCGGTCTTCGCAGCAGGAACCGGCCAGCAATACACAATCAGCTACGTTGGCGGAGATGGAAACGACGTCACCCTCACCGCCGTTCCCGAGCCGGGTTCGGCCGCGATGCTGCTCGCAGGTACAGGTCTCCTTGTGGGAATCCGACGCCGCAAACGCTCAGTTTGATAACGGTGCAAGACGGCTAAACGAAGAAGCCGGATGGCACTTCTTGTGCACATCCGGCTGTCTGAATTTCGTCGGAATTCTCCGAAGTGATTTCTACTCGCGGGAATCCTCGTCTTCGTCTTCGTCCTCCACGTCGTCGTCTTCGTCATGCTCGCTGTCGTTTATGGCGAGTTGATGTTCGCTGAAGAAATGGCGCTTGCGCTTCCCCGCAGGAAGAGGAACGAGATTCATGATGACGTTCTTCCCCATCATTTTCGGCGCGGATTCCGGGTGCCCCATGGTGACGAGGTCGGTTTCGATCCGCTTCATCAACTCCATTCCGATGTGTTTGTGCGCCATTTCGCGGCCACGGAACTGGAGGAGCACGCGCACTTTGTTGCCCTTGTCGAGAAACTCCTCCGCATGGCGCAGCTTCGTCTCGTAGTCGTGCTTGTCGATGTTTACGCGGAATTTGATCTCCTTCATCTTGGCCGCCGCGTTGGCCTTCTTTTCCTTGTCGTGCTTGGCTAGTTCATATTTGAACTTGCCGAAGTCCACGATGCGGCAGACAGGCGGATTTGCGTTTGCCGAGACTTCGACGAGGTCGAGCCCGTGCTGTTGGGCGACCCGGAGCGCATCCTGGATTTTCATTACTCCGAGCTGCTGCCCGGTGGATGCCACAATCACGCGCACCTCTCGCGCGCGAATGCGTTGGTTTACACGAATTTGATTGAGTTGGATGGTATTGATTTAGTGGGACCTTCCACCGTGGAGCCCGGTTTGGTCCGTTTCGTTCTGGCGTCGCCGTTGCCGCCCACCGGGGTTCATTCCTGTGAAACGGCAACTCCGTTCGCATCCGAGCCGGCGACCGTTTCGGACGAAGAGCCTCTATGCAAAGCCCACGCGGGATTTACGGATGTTCGCGCCTCATCGCAAGGGAATTTTTCCCCTCGCGGTCATCCAGCGGAAGACTCTGCGCGCGACGGGCGGACCTTATTGCCAGGACACAATATCGTCCGGCGTTTCGTTCACCGCACCGGGTTTCTTGAAATATCCTTCGTAACCCTTGCCACCGAACTTCGCATCCTTGCCGATGCAGAATGATCCCGCGCTGAAGCGCACTTTGTTGCTGCCCGTCGAATCGGCCTTCAAATCCTGCCAGAAATCCCCCATATCCAGTTCATCGTTGCCGTCTGCATCAAGCACGACGAAATACTCCGTTCCCCATGGGTCATAGAGCCGCCCCTGACGATCTTCAAACTCGCGCCCATCGGCAAATCCACCACGGGTCTTCCGGACACCCGTGTCGCTCGCCTTTTTGCCTTCGAAGTACTTCTGCTGGCGGCGATTCAGAACGTGATCCTTGTTCTTTCCACTATCCCGGGAGATGGCGCGGAGAACGTCGAAAATTTCGTTCGTGTTGACCTTCACCTTGCCATTCGAAAGCTCCACATCGCCGTAAGCATAATAGTTCTCGGGAGCAGCATTCTTGCCTCCGCTGGATGAGCCCTCGACGAGTGCCTCATCAATCGGCGGATACTTTCCGTAGTCGTTGCTGTAGGCCTTACACGCATTCACGATGTTACGGACCATCGTGCCGGCGTCGGCGCGACGGGCGTTATCGCGGGCACCGCTGAGTGCTGGAAAAAGCAACCCCATCAAAATCGCGATGATCGCGATGACGGTGAGAAGTTCGACGAGAGTGAAAGCGAATTGTGGACGGAGTCCGGAGGTTTTCATGGTGTTCGTATGGTATCGTTGATGGTGCTTCAACGTAACGACTCGCTCTTGGGAAACAACTGAATTTCTCGTTCGTTTTCGATTCCGCACACGCTGAATGCACACTGGACTAGCGCGCCCATCGCAGCGATGATGCCCCGAATCGCGACCTACAGCCCTTGGCCAAGAAGACTACAAGGAAATCCAGCCGCCGCCGATCGAGCGGTAACAAATCGCGCCCGCACTTCCGCTGGCGGCGCTTTTTCTTCCATCTATGTTTCTGGCCGTTTTTGGCGGGAATTGTGGTTCTCGGTATTTACTACTGGCGAGCATCGAAATTCGACATCGGAAGGGTCACGCAAATGAAAGAGCGCTCCACCGTCTATGATATGGACGGCAAGGTATGGGGCCGTATGCAGGGCGAAAATCGAGTGCCCGTTGAATTGGACAAAGTTTCGCCGCTGTTCGTCGCATCACTGCTGGCCCGCGAAGACACACGGTTTTTCAGCCACGGCGGAGTGGATCCGATGGGACTCGCACGCGCAGTTGTTCGGACGGCACAAGGCAAACAGCAGGGCGGCAGCACACTAACACAACAGCTCGCGAGAAACAGCTTCGACGAACTCGGCCAGCGCAAGAGTATCGACCGCAAACTGCTTGAGGTCTTCGTTTCCCGACGCATCGAAAAGGCTTATTCAAAAGAGCAAATCCTGGAGCATTACATGAACCGCATCTATTTTGGCAGCGGCGTGTACGGCATCGAAATGGCAAGCAAGGCCTACTTCGGCAAAAGCGCCTCGCAATTGACTCTCAGCGAAGCCGCCATGATCGCGGGAATCATTCGCGCCCCGACAAAAGCTTCGCCATTCACCAACCACAAACGCGCGACCGCCGAGCGCGACATGGTTCTCGACCGCCTGCTCACCGGGGACTGCGACTGGATTCGGGAAAAATACGAACTCACTTCCGAAACCATCGAAGCTGCAAAAAAGGCGCCACTTAAAGTCGTCGCTTCAAAGCGCCTCACCACCCAGGAAAACTATGCGATGGACGCGATCATGCGGGACCTCGAGATCCTGCTCGACGACAATCAGCAGGATCAAGGCGGACTCCGCATCTATACGACCATCGACCCCGCGCTTCAGGACGAAGCGCAGAAAGCGCTGGATCGGCAGCTCACGAAAATCGAAGCGCGCCCGGGCTACGCCCATTTTAAGAAATCCGCATTCACGGATGACATGCGCCAGAACGAGCAACCGACGGACTACCTGCAAGGCGCGCTCCTCGTTCTCGACAATCGCAGCGGCGCAGTCCGCGCAATTGTCGGCGGGCGCGACTATCGCGAGAGCAAATTCAACCGCGCAATTGATTCGAAACGCCAGATCGGATCCACGTTCAAGCCGTTCGTCTATGCCGCGGCATTTGAAAAGGGAATGTCGCCTTGGACACAAATCTCGGACGAAGCGATCGGCCGCGGCGAGATCGCGGGCGCACCGAATTGGACGCCCGACAATTCCGACGACAAATACGGCGGCCTCCTTCCGGCGGAGGAAGGCCTCATCCGCTCGCGCAACACCATGACCGTGCGCGTTGGCGAGCGCGCCGGATTAGAAGCGGTCCGGAAACTCGCAACAGCCGTCGGCCTCGACGATATGCCGCTCGCACCCGTCTCCTACATCGGCACATTTGGCGCCACTTTAAAAGACCTCGTCACCGCCTACTCCACGCTCGTGAACGACGGTACACGCAGGCAAAGTTACATCATCGAGCGAATCGACAACGCCGACGGCGAAGTCATTTACCGCGCCTCGCACGTCAAGTTTCAAGCCATCCCTTCGGATGTCGCAAGAACCACGACATCGGTGCTCGCAAAGGTCTTTGAGCGCGGAACAGCCGCCGCCGCGAAGGATCTCGGCTGGAAAAATCCGGCAGCGGGCAAAACAGGCACCACAAATGATTATCACGATGCGTGGTTCGTCGGATACACCACCAGCCTCACTTGCGGCGTATGGATCGGACTGGATAAACCGGCGACCATCGTTCCGCGCGGATACGGCGCGACACTCGCACTGCCGGTCTGGGTCGACGTCATGAAACGCGCCGCGTCCGACCGCTATCCCGCACAAGCATTCAAGCCCGCGGAGCCGCGAAATGCCGAACTCGGCGAAGCACGAAAACCGGCGCCTGAAAGTCCCGGAGGATTGCGAAAACCGGAACCGAGTGAGGAGAAGGGACTGCTGCGTTCCTTCCGCAAATTTTTCGGC
>SXWH01000104.1 GCA_005791535.1 Verrucomicrobiaceae bacterium | reverse complement strand
CTTGTAGAGGCTCTTGCCGAGCGTGATTCCCTCGACAAGCTTGCGGAAGGTGTAAGCCATTCCACCGCCGATGATGATCGTATCCGCCTTCTCGAGCAGGCGGTTGATGACGGCGATTTTGTCGTTCACTTTCGCGCCGCCTAGGATGACCACGAAAGGCCGCTCCGGCGCTTCCAGTTCGTCGTGCAAATACGCGAGTTCCTTCTCCATGAGCAGTCCGCTCACCGCCGGCAGAAATGCCGCGATGCCCGCCGTGGACGAATGCCCGCGATGCGCCGAGCCGAATGCGTCGTTCACGAAAACCTCCGCCAGCTCCGCCATCTGCTTAGCCAGCTCCGGGCTGTTCTCCTCCTCGCCCGCATGAAAGCGCACATTCTCCAGCAGCAGCACGCCGCCATCCTGCAAAGCGAGCGCCTTCGCCTTCGCATCAGCGCCGATGCAGTCGTCCGCGAAATCCACCGGACGCCCCAGCATTTCCGAGAGCTTCGCGGCGACGGGACGGAGCGATTGCTTTGCATCGCGCTTGCCCTTCGGACGGCCGAGGTGCGAAGCGAGAATGAGCCGCGCACCTGCTGCGATGAGCGCATTCAGCGTGGGCAGGGTTTCCTTGATGCGGGTGTCGTCGGTAATGACCATCGCGCCGTCCTTCTCCTCGAGAGGAACATTGAAATCCACACGGATGAAGCAGCGTTTGCCGGAAAGGTTGATGTCGCGAATCGATTGTTTTGCCATAAAATTTAGGGCGGCGAAAATCGCGGGCGCTGGAGAAAACTCAAGCACTTTGACGAAACCGACCACATTTGCCCTCCCCGCCCCGGCGTCGTGCCGGACTCAGCGCTGCGGGCCGGCCATGTTCAGGCGGCCGTAGCCGAAATCCAGAATCCCCGGCGCTATGAAAAACGGTGCCACGATTTGATACATCCGCCCCCGCCCGATTTCCACCGCCCGAATCTTGCGCAACACCGCGAGGTGTTTGGAGACCACCACATCCTTACGCCCGATGGCGCGGGCGATTTCGATGACCATCAGCGGCTGCCCCTTGCTCAATTCCGCCAGCACCCGCCAGCGCGTCGGCGTGCCGATAGCTTTCGTAAACTGCTCAAGGGAAAGCGCGAAGCTCGCTGGAATGGTCGGGTCTGATTCAGGCATGGCAAAAGGTGAATACCGCTCCCCCTACGGAGGAATGGCGGCAAAAATAACCCGTCTTCCCTGAAATGACAATACCCAACCGTACGCCTGCATTACCCAATCATCTGCTCATCTTGCCGGATGAGTAACCTGCGTTACCCAAGCAGCTTCCTGCATGAATAAAATGGCTATCCAACTTGCTATTTCTTCGGTTCAGGATGCTGGAATTGTAACTTACATTGCCCAAATGGCTGTCACGCCTACCCGGATGGTAATTCACCTTTCCATTTTGGTAGCATATCGGACCCTTTCCTCCGGTCCGACTACCTGATTGGTAAACTGGAATACCATACGAGTCAGTAATATTACCTTTTCGGCAATCCACCCTACCGGAACAGTGGTTTTCTTTACCCGTGCAACCCGCCCTGCGGACCGGATGCGCGCCATGCGCCGCGCGCCCGTTGCCTCCGCCGATACATCGAGGCCCAAATCCAAGTTATCACGATGTAGAGGACCGCATTGTCGTATCTGGCGTTCACGATGCATAAGACCAGCACATAGCCAAACCATATCACGAGCGCACAATGGATCACGCGCGGATGACGCGAGTGAAAGGCGAGCACTTTGCCGATGATGATCAAAATGGCAGCGACGACACCGCAAGCAACGGCTCCAATCGCCATCCACTTCAGCATTTCGATCACGTTGTTCATCGACGTAGCGGTCAGACAGATTCAGGCGGATACGTCTTATACTGGTCGGCTGAAAGTCTCCCGAGTTTGGTGAGCCGGGCCTGAATTCCGCCGACACCCCGGTTAAGGGCTTTGGCGATGTCCAGAATCGAGACTTGGGCGTCGAATGATTCCAAAAGCTGCCTCTCTTCGTCTGGCGTCCACGGCTTTCCTTGGTTTGCGGGCGCTTTCTTTTCAGCGGCACTTTTCACAACCGAAGTGGCGGGCTTTTCATTCGATTGCGGCTGGATTTGCCGACTCGGACAAACAAACCGGTCATTCTGGTTTAGGATGGCACGTATCTTCTCCTTCACAGTCATGCTGCCGAAGAGCCCATTGAGCGCCTTGCAGCAGGCAACAAGATTATCGGTATGATCCGCACCACCTGATGACGAAGGGACAAGATGCTCGACACTCGCCTCGGATTTCGGAATCGCGTGGTCACAGAAGAAGCAACGCTGCCCCTGGAGGAACATCAGTCGTTCGAGTTTTGTCATGGTCATGCGATATGTGGGTTGCCTTTTGGAAATCGATGCTCCGCGACTCGCTCGCCTCAGCACAAGACGAGTAACAAACTCTGTTTGCCCCGCTTAACGAGCGGCAGGTGTGTATGCGGTTCTCCTATACAGGGCGGCCTGGAACGGTGCATTGCTTCGCACATGAGGGAATTTCCTAACACGGCAGGTTTTGGTGGCGAGGAGTTTCTCCGCATTAACGCCAGACTCCGCCGGCGATTCCGAAAGTTTTCTCGATTTCATGAGACACTTCGGGCGATGGTCTCCGCTCTTCCAGTCGCATCTTATTATGAAATCCATCCTGCTCGCTCTCGCTGCATTTTCACTTCCTGTTTTCTCCGCCGAACCGCTGAAGGTGGGCTCGCCTGCGCCGAAGTTGCAGACGGGTGAGTGGATTCAGGGGGAGCCGGTGAAGGAGTTCGCGAAGGACAAGGTGTATGTAGTGGAGTTTTGGGCGACGTGGTGCGGGCCTTGTGTGGCGACGATTCCGCATCTGGATGAGTTGCACGAGGAGTTCAAGGACAAGGGCGTGGTGTTTATCGGGCAGAATGTGTGGGAGCAGGATACGGCGAAGGTGAAGCCGTTTGTGGCGAAGATGGGCGAGAAGATGTCTTACCGCGTGGCGCTGGATGATGTGTCGGCGGAGAAGAAGGGCTTCATGGCGGTGAACTGGATGCAGGCGGCGAAGCAGAATGGCATCCCGGCGGCGTTTGTGGTGGCGAAGGACGGGAACATCGCGTGGATCGGGCATCCGGCGACTTTGAAGAAGGAGATGATTCAGCTCGCGCTGGATGGAAAGCCGCTGACGGCGGCGGTGAAGGGCGAGGCGAAGCCGGAGATGGATGAGGATGCGATCGTGAAGGTGCTGGAGGAAAAGGGACCGAAGCTGGAGGAGGCAATCGAGGGGAAGGATTGGGACGCTGCGACGAAGCTGCTCGGGGAAATCGAGAAGCTGCCGGGAATCGGCGACCAGCTCGCGCCGGCGGCGGTGTTGATTTCGATCGGGAAGAACGAGAATGAGGCGATTGCGAAGCAGATGGACAAGGTGCTCGCCGGACCGGCGGCGCAGGTGCCGCAGATGCTGAATCAGCTCGCATGGGGCATCGCGACGGAGATGAAGGAGCCTTCGAAGGATTCGCTGGCGGCGGCATTGAAGGCGGCAAACAAGGCGGTGGAGGTGACGAAGAGCAGCGAGCCGGCGATTTTGGATACGCTCGCGCGGATTCTTTTCATGCAGGGCGACAAGGAGGGGGCAATCAAGACGCAGATCAAGGCTGTGGATGAGGCGGGCGACGGGCTGAAGGAATCGCTGCAGGAGACGCTGAAATCCTACAAGGACGGCAAGCTGCCGCCTGCAAACTGAGCGGGAGCAAATCCGGCTTGCCGCGCTGATTTCGCGCTCTAACGTCGTGGCATGACAAAGAACCTGATTCTCGCCGTTACCGCCGCCACTGCATTTGCCTTCACCGCCTGCGCAAAGGAGGGCGACGACAAGCGCGTGGTCATTACGAAGGAAAACTTCGCAGCCGAAGTCGAGAAGAGCGCGAAGCCCGTGCTGGTGGACTTTTGGGCGCCGTGGTGCGGACCGTGCCGCGCGATTGATCCGCATTTGAAGGCGATCTCCGAGGAGAACAAGGAAGTGACCATCGCGAAGCTGAATGTGGACGACAACCAGGAGCTCGCGAAGAAGTTCAACGTCACGGGAATCCCGTGCATGATTTTGTTCAAGGACGGCAAGGAAGTGTCGCGTCTGGTCGGCGGCGTGCCGAAGGCGAAGATCGAAGAGTTCATCGCGAAGAACAAATAGTTCCGCCCGGAGGATGAACGGACGGACGGCGCGCCCACTCTGCCGGCAGCGCCGCAAGCCCGCCGCCAAATGCCTGAAACCAGTCCTCGCAAAGATTTCCTGACCAGTCCGCATCACGCGACGCTCGGCCTCGTCGCGCTCGCCTGCGTGGCGTCGGCGGTCCCGCTCGCAGCAATCGCGGGCGGCGTGGCTTATGTGCTGGGTTGGGTTTATCTCCCGGACATGCCGCTCTTCACCCGCTGGCGGGAGAAGAAAGCCGCGGCGGCCCTGGAGGCAGCGCGGCAGGCGGAACTCGGGGATTTCGCGATGCAGCGCGATGCGATGCTGCTGCAATTGCTCGGCGGACGACCAATGCGGCACGCGAACTTTGTGAAAACATGCCAGCAGGTCGCGATGGGCCAGGACCCGCGGGCGCGCAAGGTGGAGGAGATGCAATGGACGTATCTCCGGTTGCTGACGATCGAGCAATCGCTGGAGATTTTCCTCGAAGGCGAGCGGCGCGATGGCGTGCCTCTGCTGCTGCGCGAGGCGACGGAGGAGGTCGAGGCTCTCGAACACGAAGTCGCTGCGCTGAAATCGGAGAACTCCCCCACCCTCACCGCCAAGGAACGCCTGCTGGAGAGCCGCCGGAGCCGGCTCGATGTGCTCCGTCAGCGCGCAGAGCGAATCACCGAGGCGCAATCGAACCACGAACTCGCAAGCGCGGAACTCGATCGACTGGACGAGCAGATCAAACTCATCCGAGCCGACGCCATCGCATCGAAGAACGCTGGGAACATCAGCTCGCGTATCGACTCCACGTTTGAACATCTCGCGCAGACAAACCGCTGGCTTTCCGACATGGACCGCTTCCGCGATCAACTCGGCGATGTGCCGGAAGGCGGAATGGGCGTGCGCTCCCCGCTCGCCGCGCAGCCCGAGATGCCGAAGCAGCGGACCGCCGCGAAGCAGCAGGGCACGTAAAAAACAGCGGCTTTCCACTGGCCCGGCGTCGTAGTGTGAGACAAACTCCGCCGTCTTCTCCGCTTATGCATTCGATGAAACGAATCCTGAACGAACTCGCTGCTGCCGTGCTCATTCTCTCACTCGCGCCCGTCGCACCAGCGATGACGGTGTCCGAGTTGAAGGAGATCGAATCCAAGGTAAAGCAGCTCGTTGCAAAAAATACACCCGCAGTGGTTTCGCTGATGGGCGACAACAAACCCGCGGCCGGCTCCGGAGTGATCGTGTCGGAAGACGGCCTCATTCTCACCGCCGCGCACGTCACGCAGGGCAACAAGACCATGACGGTCATTTACCCGGACGGAAAACAACGGAAGTGCGATGTGCTCGGCGCGAACTACACGCGGGACGTCGGTCTGGCGAAGATTCAGGGCGAAGGAAAACATCCATTCGTGGAAGTGGGCGATTCCGACAAACTCGAACCGACGACCATCGTCGTGGCGCTCGGCCATCCCGGAGGCTACGACGCTCGCCGCACGCCGCCGGTGCGGATTGGGCGCATCAGCTACAAGGATCTCGGCGGATTTCTCGTGAGCGACTGCACGCTGATCGGCGGTGACTCGGGCGGCCCGCTGTTTGCGCTCGATGGCAGGGTCGTCGGCATCCATTCGTCCATTTCCGAAAGCCTCAGCTTCAATCGCTGCGCCCCGGTGAATGCCGCGAAAGCCGATTGGGAAAGAATGCTCGCCGGTGAAAAATGGGGAAAACTCGGCGGTCGCATGGGCGAGATGTTCGGCGGTCGCGAAAAGGCGGTCATGGGCGCAACGCTCGATGAAACCAGCGAAGCGGGCGTGAAGCTTTCCGAAGTACACCCGAAGTCGCCCGCCGAGAGCGCAGGCCTCCGCGCGGGCGATGTGATTATCAAGGTCGGCGGCGACGCCGTGCTGACCGCCGACGCTCTCACCGGCAAACTCGGCAAACGCAAGCCGGGTGAAACGGTGGAATTGACCTACCGCCGCGGCTACGCGGAGCAGAAGGCGGAACTCACACTCATCTCACAAACCGAAATGTTGAAGCGCCTCGGCGTGGAACAGAGCAAATAAGGCCCATGAAAAAACTGCTGACTTTCATCGCATGCCTCGGCGCGTTTGCGCTGCAGGCGGGAATCAAGAAGGCCCCCTCGGATGCCGCAGCTCCCGAGCCTCGTGCCGAGCAGCCAAAAAAATCCGAGCCGCGTTCCGAACCGGAAAGCGGAAGGATGCTCGAAGACCTGCTCAACCGACTTCTCGGCGGCGGCGACCGGAAACTCGACGCCAAACTCAACGAGCATTACCGAAGCCTCGCCGAGGGCCACAAGCCGGGCACGCTGAAGTCCGCACCCGCGACTTTCGTCGTCCGCGATGGAAAGAAAGCCGGCAAACCGATCGCTTTCGCCACCGGCGTAAACGCGAAAGGCTGGCTGCTCACAAAGGCCAGCGAAGTGAAAGGTGCCGCGCAACTTGAAGTGGAAATCAAAGGCAAGTGGACGCCGGCTTCCGTTTCCCGCACTTGGGACGAGCATGACCTCGCGCTGTTGAAGGTCGATGCGACCGACCTCGCCGCAGTCGAATGGTCCCCCGCTCCGTCGCCCGCCGTCGGATCCTTCATTACTGCCGTCGCTCCCGAAGGCCGCGAGCCTGTGGCCATCGGAGTCGTGAGTGTGGCGATGCGCAACATCCGCATCGCAGGTCGCGGCTTTCTCGGCGTGCAGGTGGAAAGCGACGACAAGGGCCTCAAAATCGGAAGGGTCGTGGAGAAAGGCGCGGCATTCCAGGCCGGCGTGAAAAAGGATGACCGCATCGTGGAACTCGACGGCAGCAAACCCGACACCGTTTTCAAATTCACTACATCGATTTCCAACAAGAAGGCCGGCGACAAGGTCCGCCTGAAACTTCAGCGCGGGCAGGAGCTCATCGAAAAGGAAATCGCACTCGGCGATCTTTCAAACGGCCTGCGCGACCGCTCGTCGCCCCGCGTGGATCGGATGAATTCGATGGGCAGCACAGTCAGCACGCGCAAGGGCGATTTCCCAAGCGTGATTCAGACGGACTTCCCGCTCGACGCCTCGGAATGCGGCGGCCCGGTCACCGACCTCGACGGAAATGTCATCGGTCTCGTAATCGCCCGGAGCGGCCGCATCGAGACTCTGGTCCTTCCAGCAGAAACAATCGTCGCTGCATTGAAGGACGTCGATTTCTCGAAATAACCGTCAGCGCGGCACGCCCGCGAGATCACAAACATCCGCTCGCAGCACTCGCGCGAGCTCTTTTCGGTCGCGTCCGCTTCGCGCCGCTCCGAAGTGAATCTCCATCACCAACCCGGTCTTCGTAAGCAGCCGTGGAAGGTGCGTCGGAAGCTCCATATCGCCCCAATACGCGACTTCATCCGGCACGTTCCCGCCGGGCAGCGTATAGCGAATCCCGCATGGAACGACCGGACATCCCAGCAACGCAGCGGGCTCAAACAGCGATGTTCGGAACGGCAATACCGACTCGCCGCCGCTGCTCGTTCCCTCGGGAAACAAAACAACCGGCACGTGTTGATCGAGATGGCTCTGCATCGCCTTCCCTACATCGTCGACTGCAGCACGACGCTCGCGATCCACAAAAATCGTCCCGCCGAGCTTCGCGTAAGCTCCGAAAACGGGCCACTGACCGACTTCCTTCTTCGAGACAAATGCACATCCAACGACAGCGCTGAGTCCCACGATGTCGAGGTAGCTCACGTGATTCGCAACAATGAGCCCCGACTTCGGAATCTCGCCGCGCACGTGAATGCGAAAGCCGATCCACTTTTGATGCAAAATCGCGCAGCGCTTCAGCCACGAAGCGCGCTCAGCGAGAGTCGCGGAAGCACCGCTGACGAAGAAGTCACCAAAAGCCGCGCCGGCAACCGCTGGATAAATTCCGATGCGCGCAGCGGCCCGCATCACGCCCGTCGCATCCGCCATGATTACGCGATGAAGCGGTTCTTCACCGTCGCAGGCATGTCGCGCAGGTCGATCAGCGTCAGAAAATCAATCGTACCGAACTCACGATCCAGCGCCGCCGGACCGCAAATACGCGCGCCAATGGTGAGGTAGGAGCGGAGCAACCGCGGTGGCTCGGGGCACTCCGTAAGAGGCTCGGCATCCGGCAGACGATACTGCGGGAGCGGAAGTGTTCGAAATTCCTCGGCCACAAGAAACTCGCCCGCCAGTTCCCGATACATGGCGTGCCCGAGCGCAGGATCCTGCGACGTCAGTGAACTGCACCCGATCAAGTATCGCGCCTTCCGTTGCAGCGCATAGTCGGCGATGCCGCGCCACAGGAGATTCAGCACATTCATTTTGCGATGCGACAAATGCACGCACGCACGGCCAAGCTCTACAATTTCGCTCCGCACGGATTCGTAAGGCGAGAAGTCGAATTCCTGTGCGCTGTAATAGCCGTGCTTCGCCGCAGCCATGGTGCCGGTCTGCAAACGATACGTTCCCACAATGGCCCCGGTGCCGACGTGTTCCACCAGCAAGTGATCGCAGGCTTCATCGTAACGATCGACGTCGAGATATGTCTGCCAGCTTTCCTTCAGCCCTTCGTTCAACTCCAGATTGAATACTTCAAACCGCAGTCGTTGCGCGGCGCGGATATCTTCGGCGCACGCCGCAATACGGGTTCTGTAGGTCGGCGAGGGAGCCGGGTTCGCTGCTGTGGATGTCATACTCAAATCGCCGCCGATGCTACCGATTCACGCCCATGTGGGAAGTGAAGAGTGTGCGACACCTTCGCGACGGAAGATGACGGTCTATTTAGGTAAAACCGCGAATGACTAAATCACCTCGCGGTAAACATCCGGATGCGGGCGAGGGATAACCACGGCGTTCACGAGCACGCCGGCTTCGGAAATGACGTTCCGTGCGGCCTGCACCGCGGCTTGCACGCTGGAAACATCGCCTGTGCAGGTGAAAAATGCTTTTCCTCCGAGCGCCATGGCGAGACGGACTTCGAGGAGCTGCACATCGGCGGCTTTCGCGGCTGCATCAGCCGCGCGGACGAGCGTGGCGACGTTGAAGCTCTCGACAATTCCGAGCGCCCCATTCGGCTCGGCGGGCGAGTTGCGTCCGATGGCCTGAAAGACATCAGGATGCAGGTTCGCGATGGTGATTTTGTCGATGAGGCAGCCGTTCGCGACCTCGGTGGCTGTCTCGATTGCGGCTTCGACTGCTGCGGTTTCGCCGGCGACGAGGACCATGTATTTGCCGGAGCAGATGGAGCGAGAGAGGAGAAGCTTTACGTTGCCCGCTTTGAGTGCGGTATCCGCGACGCTGAAGCCCGCTGCGACGCTGGAAAGTTCGATGAGGCCGATGGATTTGTCGTTCATTTTCTGGAAATAGTGATGCTTGCGGGACCGACGGCGGTGACCTTGCCGGCGTATGGTGAGTGGATGATTGCGCCGAGTGCATTGGGCGCGGGTTCGGAAACTGGCTGTCCGGCTTTGACGGAATCGCCCGCTTTTACAATGGCGACTGTCGGCGCTCCTGCGCTTTGTTTGAGAGGGAGGACGACCCTGTCGGTCTCGACGACGCCCGCGCGAAGCGGTGCCTGACTGTCGTACATTTCGACGTGGAGCTTCTTCATGAGCGACTTGATCGGAACATGCCGCCCTTCACGCATCGGATGAACTTTGATGTCCATCTTGCCGGTCCACTTGAAATTCTGCTTCCGCAAATAGGCCTTTGAGTCGTCGCAGGCTTCCTTCGGATAAAGCTCCTCCGGGCATGCGTAGAGCGTGCAAAGTCCGCACGAGCAGCAGAGCGCCGCCCATTCATTCCAGCGGTCCGCGCCGGTGCCGGTGAATGCGAGCGAGCGCATGACTTGATGCGGCTCGACCTGGTATCCTAGCAAAAATCGCGGGCACATTTCGGTGCAGTAGCGGCACTGGTCGCACGCGCTTTTTCCAATGGCGGCCTGCGCTTTCGCAGGCTTCAGCTTCCGCTCGATCATGTGGTGATTTCGCGGGAGAATGATCGCGCCCGTGCTCGTCTTCACTACCGGCCGGTCCAAATCGTCACTCGTCTCGCCCATCATGAGCCCGCCGATCGCGAGCACTGGGTCATCGCACGTCGCGCCACCCGCTGCCGCGATGCATTCGCGGTAGCTGATTCCAATAGGAACCGTGAGCGAAACCGGCTCAGCCACCGCCCCGGCGATGGTGATAGTCTTATGCGTCACGGGTTTCCCGCTTGTCGCGTGCGAGATATTCGCGAGCGTCTCGACATTGTTCACCACCGCGCCGACATGAATAGGCAGACCACCGGGCGGGATGAGCTTTCCGGTGACGTTATAAACCAAATCGTATTCATCGCCCGCTGGGTAAAAATCACCAAGCAACTCGACGCGCACATTCGTGCCCTTGCATGCTTCCTGGCACGCCGCGACCGCTCCCTTTTTCTTGGCCTTGATGCCAATGACGCCTTCCTTCGCCCCCGTCGCCTCCATGCTGAGTTGAACACCACGCACAACATCCTTCGCATAGTGCTCCATCACGGCAGCATCCTTGTGCAAAAGCGGTTCGCATTCCGCACCATTCGCGATGATGATTTCGGCCTTCGAACCGAGCTTCACATGTGCCGGAAATCCACCGCCGCCCGCGCCGACGACGCCCGCTTGTCTTACTTGGTCAATGAGTTGCATGAGAGTTTATTCAGTTCGAGCTTGATGTGGAGTTCCCTCCGGTTTGCCTTTGCATGTCCGCAGCTCGAGTTCGATGAACTCAGAAAGTGCCCGCTCAAGTGCCCGGACGATCCTTCCGCGCTTCGAACCGGAACGCAATATCCCCGGGAGGCGTTCAAATTTACTCTGACCATCGCCGACGGAGGCCGCAGGGCCATTCGAGAAAGCTGACATTCCGCAAAAACGAGAAGTCGGAAGAGTCTTCCGCGAGTAGAAATCCAAATATTCTTTGAGCATTTCAATTGAGAAAAACGTGAAAGTAAACCCGCATTCACGAACGTAGAAAATCCACTGGGCATCCTTGCGCCCAACAACCTCAGTGCCCTCATGATCATGAATTCCTGCGGCTGAAGCAGCGGCCTGAGAGTATCTCTGTTTCCAGTGTCGGCTCATAGCTCGCGGACTATCATTTCCCGCGACTTTCTATCGCAAGTACTTGAATCTCGAAAACTGGGACGTCCACCCACCACACCACGCGCCAATCTCCAAATGACCTCGCATAAATCGGCTCTTTTCTCCCCTTGCCTGACAATTCCTCTCCCTCGAATGGAAACAATGCCAATGCATCGAGACGAGCAATGAGCTTCGTCCGCTGCGACTTGGGCATGGCGGCAAGCGCCGCGATGCTTTCGCGGGAAAAATAGTATTCGTGCCGCATTATCGGGCGCTCGCAACATCATTATCCGAGATGCCGAGAAGCCGCATCGCCTCAGACCGGCTGATTTTCTTTCCCTGCTTCATTTCAGTTTTTCGCCGCTCAATTTCAGCCTGCCACTCGGGACTTTCTTCGCGCTCAAGATTTGTCAGAAAGGAAAGCAACTGTCGCCGCTTTGAACGCGGCATCGTGCGGATTTGTTCCTGAACTTCGGCGAAACTCATGGCGGGAAAATAGCAAACTTCCTGGCGCGCAGCAAGGAGACTACTTTTTCGCCAGACCGGCCATGATCTCGTTCGTGAGCTTCTGAACGAGCGCTTCGATTTCCGGATTGTTCGCGTCTTGCGTCATCGGATTGCAGGGCGTGACTGGCGAGGAGCAGCCGTGCGAACCGCACATTTGCACCCACGGGTCCACGTCGCAGAGACCGGCTGGCTTGAGGTCGTAGCGGTCGTCGGGGAGTCCGAGCGATTTCTTGATGGTGAGAAGCTCGGGCAGTTTGTCGCACGGAATCGACGCTGCGCCGGGGATACTCTGCGCGAGGATGACGGTGCGGCAGTAGGCGTCCGTGATTTCCATCTTGAAGTAGGCGTCCTCCACGGACTTGCCCCAGCAGATGACGCCGTGGTTGCCCATGAGGATGGACTGATGCTTCGGCGCGAGCGGGAAAATTTCAGCGGCGATTTCCGGCGAACCGGGTGTTTTGTAAGGCGTGTAGGCCACGGTGCCGACGAACACTTCGAGCTCGGGGATGAGGCGTGGTGGCGGCTGCATGCCTTTGATCGCGAATGCTCCGGCGTGGCACGGATGCGCGTGGCAGACGCTGACGGCTTCCGGCGTGCTGTGGAAAATCGCCATGTGCGTGGTGATTTCGCTGGAGCGCTTCCAGGTGCCACCGCACTGCTTTCCTTTGCCATCGACCATGCACATCATGTCGGGCGTCATGAAGCCTTTGCTGACGCCGGTCGGCGTGCAGATAAAGCGATCGGGCGCGAGGCGGCAGGAGATGTTTCCGCCGTTGCCGTCGCAGTATTCACGAGCCCAAATGCGGCGACCGATGTCGCAGATTTGCTCTTTGATCGAGTTGGCCTCGGGAGAGTTCCAGAGCGCGATATCAGCGGCGCTGTAATCCTGTGCGACCGCGGGTGCTCCGGTCGCCGGAGCGGCAGCTGGTGCTGCTGCGGCGGGCGCGGCGGCTTTCGCGTCAAAAACGAGCTTCACATTGGCTTCGTTGAATACGTCTTTCGCGCCGGGCGTGAGGCGAATGTCGGCGTTGTAGCGGAATTCACGCGCGCCGGTTTTGACGAAATCGGAGGCTTCTTTTTGCGAGATCAGTTTCATGGGTTATTTCTTGTAAAAGTGTTCATCGACCAGCGCGGCGCAGTATGCGTCCACCGGACAGGGCTTCTCAAAGGGACAGGCGGCCTCGCGGCCTTCGCTGATGGCGATTTTGTCGCCCACTCCAGCGCCGAGTTCATCGTAAACGACAATCGCCGGATCGTGTATTTGCTCGCCGTTGAGCGTGTCACGATTCCACGGAAGCGTGAGCATGAGCCGTTCGCCAACGTAGCGCGGATGGCGGACGGAAAGTGTGACTCGGCCTATGACGGTGCCCATTCTCATCCGACGTTCAGGTCCCTTTCCGGATCGATAATGCCCATGACGCTCCAGCGCGCCGGGCTGCGTTCATCTTTGACGATTTTACGCGCCTCGCTTCCATCGCTGGAAATGAGAACACGCTGGCCGATTGCCGCGCCGAGAGAGTCGAGCACGATTTGCGGTGCGAGATCCGGGCTTTCGGGAACAGCGAGCAGCAAGCGCCAGCCTTCGAGGCTGCGGTGCTTGACCGTCGATGTCGCGTAGCCGTGGATCGTCGCGATGCGCATTTAGAAAAGGTTCAGGTTTTCCACCATCACGCAGCGGCGTGAGCGGGTGAACGACATTGGCGTGGTGACGCCTTCGCCGGTCGGCGTGGCGACCGAGAAGCTGAGAAAGCCTTCGCCGCCGAGTCCCAGACCGGTCATGCACGGACCGTTCTTGATGAACAGCGTGGTGTCAACGACCTGCGCCATCTTGGTGAGGTTGCGGATGTTTTGCGAATGCATGATGGCCGTGTGCTTGTAGTTGTGCTCGGCCTTGATTGCCTCCTCGATTGCCACGTCCACATTCTGAACGCGGACGATCGGGATGAACGGCATCATCTGCTCTTCATCGACGAAAATGTGATTCGCTTTCGTCTCGCCGAAAAGAAGCTGCGTGGATGGCGGAACGCTGAGTCCGATTGCGGCCGCGAGCACCGAGGCATCGCGTCCGACGAGGTCGCGATTGACCACCGGATGCGGGCAACCGGCACCCTTCCCAGCAGGAAAAACGAACGCCTTATCGGCGAGCGCCTCGATTTGTTTCGCGTCGAGCTGAACGGCTCCCGCGTTGCGAAGCGCGGCCATGAGTTTGTCGGCGACGGAATCAACTACGAACACTTCCTTCTCACCGATGCACAGGAGATTGTTGTCGTAGCTTGCGCCTTGAATGATCGAGCGCGCTGCGTGGTCGAGGTCGGCCGTTTCATCAACGACAACGGGCGGATTTCCGGGACCGGCGCAGATGGCGCGTTTGCCGGTTTTCATCGCAGCGGCGACGACGGCTGGACCGCCAGTGACGCAGAGCAGACGCACGTTCGGGTGCTTGCACATTGCGTCAAAAGTTTCGAGCGTCGGCTTGATGACCGTCGTGAGCAGGTCGGAAATTCCCGTCTCCTGATAGATCGCTTCGTTGTATGCGCGAATCGCGAGCGCTGCCACTTTGCAGGCTGCCGGATGCGTATTGTAAACCACGGAGTTGCCGGCAGCGATCATGTTGATCGCATTTCCGGTGAGCGTCGGCACGCTGTGCGTCGATGGAGTCACTGCGCCAATCACGCCCCAAGGCGCGTAATCAATCACCGTCAGACCGAAGTCACCGCTGAACGCCATACGTTCCAAAAACTCAACACCCGGAACCAAATCGCCGCAGATTTTCAGCTTCTCGATTTTGTGGTCGAGGCGACCGATTTTCGTCTCGTTGAACTCAATCGTCCCCCACTCTTCCGCCTTCGCGACGCACATTTTGCGGATGACTTGGATCGCCTTGCGACGCGCTGATACGCCCATGTCGCGCAGCTTTTCAAACGAGCGATGCGCAGCGGCGCACGCGTCTTCCATCCGTTCGTAAACGCCGAAGCTGGTCTGCGCAGCGGGTGCCGCCGATTTGCTCTGAGCGGCGAGCCTCGCGAGGACTTCGCTCACGACGCGCGATACGATTGTTTCATCAAGTTGAGCCATAGAAAATCAGGAGAGTGTGTTCCGGCGCCTACTGCGCCTTGTAGATGATTGATTTGCCGATATCGACCGTGTCCACGATGCCGATAATGACTGCATCGACCGGCGAATCCTTGTCGGTCGCAGCCAGCCGGGCCGAACTGCCTTGCACGACCAGCACGATCTCGCCCTCGCCTGCACCGAGGCTGTCGGTTGCGACAAGCGTGCTGTTACCCAGCTTGAAGCCCGTGGCATTCGCCGCATCGATCACGAGCGGACGGACGAGCAGGAATTTGTGCCCGGTCATCTTCGTGTTCTTTTTGGTGGCGACGACTGCGCCTTCGACTTTAGCGAGGATCATGATGTACGATTAAGCCGCGTGGGCCAATAAGCCTTGTGCAGCCTATGTTACTTCGCCTTCGGCAGAACGGCTGTGAGGTCACCGTGCGGACGCGCAATGACGCTCACACTGACGATTTCGCCAAGTCCCTGTGCGGCTGTTTTGCCTGCTTCCGTGGCGGCTTTGACTGCGGCGACGTCGCCGGTGACGCAGACGGTCACCATGGCGTTGCCTACCTGGGTCATTGGGCCAACGAGTTCGACGTTGGCGGATTTGAGCATTGCGTCCGTCGCCTCTACGAGAGCGATGAGGCCGCGGGTTTCGATCATTCCGATTGCTTGGTTTGCCATATTATTTGTGGGTTTGTTATTTCGTTGAAAGTTTTGCCCATGCGTTGCGGGCGATGATGAGTTCTTCGTTCGTAGGGATGACGCGCACTTCGATCTTCGAATCGGGCGCGGAAATCACGGCTTCGTCGGCGCGGACTTTGGCATTTGCCTCCGCATCGAGCTTCAGTCCGCAGAAGTCCATGTTTGCGCAAATCTGCGCACGGAGCTCCGGATTGTTTTCGGCGATTCCAGCGGTGAAAATGAGAACGTCTAATCCGTTCAATTCGACCAAAAACTGGCCGATGTATTTGCGGATGGATGCCACGAAAACATCCAGCGCGACTTTCGCGTCTTCATTTCCGGACTGCGATGCCGAGATGAGATCGCGAATGTCGCCAGTCGCCAGACCGGACATTCCTTTGAGGCCCGACTGCGACGTAAGCGCTTTCTCCACCGCGTCAATCCCGAGGCCCAAATCGCGGGCGAGATAAATGAGCGCGAATACATCGAAATCGCCCACACGATTGTTCTGAGGAAGTCCGCTCTGCGGCGTCATTCCCCAACTCGAGTTCACAGCCTTGCCGTTGCGCACGGCCGCGATGGAGCTGCTGCCGCCGAGGTGACACGAGACGATGCGAAGTCGATCCGTCCCGCGAATCTCCGCACAGCGCTGCGTCACGAAACGGTGGCTCGCTCCGTGGAAACCGAAGCGGCGGATGCCATACTTCGTCTCCCACTCGCGCGGCACCGGATAGCGGACATTTTCCACCGGGACCTCGTCGTAAAACGCCGTCTCGAAAGTCCCGATGCACGGCAAATGCGGATGCGATTTATGGAAGCTGCGAACCGCCGCCACGTAGGGCGGATTGTGCGCGGGAAGGAGGGTGTTGATTTCCTCCATCGCCCGCAGCACCGGTTCGTCGAGCACCTGCGTGCCCGAGATTCCACGCGCCATCACCGGCTTGAAACCGACCGCCGCGAGTCCGTCGAATCCTCCGAGAGCCTTCTCCACCCACGCAATTGCCGCCGAATAATCCAGCATCGGAGAAACCCCGGAAGTCGCCGGCGCATCGCCGACCTGAACCTTCCATGGAGCCTCCGCGCTGCCGATGCGCTCCACGCCACCCTTGGCGAGGACGCGCTCGGAAGGCATTTCGATCAAGCGGAACTTGAACGACGTGCTCCCGATGTTTGCGACGAGGATTTTGTTGGGTGAACTCATAGGCCCCGGTGGGCTGTAGGATTTACTTCGAAGCCTTTGCGCCGCCGAGGAATTTGCCCAGCGATGCGAGGTCGTCGTGCGGGCGTGGGATGACGTGCACCGCCACCACTTCGCCGATTGCGTTTGCTGCGGTTGCGCCAGCTTCGACTGCGGCCTTCACCGCGGCGACGTCGCCTTTAACAAACACGCTCACGTAACCCGAACCGACTTTCTCCCAGCCGATAAGTTCCACGTTTGCGGCCTTCGTCATTGCGTCAGTTGCTTCGAACTGTGCGACGAGACCCTTGGTTTCGATCATTCCGATTGCTTGTCCAGCCATAGTAGTAAGTAGGTTAGTGGTTTAGGCGGTGAAGAACTTCAGGAGGTCAGGACCCGGACGGGCGATGACGTGCGATGCAACGAGGTTGCCCACACGCTTTGCCGCCTCACGTCCCGCTTCCACGGCTGCCTTGACGCTGCCGACATCGCCTTTGACGATGGTCGTGATCAGCGCGCCGCCGATTGGGATGGATTTGACCAGTTGCACGTTCGCGGCCTTGACCATGGCATCACTGGCTTCCACCAGGCCCACGTAGCCGCGAGTTTCGATTAGTCCGATTGCTTCGCTCATTGTGTTTTAGTTATTTGGGTTTGAATTGAAATTAGCTCTTGGTCAGTTCGACCTTCGTCGCACGATCGAGGTCGCATGCGTTCGCCTCGTCGGTATCGATGTGGACCTCCAGTTTGAACGACGGGTCAACACGGACAATCAGGTCGTCAAATCGCGTTGTGCAGCCCTTTGAGGTCACTTTCAGCGTGATGATGTCGAGGTGCTTCACATCGTAAAACTTCGCATCGCTCGGCGACATGTGGACGTGCCGCGCCGCGCGAATGATGCCGTCCTTCATCTCCAGCATCCCCTTTGGTCCCATTACGTATCCACCGGGAGTTCCCTTGATGTCGCCGGACATCCGCACCGGAATATCCATTCCGAGCTGAACCGCGTCCGTGAGCGCGAGCTCGATCTGGGTCAAATTGCGGCAAGGTCCGAGAATGCGGAGATTCGGAATCACGCGCCGACGCGGTCCGATCAAAGTGACCGTCTGCTCCGCAGCGAACTGCCCTTCCTGATAGAGCCACTTGTGGACCGTGAGCTTTGCGCCGGGACCGAAAAGCGTCTCCAGATTCTCAGGCGAAATGTGCATGTGCCGCGCGGAACTACTCACCTTGAGCTCCGGAGCCGAGGATTTCGACGTCGCCTGACCCAATTGGCGGAAAAGCGCGGAGCGGACGAGTTCCTCGACCGTGGAGCGATTTGTGTTTGTAAGAAGAGACATTCGGAGGTGAAATCTAAATGACGGAACACAGTCATATAAAAACCAGCGGTGCCGTCAATAGGAAAATCAGAATTTAAACGATTAACCTCCATCATATCAAATCCAGCAGCATGGCGCCAAACCGAACACCCTTGTTCCGAGTCCGTTGCGATTGCCCGAATCACATTCCCCGCAACCTAGCCTAACGGAAAAAACGATACGAAACGAGCCTTCAGCGAAAAACGCGCGGCGGTTCCAAGGCCGGAGTTGATTTCGATACTTGACCTGAAGGCCTGTCGAAGAGGTATCCCCCCCCCAAAAAAAAAACAGTGTTCCCAGCCATGCTGGAGGTCAACGCTCGGCACTCCTGCTACATGAGCGCTGGCAGGAATAGCATTGCGCGCCATCGGTGAATAACCACGGTCGCAGCTACGGTGCAGCCCAGTTTGTAATCGCAATATCGGACTTCCCGAGCGCGGTATGACAACTTACGCACTGAAGCCGGGCTTCCGTGAAGGCATCCTGCGCCCGGTCGGCTGACTTGCTTTTCAGAGAAATGACGAGATTGCGGGAGCCGATCCTCCTCCATTCCTCCAAACGGGAACGCAAGTCCAACTCCGAACCGCCAAGTCCAGCGCGGACGGGCCGTACTTCGACTGCGGCTGTGACCTGTTCCTGAACTTTCTCGACCAGTGATATCGCGGTGCTCCAGTCGCCTTGCGAAGCACTCGCCTCGGATTCTGCAAGAAACCGGTCGGCACGTTTCATATGGGTATTCGTGCTGCTGGCGCATGCTGCGAGTAGCATCGCCATGGATAATGATGTGAATGCGGAGATGTTCATGGGATGATTTGGGATTGATTGAATGCTCCACAAACCAGCAGAAAATACCAATCAATTGTTTGTTACGAACCGTATAATCCCCACACGCAGGCGGAGGGCAAATTACAGCCTCAAATAGTCCCGCGCATTCGCATGGCAGATGTTTCGAATCATCGGGCCAACAAGGTCGTCGTCTGCGGGAATTTCGCCATTCTCAATATCACGCCCGACCAGATTGCAGAGAACCCGGCGGAAGTATTCGTGACGCGGGTAGGACATGAACGAGCGCGAATCGGTAATCATCCCGATGAATCGCGAAAGCAGCCCGAGATTCGAAAGCGCGTTGATTTGCCACTCCATGCCTTCCTTTTGATCGAGGAACCACCAACCGCTCCCGAACTGCACCTTGCCGGGGATTGTTCCGTCCTGGAAGTTTCCGGCCATGGTGGCGAACACGTAGTTATCCGCCGGGTTGAGATTGTAGAGAATTGTGCGAGGCAGGGCGTTCTCGTCATCGAGTCGATCAAGAAAGCCGGACAGTCCATCCGCGAGCTTTAAATCACCAATCGAATCGAAGCCCGTGTCGGGGCCGATGGTCCGGAGAAGGCGCGCGTTGTTGTTCCGCAGTGCGCCGATGTGGAGTTGCATGGTCCACTCGCGCTCCGCGTAAAGCCTGCCGAGGAAATTCATCATGAACGCGGACCACCCCGCCCGCTCCTGCGGCGAAGCAGCACGGCCAAATTGCACCGCGGAGAAAATCGAGTCCGCCTCGCGATCCGAGCACGGCTGCGAGAAGATTTTCTCCGGCCCGTGGTCCGAAAGACGGCACCCTAGATCGTGGAAATAATCGCGCCGGCGGCGTATTGCCGCAAGCAGCATGTCCACGTTCCGAATCTCGCCGCCATCGATCTGCGCGAGCTTTGCCACCCATGTGTTGAAATTTCCGGGCTGGTGAACGGCAAGGACTTTGTCCGGACGGAACGTCGGCAGCACTTTCGTGGATATCCCGGACTTCGCGAGCGCGACGTGGTGCGCGAGATCATCGACCGGATCGTCAGTCGTGCACACATTCGTCACGCGGAACTTTTCGAGAATCCGGTGAGCCGAAAGGCCGGGAAGCTGCTCGTTTGCTTCATCCCAAATCCGTTGTGCGGATTCACCATTGAGCAATTCCGTGATCCCGAAATAGCGGCGAAGTTCGAGATGCGTCCAATGATAGAGCGGATTGCGCACGGTATGCGGAACGGTTTCCGCCCATGCTTGAAACTTCTCTCGCGGCGTCGCATCGCCCGTGATCAAACGCTCGGGCACTCCGTTCCATCGCATCGCGCGCCATTTGT
>SXWH01000103.1 GCA_005791535.1 Verrucomicrobiaceae bacterium | reverse complement strand
CGTGCCGAGTCCGGCTGCTCCGGCTTCGCGGCGGAAGCACGGTGTGTAGGCGGCGTAGCGGATCGGGAATTGATCTGCGCGCAGGATTTCCTCGCGGTGAAGATTGGTCACGGGGACTTCCGCGGTGGGCAGGAGGTAAAGCCCGTCGCGCTCGCAGCGGTAGAGTTTTTCTTCAAACTTCGGAAGCTGGCCTGTCCCGATGAGAGCGTCGGCATTCACGAGAAGCGGCGGCGCGACCTCGACGTAACCTGCCTCTCGGGTCTGTGTATCGAGGAGAAAATTGATGAGCGCACGCTCAAGCCGCGCACCCTGGCCGATGTAGGATGTGAATGCAGGAGCGGACATTTTTGTCGCCTTCTCGAAACTAAAGAGCCCGAGTTTTTCGCCGAGTTCGACGTGCGATTTTGGCTGGAACGTGAACGCAGGCTTCGCGCCCCACGCACGGACTTCGGGGTTCTGCTCGGCGCTGTCGCCAACGGGGCAGGCTTCGTGCGGGAGGTTCGGAATTCCGAGGAGAAGCTCGCGCTGCTCGGCGTCGAGCGCCGCGGCTTCTTCGTTGAGGCGCTTCATTTCATCGCCGAATCCACGGACTTGCGCTTCGATTTCGCTCGTATCCTCGCCGGCTTTTTTCTTAGCGCCGATTTCCTTGCTGATGCGGTTGCGGTCGGCCTGGAGCTGCTGGAGCCTTGTCTCTGCCTGCCGCCGCTGGGTGTCGCAGCGAAGGACGGCGTCGATCTGCGATGGCAGCGCGGAGTTGCGCGCGGCGAGGCGGGCTTTAACGGCATCTGGATTTTTTCGGATGAGCGCGATGTCGAGCATGGGGCGCGGAAGCTAGCGACTTTGCGCGAATAGCCAATTGCAAACAGCCAGACCGGAGCGAGGCTTTAAAGCGGCTCGGTCTCGAGTGCCAGCAGCGCCGATTTCCATTCGAGCCCGCAAGCAAATCCGCCGAGGCCAACTTCAGCAACAACGCGGTGGCAAGGGACGATCAGGAGCAATTCGTTTCGCGCACATGCCTGACCGACCGCCCGACTTGCCGAAGGACTGCCGAGGGCGGCGGCGAGTTCGCCGTAGGTGAGCGCTTTTCCCCATGGAATTTTGCGCATGCGTTCCCACGTTTTGCGAACGAATGGACCGCGGTCGGGGTATGCGATTTCAAATTCGCCAAGCTGCCTCAAAATCGTGCCGAGATGCTTCGATTCAAGCCCGGCGGGCACATTCTTTGGAAGTGTCACCGCCGCAAGGCGTCCTTCATCATCAATGCGCACGATGACAGACAGCGGGCCGGCTGTAATGGAGCGGGCTGGCACGGTCTTATCGCCCCATCACGCGAAACGCGTGATAAAGTGCCAGACCGAGCGCGATGAGGAGCACGACAAAGAACAGCTGCCCCAGCGTGCGGTCCTTGTGCATTTTCCGGCTGCGCGAAGGACGGGCAGCGACGGCATCGTAACGCCGATCCACCGGGCCTTCGATATGAACGACCGTAGACTTGCGCTTGATAAATTCGTCGCGCTGCTTGCGGACGAGTTCCTCGCGCTTCTTTGGAGCCTGCGAGAGCAACTGCTTAAGTCGCTCCTCCTCCGCCCTGATGCGAGCCTCCTCCTCGGCGAGCCGCTTCTGCCGATCCGAGATTGGCGAATTACCTCCGCGTTTTCCTCCGCTACCGCTGCTTTTGGCCATGGCTTTATTTGTTGGCAACGATGACTACGAGGACAAGTAGGACGCAGAGGATGAGCGGGAGCGTAAACGCGAGGCCCATCATGAACCACTCTTTGAAATCACGCCCGCCGGAATCGGCCGCGTAGCTTTCTCCCTGCATGGAAGACGCCGGAAACTCCCCCAGGTGCTCGGCGACAATTTTCGGGTAGCTTTTGCTGTATTCGGTCTTCGCGTCATCCACAGCGCTCAAAGCGCGGGTCAGTTCCTTGCTCAAATCGAGACCCTCCCACGATTTCGGGTCAATTCCCTCAAGCAGTGAAAGGTGACTTTTGAAGGAGTCCTCAATCGAATCCAAGGTCTCCACACGACGCTGAGCCTCGTATTTTTCCCGTTCGAGAACGACCAGCGCGCGGGTGAGCTTGTCCACCGCATCGGTGCGGCCGGAGTTGAACTGCTCCTGCCGTTTGCTCATCTCTTCGAGCTCGCGTTTCTGACGCTCCAGCATCTCCTGCTTTTTTCGAAGCTGGAGCAGTTCGTCGTGATGTCGCTGGACTTGCTCGTCCAGATGTTCGGTCGAGAGTGGATCCCCTTCGGGAAGATCGAGTAATTGTTCGCGCGGACGGTCGGTTGGCATGATGGCGGAGCAGCGCCTCAGTTAGACCAAAGTCCATCTCATAATTCCAGCGTTTTCACTCGGCGAAGCGCAAGAATCATCGGAACAAAGAGCAGCACAAAGCTGAACACCGCCGCGATGGCCGGCGTAAACCAATCCGGGAAGGGGAAAGGCCGTTTTGTGACCCGGAAAAACTCGGGCAATGCGAGCAGTGAGACGCACGCGGTGTTGTAAATGAAGCTGACCACCAGACACAGCGTGCCGCCAAAGCTGCTGACGATCTTGGATGGGTTCTCTTCCTTGAAATTCGGGAACAGCGCGCCGAGCCCCACGCTCAGTCCGCTCAGAGCAGCGCTCATCAGACATATCGCACACACAAAGTAGACAACCCGCCACCACGGAAAATTGAGCATCAGCGAGGAGACAACCATCAGTACGCCAGTAATGGAGCCGGAGACGATGAAACTCATCCAGAACTTCTGCAAAATGACGCGCTTCAACCCGACCGGCGAAAGCCCGAGAATCCATATCCGGCGGCCTTCGAGGCTGAACATCGGATACACAAATCGCGTCGTGAGAGTGCTGAGCGTCAGTGCGCTGGCGGCGAGATTCAGATAGCTGATCATCGTCTCCCAGTACGCCTGCTTCAGTTCCATCCGCACATTCCGGAGATTGGCCACGTAAATACAGAGCAGACCGAAAAAAATCATGAACTGCGTCCATTGCGCCGGGTCGCGCCAGAAGATGCGGATATCCTTGAAAATCAAAGCCACCACCTGGGGCGAAACCGGGCGCAGTTTTGCCTGAATCCACCCCAGTGCGGTGCGCCGGCGGGTCCGCTGCCGCTTTGCCACGGCCTCCCGCTGACTGCGTTCCGCCCGTGAACTCAAAGCCGCCGACCAACTTCCATAATACAACCGACCCGCGCCATCGAACGCCAGAAACAGCCCCATCAACGCCCAGCTTGAGAGCAGCAGGAAAAAGAACATCCCCTGCCGCCACAATCCATCCACGCTCCAAGCGCGCACCGCCTCGGCCAGCCACGAGCTTGGAAGAAAGACGGAAGTCACCACCCGCGTGCCTTTCATCAACTTCGACCACAAGACCGCTTCCTGCGCACTCGACGCCTCGACTTCAGTGACCGGCTTGATTCCGACGAACAAGGCTACGAGCAGGCCAACCGCGAGCGCGATAAGCACCTTTTTCACCCAAGGCCGCGCGAGTACCCGAACCAGCAGCAGAATCCCCCACGACCCCACGACCGCAGGAATGATGACAAATGGGACGTATCCAAGCGCGACCAGGATGTAAAAATACCAATCCACATCGTGAACCACTCCGTAGGCGGCCAGCATCGGCGCGCTCAAGAACACCAGCGCCCACGACGACACTGCGAGCGCCTCGATGAATTTCCAACGGTAGACATCGCGGTGCCGCACCGGCAGTGAGAGAAACCACTGCGCCTCACGATTCTTGAAGAGCGTCGAGTAACCGATGATCAGGTTCGACACCGTGAGCATCACGAAAAAGAACCCGAAGATCATGAAAAGAATCCGCTCCGCGAGCAGGCTCCCGACAATCGGAAACCGGTAGAGGTAGTTCATTCCACCTTTGAACAGGAAGAAACCGAACACGAGATACGCGGCGACGAGCGAAATCAGAATCCACGCCAGCAAGGGCGACTCCTTGTTCGACTTGGACAAACGTGCGCGGAAGCTCCGCCAGTGCATCCAAAAAAACAGCCCGAAAAGCTTCGGCGTGGAGATATGAGCGGCCGCGGAGGCATCCATAGCGCAAACTTGCATGTTTCAGCCAGTTAGTGCAAGGCTCGGACCAGAACTAAGAAACACCCACTCCTTCCATATTACATCCACCACGGCATCATTCGTGCTGCCTTAAAAAAGAGATACATGTTGGACCAGCCAAACCACTGCCGCGCCGGCGCCCGCCGGTCACGCCTTCTGCCTTCGTTGCGGAGGTGGACGCGCGCGGCGATGGCAGGGATTTTCACGGCAGTGCTGTCGTTTGGCCCGTGCAGTGCACAGGATGTAAACCGCGAATATCAAAAAAAGGCGCAGAATATCGGAAAAATCATCCGGTACGTCGATTGGCCGAAAGACAAACTGGGAGCCGGAGCGCCGTTCGTGATCGGTATCTTTGGAAATGATGAGGCATCCGACCAGATCAAGGAAATCATCGGCGGGCGGAGAATCAAAGACCGGGACGTCGTCGTGAAACACTGCGCGACAATCCAGGAAATCTCGGGCTGTCACGTGCTTTTCGTATCACGCTCCGAGGAAGCGCGGCTTGGGAAGATACTCGGCGAAGTGCGAGGCGATCCGATCCTCACAGTCGGCGAGTGCGATTCCTTCCTCAAAAAAGGCGGCATCTTCAATTTGCGCGTCATACTCGGGGAGGTTCAAGTCGAGATCAACGAACGGAACGCCAAACGTTCCAATCTTCAGCTTGCTCCGACTCTGGAGCCACTCCTCCGAGCTCAGGCCAACTCATGATCGCGAGACTCCGCCACGCGCCCATTCGCACGAAGCTGAGGTTCATTATCCTCACGACGTGCTTTGCATCTCTGATTCTGGCCGGTGGCGCGCTTTTCGCCGCACAACTGTACTTCTTCAAAAAGAACTTCATCGCCGATATGGAGTCCACAACGGCTGCGATCGCCCTGCAAAGCACAGCCGCCGCGGACTTCGCAAATCCGAATGCCGGCGAGGCTTTGCTCGCGCGACTCTCCGTCAAAAACGGCGTCCGTTCAGCCGCAATTTACCTGAGCAATGGAACCGTGCTCGCTTCGTATAATTCGCTCGCGCTGCCTGCCCGCATCCCACCCGCACAGTCGGCGCCGATGCAGTATTTCGACGAGGGCGCACTCAATTTCGCACACCCAATCGTCCGCGAAGGCGATAAACCGAACACCGTAGAACAAATCGGCACCCTCCACGTAAGTACCGATTACGGCCGCCAATCGAAAGAGCTCGTAAACCTCGGGATCGCGATTCTCACCCTCGTTCTGGCAATTTCGGCTTTGGTGGCGTGGTTTATTTCCATCCGACTTGGCGAGCTCATCAGCGCGCCGATTCAAAAGCTCGCAGACACAGCTCGCGCGATCGCCAAAAGCAACGACTACAACGTCCGGGCCGAAAAGTTTGGGAATGACGAAGTTGGCGCCTTCACGGAGAGCTTCAACTACATGATCGAGCGCGTCGGCACGCACGAGAGTGCCCTGCGGCACGAGATCGAAGAGCGACAAAAAGCCGAACGCGAACTGAAGGAGACGCAATCACAGTTGATTCAAGCCTCGCATCAGGCGGGAATGGCTGAAGTAGCAACCGGAGTGCTTCACAACGTGGGCAACGTTCTCAACAGCGTTAATGTGTCCGCGGCTTTGATTTCGGAAAAGCTAAACGGCGACCGGCTTGACAAGCTTCGAAAAACCGCGGCACTGCTGGCTGAAAAGAACGGGGACATCGGCGAGTTCGTCTCAAACGACCCGAAGGGCAAACTCATCCCATCCTATTTGGTGAATCTGGGCAACCATCTCGTCGCGGAACGCAACGACGCGGTGTCCGAACTCGAATCTCTCCTGCGCAATATTGAGCACATCAAAGAGATCGTCTCGATGCAGCAAAGCCACGCGCGAGTATTCGGACTAATGGAACGCATCGAGCCCGAAACACTCGTAGCGGACGCGGTGCGCATGATTTCGGTGAGTCTCCAGCGACACCAGATCGAACTCGTTACGCAAGTGGTTTCGCCGCGACCGGTCGAGGTCGATCGCCACAAAGTTCTTCAGATCCTCGTAAACCTTTTGCGCAATGCTAAACATGCGATGAACGACGGCGACTCGGACACCCGCCGGATCACGGTGATAATCTCCGGAGAAGACGAGAAGCTCATGAAGATCACGGTCACAGACACCGGCTGCGGAATACCCGCAGAGAACCTTACCAAAATATTTTCACACGGATTCACAACCCGTAAAGGAGGGCACGGATTCGGCCTTCACAGCTCGGCACTCGCCGCCCAACAAATGGGCGGTCGCCTCACAGTAATCAGCGCCGGCCCCGGAAATGGCGCCAGTTTCACCCTCGAACTCCCATCCCAAAAACCCGAACCTGCAACCGTTCACTAATGGACAGAAACCGCCGCATCCTGCTCGTCGATGACAACCCCAGCATTCACGAAGACTTTCGCAAAATCCTTCTGGGAAGCCAGATTCGAAACGAAGCGCTCGATGCCGCGGAGGCCATCATTTTCGGCTCCGATTCGGCCGCAAACGATACCTCCCACGATTTTGTTTTAGAATCCGCATTTCAAGGGCAGGAGGCGCTTGAACGGGTCACGCAATCGATCGCGAATGCAAACCCGTACGCCATGGCATTCATCGACGTGCGAATGCCTCCGGGATGGGACGGGATTGAGACGATTCACCACCTCTGGAAGGTGGATCCTGCACTTCAAGTCGTCATCTGCACGGCGTACTCGGATTACTCGTGGGAAAAAATGACCGCGAAAATCGGCGTGAGCGATAACGTGGTCATCCTTAAGAAACCATTCGACAACATCGAAGTTCTCCAGCTCACGCATGCACTGACAAAGAAGTGGACTGTTACCCGGCAGGCACAATTCAAGGTCGATGAACTCGAGCACATGGTTGCGGCGCGAACGCAAGCGCTGTCGAAAGCCTGCGAGGATTTGCGACACAGCGAAGAGCGATTCTCTCAGGCGTTCGCCACGTCTCCCATCCCCCAGGCAATTCAGACGGTCCGCGCCCGGCGATTCGTCGATGTGAATGCTGCATTTCTCACGATGACAGGCTACACGCGCGACGAGATCATCGGGCGCACGCCGCTCGATCTCCGGCTCTGTCTTGATTACGAGAGCCGCTTTGGCACTTCGGGAGGCGAAATACAGCCAATCCACGAAGCACCCGCTCAAATGAGCACGCGAACCGGCGAACTCCGGAACGTCATGTTATCAATCGAGGTGTTCGACCTCGCGAATGAAAAACACATCCTGCTCATGGCGCAGGACATCACAGAGCGCCAGCAGCTTGAGAACCAGCTCCGCCAATCTCAAAAAATGGAGGCCGTCGGTCAACTTGCCGCAGGAATCGCCCATGATTTCAACAACCTCCTCACGATTATTCAAGGTCACGCCAGCATCCATCTCGACGCATCCTCCCTCCCGCTCTCCGTAAACACATCACTGCATCAGATCAACGGTGCAGCCGAGCGCGCAGCGGATCTCACACGCAAATTACTCGCTTTCTCGCGCCGCGGAATGCTGCGGCCCAAAGTCCTCGACCTCAACGAGGATATCGCAACCGTCGGTCAGATGCTCCGGCGACTGCTCGGCGAAAAGGTGGATCTCCGCCTCGATTTCATGCAGGCGCCAGCGCTCGTTCATGCCGACCCGACCAGTCTGGAGCAGGTGCTGATGAACCTCACGCTCAATGCCAGGGACGCTATGCCCGACGGCGGCACGATTACCGTCTCGACCACGCGGGTGCAGTTCGACGCATCCAATCTTCCGTCGAATCCGGATGCCAAACCCGGCACATACATCCGGATCCAGGTCGCCGATACGGGCACTGGGATGGACGAACAAACGAGACTGCGAATCTTCGAGCCATTCTTCACCACAAAGGGCCTGAATAAAGGCACCGGAATGGGACTCGCGACTGTGTATGGGATCGTCAAGCAACACGAAGGATGGATCGATGTGGTTTCCGAGAAAGGCCGCGGGACAGTTTTCGACACATACATTCCAGTTACGGACCTTTCGAAGGTTTCGGAAGAGACTCCGCTCTTCACTCCTGCTGCGGACGACGGCAATCACACGATTTTCGTGGTGGAGGACGATGCTGCAGTGCGCGCACTGGTCGTTGAAGTATTGCAGACTTACAACTACAACGTAATCGAAGCCGAAAACGGCGACCGCGCCATCGCTCTCTGGCCGACTCTTCGCAATCAGGTGGACCTGCTGCTCACCGATATGGTGATGCCCGGGAGCGCAAACGGGCTGGATGTGGCGCGCCACTGCCTTGAGGACAAGCCAGAGCTGAAAGTCATTTATACGAGCGGCTACAGCAGCGAACTCTTCGCAAGCAACGTCAAGCTCCGCGAGGGCGTGAATTATCTCCCGAAGCCCTATCTCTCGAGCCGGCTGAGTGCGATCATCCGCAACGCACTCGACCCCGAGTCGAAACAGGCCGAAAGCGCCTAACCATCATTTCCCGGCTGCGCACTTCGCACACACGCCGAAAATTTCGAGCGTGTGGGTGACATTTTGATAGCCCTTCTGACGCGCCAGCCGCTCAAGGCCGTCAGCCACGCACATGTCGAGCGTTTCCACGCTGCGGCAGACCCGGCAGATGATGTGATGGTGATGATGCTCGCCGTGGTTGAACTCGTAGCGATAAGTGCCGTCGCCGAAATCGCAGCGCCTCAGAACGCCGATTTCCTCCATCGCTTGAAGGGAGCGATACACCGTGACCACATCGCAGCCAGCGACGCCGATTTTTTTGTGCAATTCCTCCGCGGAAAACGGACCGTGCTCCTTGATCAGAACGGACAACATCGCCTTCCGCGGCTCCGTAACACGACCGCCGCTTGCGCGAATTTTTTCCAGTGCGGCGGCAATCGCGCCAGCGGGTTCACAACAGGAATCGGACATGGCCGCAGGGAAGCGCATTCCGAGCGCCCATGCAAAGCCCGAAAATGCCGCCTTTCAAACTCCGCCGCCGCAAGGTAGCCAGAACCCATGCGCATCTTTGCAATCCTTCTCGCATCCGCCTCACTCTGCATTGCAGCAGATTCCGACTACCAGCCTGGACCGGATTCGCAGGCGAAACCCGATGTGCCAAAAGGCGAGGTCCGGACGTTCACACTTGCCGAAAGCAAAGCCTTCCCCGGCACGACACGCGAATGGTCGCTCTACGTCCCGAAGCAATACGACGCCGCGAAGCCTGCATGCGCGATGGTCTTTCTCGACGGCCCCGGATTCGCCAAAGTCGACGGCCAGTTCCGCGTGCCGGTGGTATTCGACAACCTGATCGCGAAAAAGGAAATGCCGGTCACCGTCGCCATTTTCATCGCACCGGGAACAGTCCCCGCCGCAGAGCCAGCCGCGAAATCCCGTAGCAATCGCAGTTTCGAATACGATTCGCTTGGCGCACTGAACGCACAGTTTGTCATCGAGGAAATCATCCCGCTAGCCCGGCAGCATGTGAAGCTGACGGACGACCCCGCAGGCTGGGCCACGTGCGGCCTCAGCAGCAGCGGCATCGCGGCCTTTACGCTCGCGTGGGAGAAGCCGGAGAAATTCGGGAAAGTGGTCAGCTTCATCGGCAGCTTTACCAATATTCGCGGCGGCTACGTCTATCCGGGTCTCATCCGCAAATCCAAACCTACGCCGAAACCCATCCGTGTTTTCCTTCAGGACGGCAGCAACGACCTCGACAACCTCCACGGGAACTGGCCGCTTTCGAATCAGGAGATGGCTGCGGCGCTCAAGTTCGCGGGCTACGACTATAAGTTCGAGTTCGGGACGGGCGGCCACAGCGGCCGACACGGCGGCGCCATTCTTCCCGATGCGTTGCGCTGGCTGTGGCGCGATTTCCCAAAGTAATCAGCGCACCCAGACACCGCGAAGCACCGACCGGTCGCGGCGTTGATTGGGATTGTAAAACGGGCGCGCTCCCGGCGCCGGCATCACACGCGGCAGAAGATTCATCCGGGCGAGCGTATCCATATCAAGCCGGCCTGTCGGGCGGAGCGCAAACCTTTCCTGAAAATTAAAAATCGCCTCGCTCGTCATCGGCCCAGCAAAACCATCCACCTCGCCGCGATAAAGCCTCTCCCGCTGCAAAATCCGTTGCGCCGCTGCAATAGTATCCTCCTGCAACTCACGTGGCGCGGTCGCGTAAGGCGTCCCGCGGAAGAGAGACGAGACTGGATCATACACTGCGTTAGGAATGCTCCGCGGTGGCTCCAAAACAGCCGGATCGACCGGCACTCCACGCAGAACCCGCTCCGGCGAGGTCTCACTGTCTCGGTCGCGCTCCCGCACCAGCAAATCACGCGACTTGTTGCGCAGCAGGGGCGCATCGTCGGAATCGTTTGGAGAAACTGGAGCTGGATTCACCTGCGGCGACTTTCTGGGTTCCGGCGCGGACGGAGCCATCGGCTTTTCCTGAGTTGGCTGACTACTTCCGAGACCAAGCGCAGCAAGCGTCTCGGTATCGATCTCGCCCGTCACATTCAGACCGTTGCGGATTTGGAATCGACGCACCGAGGCAGCCATTTCGTCAGATTGCTTTCCATTCACCTCGCCAAAGTAAAAGCCCTGATTCTTCAACTCCGCCTGCACATCGCGGGTTCGGTCATCCGCGGCTGCAGCGCAGACAAGAAGGGCTACGGAAAAAAGAAAGGCGGTTCTCTTCATTACAGCCAACTTCGACGGGAAATCATCCGTGTCAATTCAACCATTCTTCGTATAAATCGCGCCACATGCTCGCCAGTCTTGCCGACTACCATACGCACACGCCGCTCTGCCGCCACGCCGAAGGCTGGCCGATAGAACTCGCCCGGGTCGCCGCCGGGTTGGGACTTGGTGAACTTGGATTCGCCGACCACAACCCGATGCCGGAACCGTTTGACGATTGGCGAATGTTGATCGGCGAATTGCCGCGCTACATCGAATCTGTCGAACAGGCGCGGGCGGAGTTTCCACAACTGAACATCAAGATCGGTCTCGAGTGCGATTTCATCGTGGGCCACGAGCAGTGGATCGAAAAACTCGCCGGCCTACACGACTGGGATTACCTCATCGGCAGTGTCCACTATCTGCCCGACGGCTGGGAGGTCGATCATCCGAAATACATTAGCCGTCACAAGGACAGCGCCGATGCAATTTGGGAAAGCTACTGGAAAACCTACGTCCAATGCATCGAAAGCAGGCTGTTCGATTTCGTCGCCCACCCCGACCTCCCGAAAAAATTCGGGATTCGTCCGGAGGGCGACTTGCGCCGCTACTACGAACCCGCAGTCGCCGCGCTCGCAGAAACCCGGACGCCCTTTGAGATCAACACCGCCGGCTGGCGGAAGGAATGCGCCGAACAGTATCCGGCGCTAGATTTCATAGCCCTCGCGCATTCGGCCGGAGTTCCGCTGGTAATCAGCAGCGATGCCCATACGCCGGGTGATGTGGCTGCCGGGTTTCAAGATGCTGCCACTTTAGCGAAAAACTGCGGATACACGACGACGCTTCGCTTTACCCGCCGCACGCGCACCGCGGTAAGCATCCAATGAAACTCTCCGCCCGCGGCATCACGCTGACATTCACCGAACGCCCGCTCGTCATGGGAATTGTGAACCTCGTTGCCGATTCATTCTCGGGCGACGGCATCACGGACACGGCGGCGGCTGTCGAGAAAGCCCGCGGTCTCGTCGCCGACGGCGCCGACATCATCGACTTCGTAGCCGAAAGCGCGCGTACCAATCTCGTCCCCATTCCCGAGGATGAGGAAGCCGCTCAACTGATTCGGTTCATCGAGCGCTGGGAGTCTCCAATGCCGCTTTCGATCAACACATGGCGACCTGGAGTCGCACGCGCCGTCCTTCCGCGCGGCGGCCACATCCTCAACGACATCGGCGCACTGCCAACCGATGAAAATGCCCGCATCTGCGCGGACACCGGTGCGGCGCTTCTCATCATGCACACCGTCGGACAGCCCAAGGTCCCGCACACGCACGTTGGCTACGACAACATCATGACCCGTCTGGACGAGTTCTTCGAAGAGAAGCTCGCACTGGCTGCCCGGGCAGGTGTTGCCGCCGATGCGACCATCCTCGACCCCGGAATCGATTTCGCAAAACAGCGCGCCGACAATCTGAGGATCTATCGGGAACTTGGGCTCTTGAGCCGTTTCGAGCGGCCGATTCTTCTGCCGGTCTCACGCAAAACGGTCATCGGCGACATCCTCGGAATTCCCGCCCCAAAACGCGATGCGGGAACCATCGCGTGCCTGGTTTCCGGCGCATTGCGTGGCGCAAACATCTTCCGTGTTCACAATGCCCGCGCTGCTGCCCAGGCAATCCAGGCGCTCAAAGCGCTGGGCGCTTCGTCTCCCGGATCAATTGCGCCGGATTTCCCGCCACCACCGCACCCTCAGGCACGTCCTTGACCACCACGCTGCCCGCGCCAATCACCGCGCGTGCGCCCACCGTCACCGGGCCGATAATCACAACGTTTGCGCCGACATCCACTCCATCTCCGAGTGTCGGACACGCACTTTGAGTTCCGTCGGCAAGCGTCTTCGCGCCAATGGTCGTACTCTGCCTGAGCGTGCAACCCGCGCCAATGGTCGCGCCTTCGTGGACAACCAGCGCCATGCCATGAAACAAAGCGAGGCCCGGTCCGACCTTCGTGCGGTAGCGCAATTCAATCCCAAGCGACCAGACAACAGTGAGCTCATACCACACGAGATACGGAATCGTGAAATACCAAAGCGGCGCCGGCAGCGCACGACACCACGCGGCAAGTCGGAAGAGAAACATCACGAGTTGCCCCTTGATGTTTCCTCGGTTTGCCGACCAATCGCAGAAGAGTCCGTTCATTTTTCGCCCTCAAGATAACGCAGATAAATGGTCTCCACGTCACGCGCCATTCGCGATGCCGAGTAATCTGCACGCACGGTCACCAGCGCTGCCGCCGCGAGCCTTGTGGCCTCGGAAGGCTTTTCGATCAAAGTGCGCACGGCATCTACAAACGGAGAAACCTCGCCTGGAGGAACGAGAGCCGCATTCACTCCATCTCGCAAAATCTCCCGAATCCCGTCGAGATTGCTGGCGACAATCGGAACACCGCACGCCATCGCCTCCAGAATCGTAATCGGCAGTCCCTCGTAGCGTGAGGTGAGCAACAGACAATCAAGCGCAGGCCACAGCGACGGCATGTCCGAGACGTAGCCAAGAAACTTCACCCGCTCGCCGAGCCCAAGTCGAACGACTTGATCCCGAAGCGCAGCCTCGTCTTCACCGGTCCCGCCAATGACGAAGAATGCGTTCGGGATCTGCGCAGCGATATTGAGAAACAACTCGAAGTTTTTCTGGTGCGTGAGCCGACCCACTCCACCAACGACAAAGCCGCTCGCGGGCAGCCCCCACTTTCCCCGCGAAGCCCGGCGCAAATCGGGACGAGGCTGATAGGCATCCGTGTCGATTCCATTGTGAATGGTCGTGACGCGATCCGAGGCGATGCGTTCATGATTCACAAGAAACTCCCGGGTGCTTTCCGAGACTGCGATGATGTGTGTGGAGAGCGTATTCGTGAACGTGTCCGCAGGCAGCGCCCAGCGGCGCGGGTCCGTGAGCTTGTCGTTGCAGTGGTCGTGATTGATGCGAACCGGCACGCCGCACATCGCCGCAATGGGCTTGGCGATGACATTTGCCGCGAGGAGATGCGTGTGCACCACGTCGAACTGCCGCGAGAGGAATTTCCACATCAGGCGCGGCACGTACAGCGGAACTTTGTGATGATGGGAAAGCGAATGCATCGGAACGCCAAGCGCGGCGAGTCGTTCCCACATCTGACCGCGACCATGCATGGATGCGACCTCAAACTCGAAGCGCGACGTGTCGCCGTGACGGATCAGGTTCTCGAGCACGACCTGCGCGCCGCCGAGATCGAGTGAATCGATCACGTGCAGTACGCGATAGCGTCGAAAATGGGTGCCGTTTCTGAACATGCCTCCCGCACTTGGTAATGATGCCGGGGGGATTCGCCAAGCACGCGGATTACCGCCGCGCCTTCTCGTACATTCGCCGGGCGGAATCGCCCAGCACCGCGAGCGCTCCGACGCGCCACCACGGAATTCCAAATATCGCAGGCGGCCAGCATTTCAGCGCCTGCACGATTTCACCGAGGCCCGCGCTCCGCGAGAGCGTAAGCAAATTGTAGCCGACCCGCTCGTGAATCGCGGCGAGTGTGCGGCGGAAGTCCGGCGTGCTGCTCACACCGGGCCATGTCGCTTCTGAGCGGGCGACGAGTTCATCGAGCAGGCCGCGAAAAGCGCGGAGCTTTTCGGGGACAACACGCGAACGAAACAGCGCGATCAGGTCGAGATCCGCATCGCTCGCTGGCGCCCCGAAAAGCCGCTCGAAATGCTGCGCCTGCACACGCCGGATGAGCTCCGGGCGTTTGTGCGTTTGCGTAATGGAAGTGTTCACGACGCGCAGCGTGAGCAGCCGCTCGGGAAGATTTGCCAGCGCGTAACGCTCGCTCATTCGAGACCACAGTTCGTAGTCCTGCGAGGCTGGCCACGCTTCGTCATATCCGCCCGTCGCGACGACTGCGGCTTTGCGAAATGTGACGGCGGAGTGCGCGAGCGCGTTGTCGAAGAGATGAGCGAACTCGATGCCGCGATAGCTGAGCGGGAAGTCCTTCTTACCGAGCGAACGCCCGTTGCCGTCGATGATTCGAGCCTGCGAACCGACGACTGCGCACGACGGATGTCCGCTGAGAAAACCAAGCTGAAGCTCCAGCCGACGCGCGTCGGAAATATCATCCGCATCCTGCCGTGCGATGAATTCACCCCGAGCTTCACGAAAACCCACGTTGAGCGCCGCCGTGAGCCCGATGTTTTTCGGCAGCTCGATAACGCGAATGCGCGGGTCGGTTTGCGATCGCAGAAATTCACGCGTCCCGTCGGTTGAGGCGTCATCGAGAATGAGGAACTCAAAATCACGGAACGACTGCGCCAGAATGGACTCGATGGATTCGGCGAGATACGGCAGTCCGTTGTGGACGGACATCAGCACTGTGACCACGGGAGTCACTTCAGCAATCCCTCGAAAATCCTGCCGTGCGCATCCACCCAGTCTTCTTTGCGAAACAGTCGCTCGGCGCGTGCGCGAGCCGCTTCGCTGCGTCGAGGCCATTCCCGCATTACACGCGCAACTGCGGCGGCGATTGCACGCGGCGGCGGATAATTTGCGCGGAACCAGTCGCATTCCACATCGAGCATTTCACCGCCGTCGGCACCGACAATCTCCGGCATTCCGCCGCTCGCCGATGACACGACGGGGATTCCGCAGGCGAGCGCTTCGATCGCAACCGTCGGACACGGATCGTGATACTTGAGATGCAGCAAAACGTGCGAAGCCTGATAAAGGCGCACCGCCTCCTCCTGTGTGAACGCGGGCCGCATCGTCACCCACTCCGCGAGGCGCAGTCGCGTTACCGTGTCGTGGACTTCCGCCTCGGCGTTCTGCCAGCGAAGCTCACCAGCCACGGTGAGGGTCGCGCGATGACCGGCGTCCAGAAGCACGCGCAATGTTTCCAGCGCACCGATGACGCGGAATGGCTGATAGTGCGTCCCCGCCGCAAGCAGCTTCCACGAATCAGCCGGCGCGGGCGCGGGCTTGAAGAGGGCGGTGTCCACTGGATTGATCAGCACGCTCGATGGACACGACGCAGGCTCCAGCCATCGGTCGGCACTCACGCGGCAGAACTCGCTTTGATACACGACGTGGTCCGCAAGACGCAGCAAACGGCGCATCGGAAGATTTGTCTCCCATGCTCGAATTCCGGCCCACGCCGGAAAACCGACACCATTCTGATTCCATACAAACTTCGCACCTCGCTTCTTCGCCCACCGCACGAGTTCCAACGCGAATGGCGGCGGTGCGCTGCTGACCAGATACAGAATGTTAAATGGATCCGATTCCGGCCAGCGATCGGCGAGATGCGTGAGCTTTACGCGTCCGCCAGCGATGATCCCGCCTATCTCTCGCACACTCCCATAGCTCAACGCCGGCTCACCCTTCGGTACGACAAGCGGGCGACCGGCGAGCGAACGCCGGTAGTTTACCTGCTGCGGCATGGCCGCAAATGTGCGAATGAGCGATCCAATCATCGAACGAAGAATGCCCTACGGAAACAGAAGCGCAGGGGCTTTTGGAAACTTCTTTTGCAAATCGTCGAATCCGAAATAGCCCGACGGTCCGCGTAAAACGTCGCGGTGAATGATTTGCCAGCCGCCTTCCGATTTCTTCAGCAGCACTGTCACGTAGTCGATGTTGGTGTCGTAGGAAAACTGGGAATCGTCGGCTTTCCGCGCGCGGCCTTGGAAGAGCGCCCATTCTTTCCCGACGTGGATGAAATCGACCCGGAAGATGACCGGTTCACCGAGCTCTTTTTCGATGCGTGGACGAATTGCTTCCAGAATCTCCTTACGCTCGGGGCTTCCTGGTTTCGCGGAGAAAATCCCTGCTTTGTTCCGCTCTGGCTCGCGCGCGTTATTCGACTCTTTTTCCTTCGCGAGTTCCGAGTCTGCATATTCGGGAAAAAGCTCAGCCGGAGCTTCAGGGTTTGCGCGGCGTGCTTCCATCACCGCGCCAATGTCGCCCGAGAACGCCCACGAACGGATGTGCCACTTCGCGCCGACTCGCTGCGCAACGGCAAAGTAATCGAGGTCGAAATCGGCGCCTTCCACCGGACTTCCGTCCTCGCGAACGAACCCACTGCTAACCGTCGCCCATCCTTTCAGCATCGAAATTTTCGGGTCCACGAACTTCACCTTCGCGCCCTCGAGTTTGTTCAGCGGCGGACGCAGCGCATCGAGAATCGCCTTTCGCTCCGGCGAATCCTTCGGTGGCGAAGTCGGCTCTGCGGCGATGATGTTCAGCGTGAAAGCGAAAAGGAGTGTGGCGAGGTATGCCTTCATAGTTTGATTCAGATGCGGGCGTTCTACGATGGATACGACCCGCGAAATCCACTCCTCCTAGAGACGCCCGACGACTTACTTCGATTCGGCGTCCGGCTTTTTTGAGGCTGCGGGCTTCTTTTCTTCGGGCGCTTTTTGGATGTCCAGTTTGTCGCCGACGAACAGATACGATTTCGCGAGTTCTTCGAACGCCGGGAGCGAGTCTTTGAAAAGCTTCTCGTCCGGCGAATTGAGGACTACGAAGTTAATGGTCTTATCCTCCACAAAATACGCGACCGCTTCGAAGTTCCCCCATTTGTCGCCGCTGAAGTGGTAGATTTCGCCTTCTTTGCCGGACTCGGTTTTGACGCCCTTCACCTTTTTGCCGTCGTATTTGACGTTCCCGTTCTTCCGAAAATCGGCGATCGTTTTTGCGACCTGGTCGGCTGCGGTTTTCACCGCGCCACGGTCCGCGGCTCGTGCGTACGCGACGACCTTACTTTTATCCCAGCTCCCGCCCTTCTCGTAAAAGACCGCGTGCACGCCCTGATTCACGCCGCTCTCGTTATCGAGCATCCAGCCTTTCGGGGCCTTGAAGCTGAATGCATGGTTGCTGCCGTAGACGATGCCGACTCCTTCCTCGACGACTGAGGCTGAGGTGACGTGGATAAGAAGCGCGAGAATGAGTGCGATGGTTTTCATGGTTCGTTATTAATACGGAGCGATTCGCGATTTCTTTCAAACTTCCGCCAAAACGCGCTGAATAATCTCACGATACGCCAGGCACATCCCGTCTCCACTTGGCGGACGCGTGAGGACTGCGCTGCGATGGTGGGTGTATTCGGAAATGAAACGCTTTGCCGCGTCCGCAAGATTGTCGCGGAAGCCGATGCCGTATTTGCAGGCGAGCTCCGGGATGCCGCCGCCGTCTTCGTGAAAGAGCAGCGGGAGCCCGCATTGCGCGCCTTCGATGAAGTGCATGCCACCCGGCTCCCAGCGCGATGCGGTGATGTAGCCGTGGCATTGGCGTAGCAAATCCGCCAGCGCAGGGCCGGCGCAGGGCCCAAAGGTGCGCGCCTTTTTCCACACGATGTCTGCGGGCCAGCGACCGATGATCCACAGCTCGACATTCGGGAGCGTGCCGTCGGCGATGAGCGAATCGAGCGCGGCGTATTCGTCGAAGCCCTTCATGCGATTGTCCGCCCAGTGGTGCGTGACAAAGCGGAACGGCTCGCCGCTTTTCCAATGCGCGCTGCCGACCGGGTGAAAAATGCTCGGGTCCGCGCCGTTGAGGATGCACGAATGCGCGCGGCTGCGGTCGAACCAGCGCTCGGCGTGATGGTCGCGCAGCCATTCGCTGATGAACACCGTGTGGTCCGCGAGCACGTTGAACTTCGCCATCAGCGCATCCATCTGCCCCGTGCCTTTGCGCACATCGTTGTCGTTGATGCGATGCACCACACGCCCGCGCGGGTTCGCTTTGCGCCAGGCGGCGAGCTCGTCAAAGCCGATGCTCATGGCGCCAGTGAGGCCGTTGTGCTGGATGATCACGCAATCCGCGCCGCTGCCGAGGTCGTGCACCACTTCGTAACCTGCGTAGTGCATGTAGCGGGAAAACTGCAGCAGCCATTGATTGCCCCCGCCCCACGGGCCGAAAATAGGCCGCGTCGTCACCGCGATGCGCGCCACCGGCGGAACAGGTGGACGGACTTTGCGAAGGCGGTGTGCGCCGAGAAATTGTGTGAGTGGATTCATCGTTTAATACCGCAGATAAACGCAGATATGCGCGGATGCTGGCAAGGAGTTGCAGCAAACGCCAACTCGTCGGTTCAAATATCTACGTCGATTTGCGTTCATCTGCTGTCTCACATCCCCGGCTTCAGCTTCCCGCGAAGCATCAGCCAGCCGCGCTTCAGCGCAGCATTCACGCGCCATGCGGCGTAAAGCGGCGCGCTGAATTTCCCCTCCTGCCAATACCACGGCCACGCGATTCCGAAGTCGTGCGCCGTCAGCCCGTCATCCGTCGCCGCGTTCACGCGATTCAGACCAGCGAGGAATGTCTCCAGGAAAAACGTGAGCATTTCCCACGACGCCTCGCGCGGCCTCCACTTCGAGAACGGACGGCCGTTTAGCAAAATCTGCTGCCACCCCGCCTTGTAGTGCACCACGCAAATCTCGTCCGACAGCGGACGCGAATTTGTCTCGTTCAGCCGCGCGCACGGCTCAGCGCGCAGACGCACCGCGCGCCCTTCGGACTCGATTTCATAAAGCCCGCGCTCCCGCTCATAGCCGAGCATCTGGTAGAGCGACATCTGGTCCGTCCCGCCGTAGGGCAGCGACTGGTCGTTGGCCTGCGCGAACAGCTCCGGCGTGCGCAAAATCCGCGTCGTCGCATCGCGCCACGCCCGCATAAAAGGCCCCGCATCCCCCCGCGTTAAAATCACGCCCGTATTCAGCGGCACATTCTCCGGCTTCGTCGTGAAAACCACATCCGCATCGTCATTAAAAAACGAAGCCACATCCCGCCGCACCAGCGTATCCCCATCCGCAAACACCAAATCCCCGCGATGCTCCTCCGCCGCCCGCGCCCAGCACAGCACCTTCGACGAAATCCGCTGAATCGGGTCTCCCGCAAAATCGAACTTCGTCTCCACAAACTCCACCCCCGGAAACGCCGCCCGGATTCCCCCGATGAGCCGCCGCGGCATATCCTGCCAGTAAACCGACACCCCCGCCCCCGGATGCGACCGCGCCACCGACTCCAAAAACGCAAGCAACATCCCCGCATGACGGGAACCATAGTTGGCCACGATAAAACGCATTAAAAAAGAGGTGCCACGAGACAGTCCGCAGCTTGCGCAGATTCCCGCAGATTACGACAGCGGCAAAAAGTCCGCGTCAACCCGCGCAATCTGAGGACAAAAAAACGCCCCGGTCGTGTCGAAAAATGACCACGTAACCTCAACAAACCGCCCGGTCGTGAGCAAAAATCGCCCGGTCGGACGTACAAATCGAGCAGTCGGACAGATAAATCCGACGTTTTCAGTGGTTTACGAAGACTTCGGAAAATCCGTTCACCAAAAGCGCCATCAAGGCTTCTTCGGGTGACAATTGGGACACTCCTTTCTTGGCTCCGTCGAACGTTCAGTCGATTCGTCCCACGAAGTCGGAGGCAGCTTTTCCCAATCATGCGCGTCGCCCGTATCGCCAATGGCTGCCATACAACAACATTTCACACACTCTTTCACGAGCTCGACTTCCTCCGCCGTCACCGGTTGCCGGACCAAATACGACGTCCCGCTTGAATCATCCCGAAGGAACAACCCAACCGCAACTTCCCGGCAAAGATCGCAGTCGAGGCAACAGTCATCCACGAAGAACTTCCCCGGAGCACTCAGCGGATGCCGCCGATGAATATCCGCATGGGAACCGGGATTCGGGTCGGGTGTGGAAGACATGGTGAAACGGTGTGTTATGTCCTAGAGAGAGCCAGAGATTAGCCGGAGATGAAGGCCACATCGCTTTCTATCCAATATTCAGGCAGCAAAGATTTCCCTGTTTCCAAGCAAGGCCGGCAAGAGCGATGGCGAAGACAAGCGCACCGGGATGAAGGATAAGCGCCATTTCGATCTCGAGCTTCGTCGCACAGGTTTCCCGGATTCTGCGGCGGAGGCGTAATGCGTTGCCGACTATAGTCAGGAACATGAACCAAAACATTTCGGCGTCATACGCGCCCAGTTTCTCTTTTGGGTAAATCAGAGCGAGAACGGCGAGCGTTGTGAACGGAAACCATATCCACCACCCGAGTTCTTTGACGGGACTCATCGCTCAAGGCCGCATCGTTTTCCACCCGGCATCGATGCCGCACATTTGCGCCATCATCGAGAGCGCCCAGACGAGGAGGCAGGTGCCTTGCACGTCGCTTTCCTCCAGGCCGCGCGAGACGGGGACGCCGTAGTAGGCGGTCTGCGCTTTGCGGGCGTAGAAGGAGAAGCCGCCGTCTTCGTTGGCGTGCGCGGCGAATTGGGAGGCGACGGTTTTGCAAAACGCCACGGTGGCGGCGTCGGCTTTGAACTCGCCGCCGTGTCCGCAGAGCGCGCGGTGGAGGACGTAGATGGCATCGACGAGGTGACACCCGGTCTGCGCAGGCGGCGCGGCGAGGACGGTGGCGGCGAGGCGGTCGGGGTAGTGGATGGGCATGTCGAGCCAGTCGAGCGCCATGAGCACTTTCATCGCGCCATTCACCAGCTCGCCATGCTCGGGCACGGACCCGCGGAAATACGCGCCTGTGGCCGGGTCGGCGAGGCCGGCGTAGAAATCGCGGCAGACGTCGAGCAGCTCGTCCACATCGCGCTGCGGCATAAACGCGGGAGCCTGCGTCTTTATAAAAACGACCATCCCCGCGCTCTGCCCGCCCGCTCCCCAAGGGCGCGACCAGTCCTGCGATTCCAGCCACTGCTGCACGCGCTCGGGCTTTAGCGGGAATCCGCGAAACGGCCTGCGCGGTTCAGCGCCGACTTCCGCAAGCGTGGCGATGGCCTGCTTTGTCTCGGCGAGCAGGATGCTCTGCGCATCGGGCCGCCACGGTGCCTTGCCGATGAGCCCGAGCAGCCGCGCTTTCAAAGGCGGAGGTTTGCGCAGATAGGCGATCTCCGGCGGGTCCTCAAAGAAGCTGTCGCCATCCGTGCGCTGGTAGTCCTGGATGAACTCGACCCAGTACTCGCGCTCTTCGCGCTCCAGCAAATCCCACCGTCCGAGCATGTGGAGCGTCTTGAGCACAAAACAACTCCACCCCAGCCCCATCTCGCGCCCTTCATGAGTGGCCCCGCGTTTGCAAGGCAGATACCGCCCCGCCTGCTCGCCGAGCTTCAGCGATTTGAGAAAAGCCGGGACACTGTCTTCGAGCGCGCGGTAGGTGGAGAGGTCGAGGGTCATCACGCAAACGGATTCATCCGCCGCAGCGCCGCGGACAAGCCGCCGACGCAGCACGGCTTCTCCCATTTGCACCAGCCCACGCTCTTTTGCCGCTTCCGCGCGCAGTGGCCGAAATACTTTCTCGCGATCTCGCGTTCGTGCGGGCGGTGGGCGTCGTGCCAGACGATGAGGGCGCCGGGCGCGGCGTATTTCGTGGCGAATCGAAAAGTGCCGGTGCGGCCGAAGTTTTGCGGATGCGCCGAGCGCGGGCCGTCGAGGAAGAGGAAGTCGAAAGGCTCG
>SXWH01000102.1 GCA_005791535.1 Verrucomicrobiaceae bacterium | reverse complement strand
CGGTTTCCGGAAAGACGCTCGGCGAAAATCTCGACGCGTGGGCGGCAAGCGAAAGGCGGACGCGGTTCCGCGAGTTGCTGCGGAGTCTCGATGGAGTCGATGCGGATGACGTAGTGCTCCCACCCGCAAGAGCGAAGGAGCGCGGGCTGACGGGCACGGTGGTTTTTCCGGTGGGGAACCTCGCGCCGCAAGGCAGCGTGGTGAAGGCCACGGCAATCGACCCCGCAGTCGTGGGCCCCGACGGTGTGTATCGAAAGCAGGGGACGGCGCGCGTTTTCACCCGCGAAGCAGACGCGATTGCAGCCATCCGCGGAGGTCGCATCGCGGCGGGGGATGTTCTCATCCTCGCCGGAGCCGGGCCGATGGGAACGGGCATGGAAGAGACGTATCAACTGACGAGCGCGCTGAAGCATCTGCCGTTTGGCAAGCAGGTCGCGCTCATCACCGACGCGCGCTTTAGCGGAGTGAGCACGGGTGCGTGCATCGGTCACGTGGGACCGGAGGCGCTCGCCGGCGGTCCGCTCGGAAAACTGCGCGACGGCGACATCGTGCGCATCGTCATCGATCGCACCGCGATGACCGGGACGGTGGACTTTATCGGCTGCGACGGACGGGAATTCCCGCCGGAGGAAGGCGCGCGCATCCTGGAGGGCCGCCCGGCAATCGAGGGCCTCGCGCCGCATCCGTCGCTCCCCGAGGACACGCGGCTCTGGGCTGCACTCCAGGCTGCGAGCGGCGGGACGTGGGGCGGCTGCGTGTACGATGTCGGCGCAATCACCGCCCGGCTGAGTTAGCGGCGGGCGACTCGGTTTTTCTGCCGACAAGTGTTCGCTCGACGCCTCTTTGAAAACGTGTTCAAAAGCCCGCCCTTCGCAACGAAGAACTCACCACTCCATATGAAACAGCCTCTCTTTACCATCATCTCGGCCATCTCGCTCACGACCCTTTGCGGCATCGCTTCCGCGCAGGATTTTCTCCGCTTTGAAGGCAAGGAGGGACCGGGCAAGGGGAAGAAGGTCGTTCTTCTCGCCGGTGACGAAGAGTACCGCAGCGAGGAATCGATGCCGATGCTCGGCAAGATTCTGAGCCAGCGCCACGGGTTCAACTGCGACGTGCTTTTCTCGGCCGATGCCGACGGCACGATCCAGCCGGGCAAGGGCGACTCGCTCACCAATCCGGATTCGCTGGATTCGGCGGACGCGATCGTGATGTCGCTGCGCTTTCGCAAGTGGAACGAGCAGACGCTCGCGAAATTTGAAGCAGCGGTGAACCGCGGCGTGCCGATCGTGGCGCTGCGCACTTCGACGCATCTTTTCAGCGGAATCCCGAAGGAAAGCAAATACGCGAAGTGGAACTGGAACTCGAAGGAGTGGCAGGGTGGATTTGGCCGTCAGGTCCTCGGTGAAACGTGGGTCGCGCATCACGGTGCGCACAAAAAGGAAGGCTGCCTCGGCATCATCGAGGAAGCGCAGAAGTCGCATCCGGTTCTTCGTGGCGTCGTGAATGTATTCGCCGACTCGGATGTTTACACGGCGAACCCGCTGCCGGATTCCGTCATCCTCATGCGCGGCGCGGTCACCGAGACGCTCGATCCGAAGTCGAAGCCCGTCGCCGGCAAGAAGAACGAGCCGATGCAGCCGATCGTGTGGACGCGTGAGCACAAGAACGACGCAGGCAAGACCAACAAGATTTTGACAACCACAATGGGCGCGGCATCCGACCTCGCGAATGAAGACCTCCGCCGCCTCGTGGTGAACGGTGTTTTCTGGGGCCTCGGAATCGAAGTGCCCGCGAAGGCGGACGTGACGTTTGTGGACCCGTGGTCGCCGACGTTCTACGGATTCGGCACGAACCGTAAGGAATTGAAGGTTGCAGACCATGGCCTCGGCAAGGCGCTTGAAGCGGCGGCCGATGCAAAAAAAAAGTAGGTGACCCGCAGCCTGCGAAGCAGACAAAGCAGGCTCAGGAAACCAAGCCGGCGGCAGCCGGTGGCATCAAGGGAGACAAGGCCGACGCCCGGAACTGGCCGGACAACAGCGGCGGAAAAGCCGCACCGCATGCGCCGGACGCGGAGCCAGCCGCAGTGACTGCAAAGCGCGAACAGAAAGTCGCGCCACCGCAGAAAGGCGAGCGGGTGGTTTTCGTCGGCAACGGCTTCGCGGAGCGCGACGTGTATTTTTCACGCCTCGAAACGGAGCTGCACCTCCGCTATCCGGCGCAGGAGTTGGTTGTCAAAAACATGGGGCGCTCCGGCGACACGCCCGGCTTCCGGCCTCATCCTGCGCGCAAGTCGCAGTGGGCGTTTCCGGGCGCGGAGAAGTTCCGTCCGGAATTTGCGCAGCACAACGGCAAAGGCTTTTTCCCGACGCCCGACCAGTGGCTGACCTATCTGAAGGCGGATACGATCTTCGCCTTCTTTGGATACAACGAATCCTTCGACGGCCCGTCGCGGGTTGCTGATTACGAGGGCGAGCTCGATGCATTCGTTCGGCACACGCTTTCGAAGGCTTACAATGGCGCGGCGGCTCCGCGCCTGGTGCTGGTTTCGCCGATTGCGTTCGAAAATCTCTCCGCCAAACGGGATCTCCCGGACGGCAAAAAGGAGAACGCGAATCTCGAACTCTACACCGCCGCGATGGAGCGCGTGGCGCGGAAACACGGCGTGACGTTTGTGGATTTGTTTCACCCGACGCTCGCGCGGAAATCCGCGACGCCGCTGACGATCAACGGCTTTGCGCCAACCGACGCGGGCTACGCGGAGCTTGCGGTGATGCTTGCGGATTCCGCTTTTGGAAAGGCACCGCGCGTTGCGAAGAGTCCCGACGCGGTCCTCGCAGCGGTGCGTGAGAAAGACTACTGCTGGAACGCCGACTACAACACGGTCAACGGCGTTCACACGCACGGCCAGCGTTACAATCCCTACGGGCCGCAGAATTACCCGGATGAGTTTCGCAAACTTCGCGAGATGACCGCCATTCGCGAGGCTGCGATTTTCGCAGTGGCGCAGGGGCGTGAGGCGAAGATCGACGATTCGAAGACGCATCCACTTCCGCCGGTTCCGACCAATTTCAAGCCGAGCGAGAAGAACGGGGAACTGGTGTTCGTCGATGCCGACAAGGCGGTCGAGAAAATCAAAATGGCCGACGGCTACGAAGTCGCGCTGTTTGCGTCGGAGAAGGAGTTTCCCGATCTGAAGAACCCCGTGCAGATGTCGTTCGACAACAAGGGCCGGCTCTGGGTGGCGGTGATGCCGACGTATCCGCACTGGAAACCCGGCGACCCGAAGCCGGACGACAAGCTGCTCATTTTCGAGGACACCAACGGCGACGGTCGCGCCGACAAGCAGACGGTTTTTGCGCGCGGGCTGCACCTTCCCATCGGCTTCGAGATTACCCCCGAAGGCGTGTATGTTTCGCAGGAGCCGAATCTTTGCCTGCTCATCGACGACAATCACGATGACAAGGCGGACCGCATGGAACTCATCATGCACGGATTTGATTCGCACGATACGCACCACGCGATTTCCGCCTACTGCGCGGACGCGAGCGGGGCGTTCTATTTGCTCGAGGGACGCTTTCTGCACAGCCAGGTGGAGACGCCCTATGGGCCGCGCCGGTGCAATGACGGTGGCGTGTGGCGTTTTGATCCGAAGAGCTTCCGTCTGGAACGGCACAATCAGGTCGATGTGAGCAATCCGTGGGGATACTCGTTTGATTACTGGGAGCAGGGCTATCTCAGCGATGCATCGCCGGGCGAAAACTGGTGGTCGCTGCCGGTTGCGGCGAAGATGCCGTATGGAATCGAGATTCCGAAAGTCGGTCAATTTGCGCCGAAGCGCTCGCGCCCCACGAGCGGCGCGGAGTTTGTATCATCGCGGCATTTTCCGGCGGAGCATCAAGGCCGTTTCATGAGCTGCAATACGATCGGGTTCCTAGGAATCAGCTTCCATGAAGTCGAGGAAAACGGCTCCGGTTTCGGCGGCAAGCACGCGGGCGACCTGCTGACATCTTCGGATGGAAATTTCCGGCCCGTGGACCTCGAGTTTGCCCCGGATGGCTCGCTGTATCTGCTCGACTGGCACAATCCGCTCATCGGTCACATGCAGCACAATGCCCGTGACCCGCACCGGGATCACGATCACGGCCGCATTTACCGCGTCACCGCGAAAGGCCGCAGTCTGGTGGAGCCCGCGAAGGTGGCTGGAGCGGAAATTTCCACTCTGCTCGAGAATCTGAAATTGCCCGAGTATCGCACGCGTTACCGCACGCGCCGCGAATTGCGCGGGCGTCCGGCGGCGGAGGTGATTCCGGCAGTCAAGGCGTGGGCCGCGAAACTCGAGAAGACGGATCCGGATTATGAGCATCATCTTTGCGAAGCGCTGTGGGCGACGTGGGCTCAAAACCAGCCCGACCCCGGATTGCTTGCGCAGCTTCTCGGCGCGAAGGATCACCGTGCCCGCGCGGCAGCGGCTGAGGTGTTGCATTTCGACTGGCGGAAGGTGCCGAATCACGTGGAGTTGCTGACCAGGGCGGCACGCGATGAGCACGGACGCGTGCGGCTCGCTGCGATTATTGCGGCCTCATGGATGGATAATGCCGACGGTGCGCGCATCGTGATGGAGGCGATGCGCAAGCCGCTCGACAAATGGATGGCTCCGGTCACGCAATACATTCTCAAATACACGCTGAACGATGACCTCGAAGCGCTGAAGAAGTCGGGCGAGACCTTCGCCGGAAATCCAGCCGCTGCCGATTATCTCGCGGGTCGCTACAAGTTTGAGCCGGCGCCGATTTCCGAGGAGGAGAAAAGTTTCGGTCCGACTAGAAAACTCTCCGCCGCCGATATGAAGGTGTATCTCGCCGGGAAGGAGATTTACAATCGCGACGCGCACTGCGGCACGTGCCACCAGCCGAATGGCGAAGGCGTTCCAAATGTGTATCCGCAGCTCACGAAAAGCGAGTGGCTCGATAATGATGAGCGTCTGATCAAGATCGCTCTTCGCGGACTGTGGGGAAATATCACCGTGGGCGGGAGGGTGTTCGATACGTCGAAGGGCGTTCCGCCCATGACGCCGTTCGCCGGGATTCTGAAGGATGCGGAGCTTGCCGCGGTGCTGAGCTACGTCCGGCAGTCATTCGGGAACGATGGAAGTTTCATCACGCCGGAGCAGGTCGCGAAAGTTCGCGAGGCCACGAAGGACCGTGTGAATTTTTACATGGTGGACGAGATTCTGAAGGAGCATCCGCTGCCAAAGTAGGGGATTCGGAGTTGCGGCGGATGGGCGGGCGAGTTACAGGATTGGCGGAATGCCCAAACCTGCAGCACAACCGACCTTTGAATCCGCGCTCGAGCGAATCGACGCCATCGTCCAAAAACTGGAATCCGATGGCCTTGGCTTGGAGGAGTTGATTTCTGCGTGCGAGGAGGGTTCGGGGCTGCTGAAGTTCTGCCAGACCCAGCTCGCGCGCGCCCAGCAGAGGCTGGATATCATTCAGGTCAATCTGGCCAAGGAGCCGGAAATCGCTCCTTTTGATGCCGAATCCGCCGCGAAAGCGGAGGCCCCGAGGTCTTCGGCGAAGGACGTGAGTCTTTTCTGAACTCCGCCTGCGAGTTTGTGCTAACACCCTACTTTACCATTCGATGACATCCATCCTGCAAACCATCAATTCGCCCGACGACGTAAAAGCCGTGGCTGAGAAGGATCTTCCGATTCTCGCCGAGGAGGTGCGTGCGGAGTTAATCCGCGTGCTCTCGGAGGAAAACCCGAAGTCGGTCGGCGGTCACCTTGGGCCGAATCTCGGAGTTGTGGAACTCACGATTGCTCTGCATCGCGTATTTTCGACGCCCAAAGACAAGTTCGTTTTCGATGTTTCCCATCAGGGTTACGTTCACAAAATGTTCACGGGGCGACGCGAACGCTTCGACACGATGCGCCAGTACGAAGGCCTGAACGGATTTCTCCTTCGCACCGAAAGCGAGCACGATTGCTACGGCGCCGGTCACGCGGGCACAGCACTCTCGGCTGCGCTCGGCATGGCCGTTGCGCGCGACTTGCGTGGCTCCGACGAGAGTGTCGTATGCGTCGCGGGTGATGCCGCATTTACCTGTGGCGTGAGCTATGAGGCGCTGAACAACATCGCCGAGCAAACCAAGAAGCTCATCATCATCCTGAACGACAACGAGTGGAGCATCGACCGGAACGTTGGTGCGATCGCACGGTATTTCAATCGCATCACAACAAGCCCGACGTATTCAGGACTGCACGACAAGGCGGCGAAACTCGTTGAGAAGTTGCTCGGAAAACGGGTGAAGGATTTCGCTCACCGCGTGGAGACGGGCATGAAGGGGCTGATCGCCCCGAGCGTGTTGTTCGAGGACCTTGGCATCCGGTATTACGGGCCGATCGATGGGCACGATGTCCAGTTGCTGGTCCGCACGCTGGAATTCCTGAAAAGCCAGGACGAGCCGGTGATTTTGCATGTCCTTACTACCAAGGGAAAAGGTTATGCGCCCGCGCTGGAACAGCCGTTGAAATTTCACGGTCTCGGCCGGTTTGAACCGAAAACCGGCGCGACGAAAAGCGCGCCAACGCCGACCTACAGCGAGCTGCTTGGCCAGACGCTGTCGAAGTTTGCGGACACGAACAACAAAATCGTAGGCATCACCGGAGCGATGCCGAGTGGCACTGGACTCATCTCCTTTGCGAAAGCGCATCCGAAGCGCTACTTCGATGTGGGTATCGCGGAGGAGCATGCGGCGCTCTTTGCCGCAGGGCTCGCATGTGAGGGCTACGCGCCCTTCCTTGCGATCTACTCGACGTTCATGCAGCGGGCGTATGACATGATTCTGCACGACATTGCGCTGCAAAATCTGCCTGTCCGGTTGTGCATGGATCGCGGCGGTCTCAGCGGCGATGACGGTCCAACGCACCATGGATTGTTCGATATCGGATATCTGCGCCACGTTCCGAATCTCATTCACATGCAGCCGAAGGATGAGGACGAGTTTGTGGACATGCTCTGGACAATGGCAAATTACAATGCCGGTCCGACAGCCATTCGTTACCCACGGGGAAGCGGTACCGGTGTTCAGCCGAAAGCCCAGCCGAAGCTCCTTGAAATCGGAAAGGCGGAGGTTGTGAAGCACGGCAGTACGCAGCCGGTGAGAGTTGCGATTTTCGGCCTGGGAGGAATGTGTCAGCTCGCCGAACAGGCGGCGGTTACGCTCGAAGGCAAGGGGATTTCCACGGCGGTAATCAATCCGCGATGGATCAAGCCGCTCGACGGAGCGACCATCGAGTTCTTCGCCAGAAGTGTGGACGTGATTTGCACGATGGAGGACCACGTTTTGCACAACGGATTCGGATGCGCGGTCATGGAGCATCTTGCCGAACAGCGGATCAAAACGCCCGTCATCCGCATAGGATGGCCGGACCAATTTATCGAGCACGGTGCGCCTGATATTCTTCGGAAAAAGCACGGCCTGACGGCGGACGACTTGGTTTCAAAAGTTCTTGCCGAACTTGAATCGAAGCCGTCCAGCGGTCGGAGTGTCGCGTAGAGTTTTGCGATATCCACGCCACCGATGCTCAACGAGGACAGTGTCCAATACGCGATTGAGAATACTCAAATCGTCGTGATGCCGCAGAATCTTATCCAGACATTCGGCACGACCGTTTTCCGATTTCATCTCGTCACGGAACTGATGGATTCTGTTGAGCAGGTTCGCATTCGCGACGGGCGCCTGCATGCGGAACGGCCGAGCATCATTACGCCGGCTCACTACCATCGCGTGCTTGATGAAGGTTTTGGTGAGAAGGCGGCGGAGTTTGTGGAATGGTTGCGCGAGAATGCGGCGGACTTCGCGGTGCTCCGATATGGGTTCCAGTTTCGAAAGGTGGATGTGAAGGAGCGGGTGGTGCGGCAGCCGGTTGAGGATGTGTTGCGTGGGCTGCGCGAACTTGTCGATCGCGAGGAAGACCCGCTTAGCGCAGTGATTCAGGGCGTGGACGAAGGATGGGAGGTTTGTCTGTTGAAGTTTGCGACGGACATGATTCAGCGTTCAGCCGCCGGTAATTTGGGTGAATGGAAGCGAAGAGGGTTGCTCTGATTTGGGTGGGAATTAAGTGCTGGAAAATTAGCACTTAGTTCTTGCAATGATTATTCAGATGTGTAGGATGCAGCACCATGAAGACCAACTTCGCCGCCCTCACCCTCATCACGCTAAGCATCGCAATAACAGGTTGCCGCCGGGAGCCCTATCCGATTGATCCTGCTCTAGGGCGCACGGCGTTTGTAGACGAACACTCCCGTCCGGCTGACCGGGACGAGCCGGAGCCTGAAGCCGAGGACGCTGAGGCTGCCGATGCACCGGAAGAGAACGTTGACCAGCGAGCTACGCCGCCCGCCAATCCCACTCCGCCGCCGCCCGTCCCTCTAGATCACGGGGTGCGCTTTCAGCCGACTCTTGCGAAGAAGGTCGAAGGAAAACCCGGGTTCGTTGAGAGTCCGTTCGCGCAGGGAAAGTTGATCGATGTTCGCGGACTTCCTCCGGGAACGGAAATCGAATGCCCTTACTCGAAGCGGCCTATCGCGGTTCCGTGACACCCGCTCTGCTGTTTCGCGCCGCTTGGGAAAATGACGAAGCGCGCGATACGGCACTTGTCTATTTGCTAAAATTGATCTAACACCGCGCCGAATTTATGAAGAATCTCACACTCAGTGCCACCATCATCGCTGCATCGATGCTTTTTTCCGCATGCGACCCGCAGCCGCCCCGCAAGAAACCCGCCGCCGGCGGAATGCGCGAGCCCGCTCCGGAGCCGGTCGTGGAAACGAAGCCGAAGAAGGAGAAGAAGGAAGAGGAGGCCAATCCTGCGGAAGCGAACCCCGTGATCGAGACACCGAAGCCGGAAACCAAACACGTCCCGCCGCCAACCCAAAATCCGGAGTACGGCAAGAAGACCGAAGGGAAGCCAGGATTTATCGAAAGCCCGTATTCGCCCGGTAAGCTGATCGACGTCCGCGGACTGCCGCCGGGAACGGAGATCGAGTGCCCGTATACGCGCCGTCCGTTGCTCGTGCCGTAAACGCTGGTAACCAAAGAAATCCTTACCCGGCTTGTGGCGTTGCTGCTGCAAGCCGGGTTTCTTTTTCGCCATCCGGATTCTCATGTTGTTGAAACGAATCGCCATTCTCGGTCCAGGGCTGCTCGGCGGGTCGATTGCGCTTCGATTGCGGGAAGTCGGCGGCTGGCATGTGACTTTGTGGACACGCAGGGAGGCGACCCTGCCGCAGCTGCGCGAACGAGGAGTTGCTGACGCGGTAACTGCGAATATCTCCGACGCAGTGCGGGACGCCGATGTTGTCGTGCTGTGCGTCCCGATTGAGGCTATGGGCCGGCTTGCCGAGGAAATTGCGCATGCTGCAAAACCGGAGTGCATCGTCACGGATGTGGGGAGCGTAAAAGCCAGTGTGGTCGCCGAACTCGATGCCATTTTATCCGGGAAGTGCCGCTTCATTGGGAGCCATCCAATGGCCGGCAAGGCGGAGTCTGGCATTGATGCGGCGGAGGCTTCGCTTTTTCGGGAAACGAACTGCATCATTACGCCCACCGCGGCGACCGATGCCGAAGCCATCGATTTGATTCGCGGCTTTTGGGAAACGATTGGATGCCGGGTGGTGAGCATGGGGGCGGGGGAGCACGACGAGTGCGTCGCGTTGATCAGCCACCTGCCGCATCTTGTGGCTGGTAGCCTCGTCAGAGCCGTGGCCGACCGGAACCCGCGGGCTTTTGAAGTCGTCGGTCCCGGCTTTCGCGATACGACGCGGGTTGCCGGTGGCCCGCCGGAATTGTGGACTGGCATTATGCAGGCAAATCGCGGGGCAATACTTGAGGCGATCGACGCCATGATTGCAAAGCTCTATGATTTCCGCCAAACGCTTGAGCGGGTTGCTGAATCGAAAGATGCGGACGATTTGAAGAATTTTCTCGCAGTTGCGAAGCAGACCCGCGACCAAATCAAATTTCCGAAATGACTGACTGGAAGATCCGAAGAGCACCTGAAATCAACGCCGAAATAACCGTCCCCGGGGACAAGAGTATCTCGCATCGCTCCATCATGCTCGCCGCGATGGCAAACGGCACGGCTACGATCACGGGATTTTTGCCCAGTGAGGACTGCCTTTCGACGATGAAGGCCTTCCAGCAGTTGGGTGTGGAGATTCAGCGCGTGGATAATACCACAGTTGTCGTCCATGGACGGCGCGGAAAGTTCCTGCCACCGACAGGAGACATCGACTGCGGGAACTCGGGTACGACGATGCGTTTGATGTGCGGCATCCTGTCTGCGCAGCCATTCCGTTCCCGCCTTGTGGGCGATGCGTCACTTTCAAAGCGCCCCATGGGCCGCGTCATCGAACCGCTCACTCAGATGGGCGCACGCATTACCGCCGAGGGAGAGAAGGGCCGAGCGCCGCTGGTGATTGAAGGCGGGGAATTGAAGGGAATCGCGTATCAATCGCCTGTTGCGAGCGCGCAGGTGAAGAGCGCCATTCTTCTAGCCGGGCTTTTTGCACGCGGCAGCACGAGCGTAACAGAGCCCGAGCAAAGCCGCGATCATACGGAGCGTATGCTCGCATGGCATGTGGTTCGTCCACGCAAGAACGGGCTGACGGTTTCGGTTTTGGGCGGCCAGCAGCTTGAGTCGCGCGATTTCGAGGTGCCGGGAGACATTTCGAGTGCAGCCTTCTGGCTGGTTGCGGCCGCGGCGATGCCGGGTTCGCATTTGATCGTGAAGAATGTCGGCCTCAATCCAACTCGCACCGGCATTCTGGCCGTGCTGATTCGGATGGGTGCGCACGTGAACGAAATCGTCGACGCTACCGAAGGCGAACCACGCGGCTCGGTGGAAATCCGGGGAGTGGAACTCAAAGCGACGACCATCGCCGGGAGAGAGATCCCGAACGTCATCGATGAGCTGCCGATTCTCGCAGTCGCAGCGGCCCTCGCGACCGGGCGTACGATTATCAAGGACGCGAAAGAGCTGCGTGTGAAGGAAACAGACCGGATCGCGGCGATTGCGAAGAACCTCCGGGCGTTTGGCGTCGATGTATTCGAAACCGAGGACGGAATGGAAATCGAAGGCGGCGGTGAATACCACGGTGCTGACGTGGAGAGCTTTGGCGATCATCGCATCGCGATGGCGTGCGCGGTGCTCGGAATGTTCAGCGAAGGCCAGACGACCGTGCGCGATACGGAGTGCGTGAACACCAGTTATCCGGGCTTCTACGAGCAATTGCAGCGGTTTCTCAAACCCGGAAAATCCAACGAATAACAACCTGAATCATTCTGCGTATGAACCTGAAACTTAAAGTCTGGCGCCAAAAGGACTCACAATCGGCCGGCCAAATCGTGGACATCGATGCGAACAATATTCCCGGCGAGGCTTCCTTTCTGGAAATGCTCGATGTCGTGAACGACCAGCTCACAAAGAAAGGCGAGGAACCGATCGCGTTTGATCACGATTGCCGCGAGGGAATCTGCGGAATGTGTTCTCTGACAATCAACGGGATTCCGCATGGCGACCCGGCAATTTCGCAGACGACGACCTGCCAGCTTTACATGCGCAAATTCAAGGATGGCGACACGATCTACATCGAACCGTTCCGCGCCCGTGCATTTCCGGTGATTCGCGATCTGTGCGTCGATCGGTCTGCATTTGATCGCATTCAGCAGGCTGGCGGATTTATCACCGCGCGGGCCGGCAGTGCTGTGGATGGAAACTCGCTTCCTATTTCCAAGGTGAACGCGGATCTTGCGATGGAGGCGGCGGCCTGCATCGGTTGCGGAGCCTGTGTCGGTGCGTGCCCGAATGGTTCTGCGATGCTGTTCGTCGGCGCGAAAGTTTCGCATCTGGCGCTGCTTCCGCAGGGCCAGCCAGAGCGGACAAAGCGTGCGCTCTCGATGGTTGTGCAGATGGACAAGGAAGGCTTTGGCAACTGCTCGAACTACTACGAATGTGAAGCCGTCTGTCCGGCGAATATTCCTGCGACGGTCATTGCCCGTCTGAATCGGGAATACATCGCGGCCAGCGCGAAGGAATCGGTGTAACCGGTGAAGCGGGGACTTGATCGGCTCATTCTTGCAGGTCTTCTGAATGGAATTCGTCTCGTCTGGGCTGCACTTCTCATAGTTGCCGCCGGAAATGTGCTGCGTGGGCAGGATACGTCGTCGCGGCCGTGGAGCGATGACGTGATCTATTTTGTTCTCACGGATCGATTCGCCGACGGCGACGCGTCGAACAACATTCCCGAGGGAAGCGACCCCAAGCTCTACGATCCGCGGCAACTCGACATCGTGAAGTACCACGGAGGCGATTTGCGCGGATTGGAGAAGGCTATTGCTGCGGGATACTTTGAAAAACTTGGTGTCACAGCCATTTGGATCACGCCGCCTGTCAAAAATGTTTGGTATTCTCTCGCCGACCTCGGTGGGCCGAAGACCGGTTATCACGGATACTGGACGCAGAACTTTCTCGATATCGATCCACATCTCGTTTCACGGAAGTCCTTCAATGGCGCGGTGGAATATCCCGATAGTCGCGACGGGCGGATGCAACACTACAAGGACTTCGTGGCCCTTGCGCACAAGCACGGTCTGAAGGTGATTCAAGATGTGGTCTGCAATCACGCAGGTCCGGTATTTTATTACGACGCGAATGGAAATGGGCGGCACGATCGGGATGAACTTTCGGAATGGCAGCAGCCTTTTCGCAAGGATGGTTACTACGCAAATGCGCGATGGATGAACATCCCCGAGTGGAATGCACTTCAGACTCAGCCGGCCGGGCCGGAGACGATTCTTGGACGGCAAGTCGCTACGAGCGGCATCCTTCAGAAGCTTGAGGCTTACGGACGGAAGGGAATGAGTGGGGATTCGCTTGGCCGGCGTGACGGAGAGGAAGTGGTGTGCGACTTTTTTTCTCTGCGCGACATTTGGACGGACCCGAACGGCGAGCATTTCGATGCGGTCGTGAACGAATTCGTGGAGATTTACCGTTTCTACATCGAGACCGTCGGCGTTGATGGATTGCGAATCGATACGGTGAAGCATGTGCACCGGGAATTTTGGGAGGCATTCACCGAGCGCCTGCGCGGCGCATTGGGCCCAGAGCGTGCAAAACGATTGCTGATGTTTGGAGAGGTCTATGATGGTTCGCCGGAAGTCGCAGGAAGGTATACGTATCGCCAGCAATGGCCGGAGCGTAAGGATCCGAGTCTCGACAGTGTGTTGAGTTTCGACTTCTGCTTCGCGGCGCGCCAGTTCCTGCGTCACAGCAATGATGAATTCGGGTCACCGCTCAATTTGGAGGCGGCACTCAAGAATTCATACGGACCGCATTACAATCCGACGCCAGGGCTCGATGGACTCAATGCGCGCCAGAAAATGGTGAACTTTGTGGAGAACCACGACGGTCTCAACCGCTTCAGGGCCTGGAAGGTCAACGAGCGAAGCAATATTCTCGCGAATGCCTTGGTTCTGTTTTCAGAGGGTATTCCGTGCCTGTATTACGGCACCGAGGCGGCGCTTCTCGACCTCGATGGAAAGCTCACTGCCGATACCGAGACCGGGCGCATGACTTTCCTTCGCACAGACGAGCCGGCGCGCATGCAGTCTGCCGTGGAGAGTGCGACATTTTCGGCAATCGCGCATTTTACGAAACTCCGGCGCGAACTGCCCGCGCTTAGTCGCGGGGCCACTGTGCCTCTGTGGGTGGACAGTGCGGATACGCCCAAGGACGATGGCATATTCGCCTTCGCCCGATACACGACCACCGATGCTGTGCTGGTGGTCGTCAATGCGTCCAAGGCCTCGTCGGTTACCGGTATGCCCGGTGCTCCGATGCAATTGGTCGCTCCGAAACGTCCGCTGTTGACGAAGTCCGGTGTGTTGAAACTCGAGGCTGTTTATCCCGCTGGCGGCGCTGTGATTCCCGAAGTCAAGTGGTCCGGCAGGACGCCTCACGTGGAAATCACCATGCCGCCGCGCAGCGTGGCTGTCTTTTCGGCAAATTAGGCCACGACATCGCCCGCTGCGACGCGGCCGCGGAAGAACTCGATTGTTTTCACAATACCCTCGGAAAAGGGCACCTTCGGCTCCCATCCGAGCAATGTGCGGGCGCGGGTGATATCCGGTTTGCGCACCTTCGGATCATCCTGCGGCAATGGCTTGTAATCGAGCTTCGACGAGGAGCCCGTGTATTTCACGACTTCCTCGGCGAACTGTTTGATCGTCATTTCATGCGGGTTCCCGATGTTTACCGGCTCATGGAAATCCGACTGGGATAGCCGGTAGATTCCGTCGATGAGGTCCGCGCAGTAGCAGAACGATCGCGTTTGGGATCCGTCGCCGAAGATCGAAATCGGCTTCCCGGTCAAAGCCTGACCGACGAAAGCAGGAACCACACGACCGTCACGCAACCGCATCCGCGGGCCGTAAGTGTTGAAGATGCGCACAATCTTCGTGTCCACGCCGTGTGCCCGGTGGTAGGCCATTGTCATGGCTTCCGCGAAACGCTTGGCCTCGTCGTAGCAGCCGCGCGGGCCGACGGGGTTGACATTGCCCCAGTAGCTTTCCTTTTGCGGATGCTCCAGCGGGTCCCCGTAGCATTCACTCGTGCTGGCGATGAGGTATCGCGCTTTCTTGTCCTTCGCGAGGCCGAGCGTGTTGTGCGTGCCGAGTGAGCCGACCTTCAGCGTCTGGATCGGATATTCCAAATAGTCGATCGGAGAAGCGGGCGAAGCAAAGTGAAACACATAGTCCACGTCGTCCGGCAGGAAGATGAAATTTGAAACATCGTGCTTGATGAAGCGGTATCGCTCGTTGCCCGCCAGATGCTCGATGTTGTTCGTGTTCCCGGTGATGAAGTTATCGATCCCGATCACGCGATGGCCCTCGGCCAGAAGCCGGTCTGTAAGATGCGAACCTAGGAACCCTGCGGCACCGGTGACGACGGAAATTGGACTGTCTGATTGGCGTTTGAACATGATTTCGCCCACCATTGCACAGAAGCTCCGTCGGTGGAATCAGCTTTCTACTGGAAAGCTGCGTTTCGCACCGGCAGCATTCATCGCATGTGCAAAGTTTTCGTAGCTGTTGTTCTTATGGCACTCGCGTCCGCTGACGCCGCACCTCGCCCTCCGGAACAACCGAAATCGGGTCCGGGCGGTTCGGCGTATCTGCATCGTTCAGTGCGGGAGAGCGAGCACGGCGCGGGAGGAAAAAGGTTCTGGCTGTTTGAGCCCGCCGAGCCCGCGCCGAAGTCCGCTCCGGTTGTTCTCTTTCTGCACGGCTACAGCGCGCTGACCCCGGATCCTTACCGCGCGTGGGTAACGCACATTGTCCGGCGAGGGGCGATCGTGATCTATCCGCAATACCAAAAGGACCTCATCACACCGCCGCCCGACTACACCCCCAATACCATCGCGGCAGTGCGGAAGGCTTTCGAGATTCTCGCTGAACCAGGGCGGGTCGCGGCGGATAGCTCGCGGTTGCTTGTTGTGGGACATTCCGCCGGGGGCGTTGGGGCGGCGGCTTATGCGGCCAGAGCGCAGAAGGAAATGCTTCCAGTGCCGCTCGCGATTATGCCGGTGCATTCCGGACAGGGGCCGGAGAATGGGTGGCAGATGATTCCGCTCGACGATTTTTCCACCATCCCGAATCGGACAAAGGTCGCACTTGTTGTCGGCAGCGACGACAAATTTGTCGGCACGCGGACCTCGCGGCGAATTTGGGAAGCGGTCGCACATGTCGCAGAGCGGCGTTTTATCACGGTGCAGTCCGACTCTCATGGCTGGCCGCCGATCTCTCCGGGGCATCTTGCACCACTCGCGCAGGATCGATTTTCATCCGGAGCAATCGACTGGTTTGGATACTGGCGGCTTTTTGATGAACTGCTCGATTCCGCGATTTCCGGTCGTCCGTTCAATCCGTCGCTATCGATGGGAAAGTGGAGCGATGGCGTGGCTGTAAAGCCGCTGCTGATTGAGTCCGGCTCATAACATTCGGCGCGCAGCCGAAATTCATTTTGCCCCGGATGCTCCCATCGCTACGGTGTGCGGCTCTTGAGAATTCTCTTCCACAATTGCCGCATCCTGCACCCGCTTAATGGTGGTGACCGCATCCGCACGTTCAATATGTTGAAGGAGCTCCGGAAGGCGCATGAGCTCACGTATCTTTGTCTGCGGACGCCCGCGGATTCTGACGAGGCGGTTGCCCTGGCCAATGAGTACTGTCACGAGGTAATCCCCGTGCCGCACGCGGTGAAAAATAAGCGCGGCCCTCGCTTTTACGCCGAGGTGCTGGGGAACACTCTCTTTGGAAAATATCCATTTCTCGCTTCGAAGTATGTTTCAGCGGAGACCGTTGGGCATTTGGAGAGACTGATTGTCTCCGGGCGATTCGACCTGATCATTTGCGACTACCTTGCGCCGATGGGAAATTTGCTGGAACTCGGCGCGCGGCCGCGGTTGCCCATGATGTTGTTCCAGCACAACGTCGAATCGGTGATTTTTAAACGCCACTCCGAGACCGCCTCGAATCCCTTGAAGCGCGCGCTCTACCGCCGGCAGTGGAAGGCTGTCGAGAGATTGGAACGTCAGGCTGCGGCGTTTGTGGATACGCAGGTGGCGGTTTCGGAATCCGATGTCGTGCTATTCCGTGAAATGGGTATGACGAACGTCCTCGGTGCCGTGCCCACGGGGGTGGATTGCGAGTTTTTTCAGCCGCCCGCACAGCGAGCCTCGCGTCCGGTGATGGCATTTTTGGGCGCGATGGACTGGGATGCAAATCAGGACGCCGTCCGCTGGTTTGCCGGTGAGATTCTTCCGCGCATCCGGGCTGCGGTGCCGGATGCGGAGTTTCTGGGCATCGGGCGAAACCCTCCTGCGTCGCTTCGCGCGCTCGCTGAAAACGACCCGCGAATCCGGCTGACTGGGACGGTCCCCGATGTGCGACCGCATATGGCCGATGCCGCGGTAATGATTCTTCCATTGCGCGTCGGAGGCGGAACCCGGATCAAAGTTTACGAAGCGATGGCGATGGGAACTCCTGTGGTCTCGACAAGCATTGGAGTTGAGGGGCTCGACTACGAACACGGGAAAAATGTCGTGATTGCAGACAACGCGGATGACTTCGCTACCTCTGTCATCCAACTTCTGCAGAATCCTGAGCGCGCCGCGGCGATGGCTGCGGATGCGCGGCTTCACGTTGCGGCGAATTATTCGTGGAGCGTTGTGGCCGGGATCTTCTCGCGCTACTGCGCGGAAACCGTGGATGCCGCCGGACGGCGGGCGGTGTAGAGCGAAACGATGCCACCTGTGAGTCGTTCGCAACGAGCGCCCTCGAAGCCGCAGCTTTCGATGAGCGCGTTCATCGTGTCGCCGCACGGAAACGCTTCGATGGAATCAGCAAGGTATTCGTAGGCGGATTTTTCACCCGTTACGACGGCAGCAAAGCGGGGAAGAATTTTGTGAAGATAAAAGCGGTAGAGGCCGCGAAGGGGCGGGGGAGGAACGGAGAAATCCAGTACGAGCAGCAGCCCGCCCGGTTTAAGCACTCTCCGCATTTCGGAGATGGCGCGACTCCAGTCCTCCATATTCCGGAGTCCGAATGCGACGGTGAGGGCGTCAAATCGCATGTCTTCAAATGGCAGCGCGAGAGCATCGGCGAGCACCAGATCCGTAAGACCTTTTTGCGCTGCTTCATCGAGCATTGGCTGGCAAAAATCAGTGGCTGTTAGGGCGGCATCAGGGCATGCCTTTTGAAGCGCGAGGGCTAGATCGCCGCTGCCGGTTGCCACATCCAGTATTCGTGATGGCGTGGTGGCTTTGATCACTGCGGCGGCGCGGCGCCGCCACAGAAAGTCCATGCCGGCGCTCAATAAATGATTCGCGGTGTCGTAGCGTCCGGCGATTTTGCTAAACAAACGCTTCACCCCCGCGCCTTTTCCTGGCGAAGGCGAAGGGCTCGGTGGTTCTATCTCGTTTGTCATTTTAGGGCATGTAACATGCTTTCTCATTTGAAGTCGACCGTATCCGGATACTGTCCCGTTAGCCCATGCATCAGAATCAATTGCCGCCGGCAAGAATACTCATAATTGATGATGAACCATCGAACATCCGCCTTTTGGAGCGGGTTTTGGAGTTGTACGGTGGCGTGGAGTGGCGGAGCACGGTGGATCCGCGCGAGGCTGTGCCGCTATTTGCCGAATTCTCACCGGATTTGGTGCTCACCGATCTCCACATGCCGCACGTGGACGGGTATCAGGTCATTTCGCAAATCCGTGAGCTTCTCGATGCGAATAGTTTCCTGCCGATCGTCGTGCTGACTGCCGATATTTCGCCGGAGACCCGACGGAAGGCGCTTCGTTCGGGTGCGAGTGACTTCATTACCAAACCACTGGACACGACCGAGGTTCAACTCCGGATTCGCAATCTGCTGGAAAATCGATTCCTCAACCTCCGGCTCGATGAAACGGTCCGAAAGAGAACCGAGGAACTGGAGCGCGCTAATCTAAAACTGCTCGATGCCCAGCAACAGGTCGTTCGCCAGGAACGACTCCGCGCCCTCGGTGTGATGGCAGGTGGAATTGCCCATGATTTCAACAATGCGCTGACGATGATCCTCGGGTACGGTGAACTCCTTTTGCCGTGGTTTCAAAATCACGCACCCGATTCCAGAGAGCGGAGCTACCTCACGCACATCGTCACGGCGGCACAGGACGCGACCCACGTTGTCGGGCGCCTGCGAGAGTTCTACCGCCCGGCTGAGGCTGACGAGGTGCGCGTTGCGCTCGACCCCAATCAACTTTGTGAGCAGGCTCTCGAATTCACTGCCCCGAAATGGAAAGTGCGTGCGCGTGCGCTCGGAGTTACGATTCGGGTCGGGACGGAGCTGCGAGCCGTGAACCGGGTTCTGGGCTGCGGGCCGGAACTGCGGGAGGTGCTGACGAATCTGATCTTCAACGCGTGCGATGCAATGCCTTCCGGTGGCTCGATCCTATTGAGAACCTTGGATCAGGGCGGCGAAGTGAGAATCGAGGTTTCCGATACGGGGACCGGCATGAATCCGGAACAGGTTGCGCGGTGTCTCGAGCCATTTTTTTCCACGAAAGGCGAGCGTGGCACGGGACTCGGATTGTCGGTCGCCTATGGCATTATTCAGCGTCACGGCGGCGATATCGAAATCCTGAGCGAGGAGGGAAAGGGCACGACTTTCGCGCTCGTGCTGCCTGCGACAACGGCCGCGACTGTGAGCATGGACGTGGCTGAACCACCCGCCGAAGCGCGTCCGCTTCGTGTGTTGGTCGTGGACGATCAGGAGATTATTTGCGAACTGATCTCCGAGCATCTCAGGACGGATGGTCATGAGGCGGTGATGATGTTCGACGGAGTGCAGGCTCTGGACGCTCTTAAGAGGGGCGCGTTTGACCTCATCATCACCGATCAGTCGATGCCCGGAATGAATGGAGAACAGCTCGCCAGGGAATGCCGGCTCATTTGTCCCGGCTTGCCGGTAATCTTGCTGACGGGATTCGGCGAGGAGATGAAGGCGGCTGGCACGCTTCCGGACGGCATCGCGATGATCGTGCCGAAGCCGGTTTCGGGTGCGGATTTGAGAAGGGCAATCTTTGAGGTATGCGGTCAGGCATCGTGATTTGAGGGTTGCATGCGCAGACGGTGCTGGAATTAAAGGCATGAATCGCTCACCCTTCCTGCCGACATGACCCAGCCCGCCGAAGAAAAGCTCAAGGAGTTTCGCGAAACATTTACCGCGATCTCGAATGAAATGCGTAAGTTCATCGCAGGACAGGACGGTATTATCGATGGGGTGCTCACTGCTTTTTTTGCCGGCGGGCACGTGCTCCTCGAAGGTGTGCCCGGACTCGGGAAGACAATGCTCGTCAAAGCGCTCGCCTCCGCCGTGGATCTTTCGTTCTCCCGCATCCAGTTCACTCCCGATCTCATGCCGGCTGACATCGTTGGAACCAACATCATCACGGAGGATGAGCACGGGAGGAAGACGTTTCAGTTCCGCCGCGGACCGGTTTTCGCGAACATCCTGCTGGCCGATGAAATCAATCGTGCAACGCCTAAGACACAGAGCGCGCTTCTTGAGGCCATGCAGGAGCAGCACGTAACGGTGGGTGGCCTCGCTCACGCACTGCCACGTCCCTTCTTTGTTCTAGCCACCCAGAATCCCCTCGAAATGGAGGGCACATATCCGCTGCCCGAGGCACAACTGGACCGGTTTATTTTCAAACTCAAGGTTCGCTACCCAAGCGCCGCCGAATTGCACACCATCCTCGACCGGACGACAGCAGGTGATATTCCGAAAATCGGGAAAGTCCTTGGGGACTCGGAGTCGCTACTCGCTCTTCGCGACAGCATCCGCATGGTCCCGATCGCGCGTGACGTTCAGGATTGCGCCGTTCGAATCGTGCTGGCTACGCATCCCGAGGAAACGGGGGCTACTCCATTGGTCCGAAAATTCGTCCGTTACGGCGCGAGCCCGCGTGGTGCACAGGCTTTGACGCTTGCCGCGAAAATTTACGCAATTCAGGAGGGGCGTTTCCATGTTTCGAAGGACGACATCATGAAAGCGGCTCCGGATGCATTGAGGCATCGCGTAATTCTAAACTTCGAAGGCGAGGCCGAGGGCGTGTCGAGCGATGATATAATCTCGGAAGTGCTACGCGCCGCTTATTGAAAATGCCGGCAACGTCTGCAAGCGGGGCGGGCCTTAAAGCGGCGACTCGGGAGACCGTATTTGCGATGTGGGCCGCGGAACTCGGATTGAGTCTGCCGGAACTGTTGCTGCCGAATCGCGGTGTTTGGATTTCGCCAAATCGTGAGTTGGATGAAATCATTGTCGTCCGTCTTGGCGCGGACATCCGCATAGCCGCACCCGCTTTCCGGATCGCGGAACTATCGGAAGTTATCGGCGCTCTGCCGCCGTCAAACTACTGTGACCCGGGTTTCTGGCAGGAGCATTTTCCCGGACTCATCGCTTCGATGAGCGTGCCATCAATGATCTACTACCTCGATACGCTGCCCGGTGAATGCAAAGGAAGATTTGAGATTCCGAAGGGTGTGCGTATTCGTGGACTCGCGGCCAGCGATATGAAGATTTGTGCGGAGTTTGCAGCGAAGCTGACGCGCGAGGAGCGCGAGGCAACTGGGCTGGACGCCATCGCACGCCATGCGTGGGGCGTCTTTCGAGACGGGGCGCTTGCGTCAGTCGTAAGTTACGAAGCGTGGCCGGGACGGATCGCGCATCTGGGTATCGCAACAGCTCCCGAGTTCCGAAGGCTGGGTCTTGCTGAACTGGCCCTCAGCACGGCGATTCGGGGGATTTTTCAGCGCCGCAGAATTGCCCAATTTCGGTGTGACAGCGCCGATATCGCGGGCAACTCACTCGCACGGGCTCTGGGTTTCCTTCCAGTGGTCGAAACGTTTTCCATTCGGCCACCAGCGGCACATTGACGGTTCGCTGTCTTGAAATCTCACGTGGAAACGACATCCGCCATCCTGCTCCGAAGAACGCGCTTCAGCGACACCAGTCTCATCGTGACATGGTTCACCAGCGGGTTTGGGCGGGTGAAGACCGTAGTGAAAGGCGCTCTTCGGCCAAAGAGCCGCTTTGCCGGTACGCTCGATCTTTTTTACGAATGCGAGATTGGGTTCATGCGGAGCTCGAAAAGCGAGATTCACACGCTGCGGGAGTCAGTATTGAGGGAATCCAGGGAGGCGCTCCGGCTGGATTTTCCGAGGGTTGCGCTCGGCTCATATTTTGTCGAACTCATCGAACATTCGACAGAGTTGGAGCAGCCGGCGCCGGAAATATACGACCTTTTGCAGCGTGCGTTTTCTCATTTGGAAAAGTGCGCGGCGACTCGGCGGGCGATGCTTCACTTTGAAAAGGAACTGGTTCGCATTCTCGGCATCGAACATCCCGAACTCAGTGCAATTGTTTCGCTGGGCCGCGCGATTCATCGCATCCCGTCCACCCGACCAGCGTTGCTCGCTTCCCTCCCGTGATTTGCCGGGTGCGAAGAATCCTTAGTGCATAATCAAAGGCCAGAACGCCTCCCATTCGAACGGCCGGCTGAATTCGCCGTGGTGGCACTTCACGCAGTCCGCAGCACCGAGTTTTCGCAATCGTCCGCCTTCCAAATCGCCGGCCTTGACGCGCTCAACGTGCCGACTTGCCGGTCCGTGGCAGCTTTCACAGCCGACGTCCGTGAGTTTTGATATACCAAATTCCCGACGGTATCCTCCGGGTTTTTGAAAGCCGACGGTATGGCAGCCGATGCAATTAGGGTCGGCATCGGCTTTCCTCGAAACAAGCGTTTGGAATGCGTGTGAGTGGGAGGATTTTTTCCAAACATCAGCGGCGGCAGCATGGCATGTCGTGCAGGACTCGCTGCCTGCAAATGCCGGAGCAGAGCGAACCCCTGGAACCGCGTCGGCCGCTGTGCGCGTCGGATCGTCGAGTGCCAGTGTCGTGGTCCGAATTTCCTCGCGATATGCGATCGCCAGTTTTTCGATTTCCCGATCCTCGGCAATTTGATGGTGAACGAGCATCACATCGCCGCCGAGCAATGCGGCGTCACCTGGGGAATCTAGTCGGAGACGGAGCGTGCCCAGCGCTTTGGATTCATTGGTGACATAAAGAAGTGCCGTCTTTCCCTCGCGGCCCGCTTCCTGGGATGGCTGTGTCACTTTTCCGCCGAGCACTGCGGTGAACTCCGGGAATTCGCGGGCGAGTCGTGCGAGTTGTTCCTGATTGGTAAATGCGAGCAGCACGAGAAAATCCGCATCCTTTTTGAGCGCTGGCAGAAGCTGGCCGATTGCCGTGCTCATCTTCTCCACACGCAGTCCCGTTCCCAATTCTACGGCGGGAATCATCTCGTCCAAAACTCCAACAATCGCGATGCGCCAGCCGCCACGCTTCACAATCGTGTGGGATTTGGCGACGGGCGCACCTGTCTGTGAATCGAGCAGGTTGGCAGAGAGCAACGGCACACCGGACGATTGCGCGAGTTGCCTCAATTCGGGGGCGGACAGGCGCGCCTCGCGATGGCCGAGGTTCGCCGCAGCATAGCCCATTTGGGCGAAGGCGCGATGAATGTAGGCGAGTTCCATCCGGTGAAAATCGTCCGGGCCTTCGAGGGCATCGCCTGCATCCAGTCGGAGGCTTTTGGAATCTGGTTCGCCGAGTACGGTGGACACGCGCGTAAGCCCGCCGAATTGTCCGGTAAAGCAGCCACACGGAACGAGTCGCCCGCGCACGTCGGCAGTGAGGAAGATCTTCAGCTCGTATCCCGATGACGGCTTTTCCCGAAACACCAGGAACGCGACCGAAATCAGCGCGACTGCGATGGTGAGGAGGAGAGCGCTGCGTTTCACAAATTCGGTGCCTTAGTAAAGGAGCGCATACACGAGCGCATTCAGATTCACTTGAGCGGCCTGCATGATCTCGTTGCCGCCGCAGCAGCAGCAGCCCTTTGCATTTTTGACATCGTTCAAGCCCTCACGGGAGTAAACCATTACCAGCCTTCCGTTGAGTTCCATTCCTTCGACCAGTTGCGTTTTTCCACCCTTGTCGGTCAGACGCGGGATGGTGAGAACTGTGCTGAAAAGCGCATGCGTCATAGAAATCTTCTCAAGCTTGTTCTCGGGAAACATCAATTGCAGTTCGCGCCGGAGTGATTTGTCCCAGTTAGCATCCGAGCACCCCGGGCTGCTTACAATGAAGCCACCGTTCGTGAGATATTTCCGAAGATTATCGCGTTCCTTTTGCGTGAGCGTGAACGAGTCCTGCCCTGACCACACAAGGAATGGAAAGTTGAACAGCGATTCACTCTCCGCCTTCACGGGCACGAAGTTCTTTCCGATATCGAGATTCGTTTGTTTCGCGACATCGCCAAGAAAGGCATCGGCGAAGCAGACGGAACTGCGGTTCGTCGCATACACGAGATTTCCGCATTGAATTCGCGTCAGGTCCGATTTTGCGGCGTCTGCGGATTTCACAAGTGCCTCTTCCATCTGACGCTGTTTCTCTTCCGGCGAGACGGCAGCAAGGGCGACAGTTGCGACGAGGGTGATGAGTGGTGCAGCGATTGCTTTCATTTCTTCGGTGCGGTGATGGCTTTGAAGTATTGCTCGACGAGCGCGCGATATTGGCCGGCATCGGACTCGGAGGTCACACTGTCGGAGTCGCGATTGATTGGAGCGGTGCCGGTTGGCGAGTCCGACTTTTCAACCGCCTGCGAGCCGGGCTTGTTGGGCTGTCCGCCGCGGCTGATTCCCTTGTCGGCAGCGCGCGAGTCCCGACTGATGGCATTCTCGTTCCCGAGCACCGGCGCCTGGGAGCCCTCGGTAATCGCGTACCCGCTGCTTCCTCCTTCGCCCTCGCCCTTACCACCTTTTCCGAAGCCCACGCTGTTCCCGAATTTGCGGCTTTTCATCATTTGCTTGAACGTCGACCCCGGCGACATGCCACGCTTGAGCTGCAAATACTGGTCGGCCTCCTGCGCCATGCCCTGACCGGGGTTCTCACAGTTCTCGGTAAAAAGTTTCTCCATTTCCTCGGCGAGCTTTCCGGTGAGTTCGTTGCTCTGTTCACCTTTGCCTTCAAGCATTGCTCCCGTGGATTTCTCGGCCATCTGTCGCACGTCGATATCCGCGATTCCTTGCGCAAGATCGCGCGCACTCTGCGCGGCTTTGGGGAAGTTCTCCTCCGCTTCACGCGCGTCATCGTTCAGTTTCTGTTCGACTTCCTCGATTTCCTTGCGGATGCGGTCCTGTGTCGCCGCCATGTCCTTGAGTGCGAGTTGTTCCTCGCGGTTCAATGTGCCCGGCTTTTTGTAGGGCTTCATCTGCTCCGCAAGCTGCCGTTGTGCCTCTGTGAGCTCCTTGAAGCGGTTCATCGACTTCATGATCTCATGAAGTTTTGACAGGTCCTCCAGAGTGCTGGTCACCTGCTGTTCCTCTTTTTGCTGTTCCTCTCCGCCGAGCCGCTCGGCCTGTTCTTTCGCGGCTTGTTTGAAGTCGGCAAGATTCTCAAGGGCGGGGGAGTGCTGACCGGTTTTGTCTTTCTCACCGGGTTGGGGTTCCTGTTTCTGAGCAAGGGCTTTGTTCGCCTCGTCATTTGCTTTCGTGGACTCACGAATTTCCCCGGCTTTCTGCTCCAGCGTGTCGGCGAGTTCGGCTTCAAGGTCGTAGGCCGGTTGATCGCGCACAAAGTTTTCCATGTTGTCTGCGAGCTTATCGAGTTTCTGGTTGAGCTCGTTCTGGCGTGCCACAAATTCATCCAGCTTTTTCTGTGCGGCTTCCTTGTCGGCGGCCTTCTCGAGTTGCTCGCGCGCCTTGTCGGCGGCTTCTGCAAGTGCCTTCTGCTGATCGACCAGATCGTGGAGTTCGTTGAACAGGTCGGTATACTTCTGCGCGATGTCGGCCATGTCGAGACGCTCCCGCAGATACTCGTTGTAGTCCGCGGTACTGATGACCGTGAGAGTCACCACCGGGCTGCGACCGATGTTTTTCGAAGGCGATGAATCAATCGCCTCGGCATAAAACGAGATTTTGTCGCCCGGGCGGACGGTCAGCAGCTGTTCACCGGGCGCGAGCTTTGGTGCGGGTTTCGGCGACGCGCTGTTCTGCTGGAGCAGTTCGGTAAGCGCATCCGGCTTTCGCTGGCCGAGTTGTTGCAGGGGGCTCAACGGCGGCGTCGCCTCAATCGGTGGCGCTTCGAAAGCCGGCATGAGCGCATACGCGTAAGTATGCCGGAGATTTGCCTGTGTGTCCTGCGTGCGCAGAACCTCGGGTTCGGAATATTTGCCGTTGATACCGCGATGGAAGCGGACCGTTTCGACGCCATAGTCATCGGACGCTTCGAGCGTCACCTTCAACCGGTATTCCTCGGTCACGAATCCGTCCTGCGCAGGCTCGGTGATTCGGATTTCCGGCGAGAGATCCTTTAAGACCGTGAGCGGTGCTTCCCATTCGCCTTGTGCGGAGATGCCGTCGATATCGACGAAAGAGAATCGCAGCTTTCCCGAATCGGCGACCGTGAAACCGCCGGCGAGCTCGTTTTCCGAGATCGGCTTCAGTGCGTAATGCACAGGTTCCTTGTTCGGTGCGGTGAATTCGACATTCCCGGACTTCAATGGGCGGTTGCTTTGAAGGCGGAACGCGAGTTCGGACCCCGCGAGCGCTTTTAGTGCCTTGAATTGATACGGCGTTTCGACCGCTTTGAGCCCCGTGTACGGCGGAAGCGTTGTCTTCACGAATGCCTTCTCGAGTTGCGGGATTCTTTGCACGCCGATGTGGCGTTTGACGCTGATGCTCCGGTGATCCTTCGTGTGAGCGATGACTACGAGCTCGGTCGTAACGCGCTCGATTTGCTGGGTGAAAAGCCCGTTGCCTTTTGCAAACATGGGCTCAGTCCGGCTGGAATCCGGGGCATCCGGGGGATGAAACGTGATGTAAACATCGCTCGGTAGATGACCGCGCGCGAGCACCGTCAAGGTTACAGGTTGCCCGTACAGCACCTCCGATCCATCGATCGCCGGCGCGGTGATTTCGAGTCGTGTAAATGAAAACGGAGGATGGTCTCCGTACGGGTCAGCAAAGCGTGGCCAGACCGTGCGAGTGACTTCCCAGAAAAGTCCGAACAGTGCCGCAAAACACGCGGTTCCGAGCAGCGCGCGCTTTAATGCACGGCGGGCAGTGCCGGTGCGGCCGTACTGCGGGAGATTCGCTTTCGCGAGATCCGCCGAATAGCCATTTACAGCCGCTGCAGCGAGTTCACGGGTCAGCGGTGATACGCTTTGGTCCGTCGTCTGGCTGCGGAGCTGCAGCGCGTTGAGGAGCTTTGTACCGAGATGCGGCGCACGATCTTGCAGAACCCTCGCGATGTGTTCGTGCGAGCGCCGGCGTGAAGCGATCACGAGCGCCGCGATTCCAAACGCTGCGGCCAGCGCGAGAAACGATACGCCAAGTACGAATCGGGTTCCGCTGCCGGGATGAAAGATGACGTCGGCAGCAACGAGCATCACCGCGAGACCGCCGAGCCAGGGCCACGAGTTCAACGCGAGACGTGCACCTTTCTCGCGCTGGATGATTCTTCCTGCCGAGTCGAGTTGCTTGGAGAGTGCGCACCCCTCCGGGCGTTTCCCGTCCGGCGGCGGCGTGATTGTGGCGCTCATAAGCCGGAGAAGTTACCGATTCTCCCTGCTGACGCAATCCGGTACTATCGACTCGTAAAAAGGTCTCAGTTTGCCTGTCCGGGACTCTCGCCGTGGCGCACTGTATACCACGACCGTAACAGGGAATCTGAGCGTGATATTCCGTTTTCGTAATCGTCACCCGGTGCGCTCGTGATTAGCATAATCTGCGGGCCTTCGCTGAGGGTAATGAATGTTACCGCGACCCGGTAGCTCTCGCCGCTCTGGAGATAGGAAAATACGAAGCGGTGAGATTTCCACGCGTTGATTGGATGTGGCGATGGTACCTCTTCCAATAACTTAACGTCAGAAGCGTTCGGCGGAAGTGCCTCGGTCGCCGCCTTGTAGTAAGTATTGCGACTCTCCGGCGAAATCGGGCGGTCTTTTCCGACGGTGCTCGGTTGAATCTCAAAGATCGCGCGTGGAACCTTTCGGAATGTGAAGCGTGCTCCGTTCGGGAGTTTCTGGACTCCCACGTCCTCGTCGAGCGTTAGATGATGATCCTCGTTGGCTCCCGCGAATTTCAACCGGCGGATTTCGCCGCCTTCCTCACGGAAAGTGCGGAACTCGGGAACGAAGTCGATGTCGCCGGCCATTGCGTGTGTGGCAATTGCGGCCATGAGAATACTTACTAAGCGTTTCATACCAGTGTTAGTAACGGCTCCAGCGGCCGCGGGTGACATAAACTGCATCGATGGATCCCGGAGGCGGGTTCTCCGTAAAATTCGGGTCGAAGTTCCAGCAGCGGACCGGCGGGTTGTAGATATTGCCCGTATCCCACCTTCCCGTGAATTGAGTGCTCGTGAATAGTTGTACCATTGAGCCGAAATAAGTGCAGGTGAGACCACTCCAGTTCTCGAGAAAGCGTGGATAATTGTTCGCGCCCCCACTGTAGCCGTATTGCGCCGCAGCCCCGCCGGGTTCGTATCCAGATGGCATGACTCCGCTGATTAGAGCAGTGTTGTAGGTTGTGTTGCTAGCCCTCCGCTGGCCAATCGACAGCGACGAGTTCTCGTCCGACCACGCGTTTGAAAGCAGCATCACAGCGTCCCCAATGACCGCTGCGGGTTTCCGGGTATATCCCGCGACAGTGGGGGTTGCCGTGTTGTTTGGATTTCCTGAACTGTTCGACGGAACCGCGGTGGCAGCGCTGCTGGATGTTGCCCCGGTATTGTAATCACCCTGAATATAGATGGCATTTTGACTCGCGACTGTGAGCCCGTCTTCCGGGAGTTTACCGCCGTTCTTCAGCCTGATTGCGTTTTTCGGGACCGCGGAAACGGTGGGAGTGACGTCGTGGATGTAGATGACTCCGTTAAAATCCGAGGCTGCATCGAGAACGGGCTTTGCCGTGCCCAAGTCGAGGGAGCTTACGCGAACCGATGAACGCTCTCGTTGGTCGTAAATGGTCGTTGTTGAGATGGCGCTCTGGAGCGCGCTCGATTGTGCCGCGGAGAGGGATGTTCCGTTCTGCGTCACGACTGTTTTCGAGGCGCCGTTGATTGTCACGACAATGCCTGCTTTGTTGTACATTCGCCGGCTCGCAATGGCTTCGGGGTCGGCGAATCCTGGTGCAGGGGGCTCTATGATTTCGTGGAAGCTGTCGTTGTTGGGGTTGCCGTCGGAATCTCCGTCCGGGCCTACCAACTGACCGCTTGGCGAGAGCGGGCCTTTCGGCGCTGCGTCGAGAACTTCCCGCGGTTCGGTGCCCATTGGTTCGAGGCGGGGAGTTTGCGTGATTTCCGCCTGGAATGTCGGGCGTTGATTGGAGCCCGGGGAATAACCGCTCCACGTTGCTGCTCGGTATGGGTCGCCAGTGGTCCAGTCCATCACGTAAGAGACCGGACTCATGAATGTGAGCGTGCCCGCCTTGGCGACATCGTTGCTGACCATGCCATAGCGGTTGGTGTGGGTGAGACCGGAGATGAGCGCCTTCGCTGGACGGTAATACTCGAAATCACCTTCGTAGAAATACATCGCCTGAAACAGGTGCACGGCGACGTATTGGAACAGACGTTTCGCGCGGAATGTTACCGGTTTTCCATCGAGTGTCGTTCGGCCTTTTGCCTCCACTGAAGCGACGTAGTTGAAGACACGGCCCTTCCATCCTGGAAAGCCTTGGAGATCCACGAGAACCGGGATTGGTTCCAAAGACGGCGCTCCATAGTGATCTGCAGGAGTAATGCTGAGCGGTTCCGAAAATGAGACATCGGCGAAACCAGGGACCGACAGACCGGCAGCACAGTCTTTTATTGTGGGCGGACGGCCTCGCTGGCTCGATTTGCCGCGCCACATTCCGTAACCGTACTCTAGTGCTCCTTCCGCAGCGGCGCGGACCTGTGCGTAATCCTGACTGCGATCGGCGAGGCGCACGTTTTGACCGGTGATCGAGTAGCTAAGCGCCACGGCTGAACCGACGACCGCGAGTACGCCAATTGCCACGATCAACGCAGATCCGCCTTCGGCGGAGTTAATTCGCTGCGGTTTCATGTTCAGGAGCTTTTAGGAGTGAAAATCGCGGTTACCTCCATCGCGCTGTTCACGTTCTTTGAGTCCGCCTTTTCCAGCCGGTTATCGTAATCGCGGGCGCGCACTCGAAGTGCGACGTTCAGCAGCTTTCGATTTCCGAAGTCTGTCATCGTCGAGAGAGAGAAAGGGGACGTGTCGTTCGGCGCGGACCCGATGTTGTTGCAAACGAGGGTAAATGCGGTTGATTTTGCAAAGTCCGCAATCCGTTCTGCGGACGGGAAGAAGCGGAGCTCATTTCGATTCCCGTTACGAACCACGACGTATGCATTGGCCCGCAGGAGGTTCGCAGTTTTCGGCGAATTCGGATCCCAATTCACAGCGGACTTCAGCGGCGAGGACAAGGTGACGATGTGAGTCTGCCGATCCTTTGCGTCTATCGCGCCGGTAGTCACTGAGGCTATCGAGATTCGCTCGGTCATCCCTTCGATCTTCAAAACGTCGCCCACCGCCGGAATCGGCGGAGACGCGAGTTTGTGTACTGAACGAGTAACCGTTAGAACGGATGTGCCTGCTGCGATTCCAGTGCCGCCAGGATGCGTGAGAATGTATGGCCCGCCACGAAACTGGTCGAAACGGATTCCCGGAGCGCTGCCGCTTCCAACGACACTGCCGTCGGTGCTTATCAGCTGCGGTTCGCTGGCTGCAGAGCTCATCGAGGCCCCGATCCGGTCGATTGAATCCCGGACGGTCGTGTGGGACGAATTCATCGAGTAATTCTTCGCAAACGATAGCATCCCGAAGTTCGCGCATACGACGGAACCGGCCATCACAATTGTAACGGCAACCATTGAGACGACCGTCTCTGGCAGCGTAATTGCGCGGAGTCTGAGTAGCGATGCGTAGTTCAAAGCTTAGTCCCGCGAACGGATGGTTGAAGCCGAGTAGGAGAGTGTTCGACCGCGAAAAGGGTAGGAAAGGGAGAACGTAACCCGGCGAATGTCGGCCCCGTTTGGATTCGCAATTTGTGTCACAATTCGATTCAGGACGCCCGGTATGGTGACCGTGGAGCCGCCGTTTTCCACGACAACAGCAACCGGTGCGCTGCTTCCGTCGTCGTTCCATGGTTTGCCGGAGGAGTCGGTAAGCTCAAGAATTTCGGGTATTTGGATAGGTGTAAATTTTTCCGCAAGGGCGCGCTCGATGTTCCTTTGGACCACCACCCGTGCGTTGGTTTGGATTCGCGAAAGCATGGCTTGTCGGTTCAAGAGAATCATCGCATGCATGATTCCCCCAAACGCGATCGCGATCACGGAGCATGCGACGATTACCTCAATCAAAGTGAACGCACGCAATGGCCGCCCGAGGGCGCGGAGCGCCTTTGAGCCGTCGAATTCGCGTTCGGATGAATAAAGCATCTCTCTCAGCGAAAGCAGATACGGTGCACGATTATGAAATTTATCTCAGGAATCGAGCGGCACTTTGTTCCCGGTTGATACCGCCCGGAGATTCCGCAGGCGCGGTGCAATAGGACGTCGCGGACAAAGAACTCTCTTTGAACGGTGAATGCGTCGGGTTACTTTCGGAGAAAACCTCCTCAATAATGACCCGGACTACCATCCTTCTATCCACACTCCTTGTTTCATTCCAGCTACACGCGGAGAACTGGCCGGCTTGGCGAGGGGAGGGCGGGCAGGGGATTTGTGTCGAAAAGAATCTTCCTACCACTTGGTCCAAGACAGAGGGGATTCGCTGGCGCACCGTACTGCCCGATAAGGGAAACTCGACCCCGATTGTTTGGGGAGGGCGTGTGTTTGTCACGCAGGCTTTGGAGAAAGAACGCGTCCGCGGGGTGATGTGTTTCGACCGGAAGGACGGCCGTTTGCTTTGGCAGTCTTCGGTTCCCGTCGAGGAGAACGAGCCGACTCACGCGACCAATCCGCAGGGTTCATCATCGCCGGTCACCGATGGCGAGCGGGTCATCGCGTGGTTTGGTTCGGCTGGATTGGTCTGTTACAATCTCGATGGTCGGGAGCTCTGGCGGCGGGATTTGGGAAAGCAGAAGCACGAGTGGGGATGGGCTTCATCTCCGGTAATCCACGGTGATTTGTGTCTGCTGAACTTCGGGCCCGGTGAGTCGCAGTTCATTATCGCTCTCAAAAAGACAACCGGGGAAATCGTCTGGAAGAAGGACATCGCAAAGCCCTCGAAGGAAGGCTGGAACGGATCATGGAGCACGCCGGTCATCATGCCTGTGAAAAGCGGTGCGCAGGTGCTGCTCAGCGTTTCGGAGCGGCTCTCCGGCATCGAACCTGCGACCGGGCGCGAAGTTTGGTATTCCGAGGGACTGAATCCGCTCGTTTACACGTCACCCATTTTCTCCGATGGCGTCATTGTTGCGAATGGTGGATACAACGGCGCGGTGCTCGCCGTTCGTGCGGGTGGCAGCGGTGATGTCACTGGGAGCCACCGGCTCTGGCACATTCCGAAAGGCCCGCAGCGAATTGGGAGCGGCGTGATCCATGAAGGTCACATCTACATCGTGGATGACCCCGGCATCGCGCAGTGCATCGATTTGAAAACAGGCGTCTCCGTGTGGAAGGAGCGCCTGCCGCGGGCAACGACGAACTGGTCGTCTGCCGTGCTCGCGGATGGAAATATTTACTCCGTCTCGCAAGCCGGCGACGTGTTGGTTTTCAAAGCGGCGACGAAGTTCGAAATGGTCGCGGTGAACTCCCTCGGCGAGCGGTCCAACTCGTCGGTAGCGATTTCAAACGGCGACATTTTTATCCGCACGCACAGCGCCTTGTGGTGCGTCGGCGGGCGGTAGCTGCGGTGCTATTTCGGTAATTTCGCCAAATACTTGGCGGGATTCTTCTGAAACTTCTCCACACACGGCTCGCAGCAGAATTTGATCGTTTGCCCGTTGTGGACGATCGATTGTTCGTCGCCCATGGAATCGAGTGCATTGTCGGTGACGATACATGTTTTGAGCGGATACGGTTTTGCCCCGGAAACGCCCGAAGTCGTCGTGCAGGCGGTGAATGCGATGCAGCCGAGGACGGCCGCGGTGATGGTGTGCAGTTTGGTTTTCATGGTGTTGTTTTTGTGTGTTGGTTTGCTGTCAAAAGCGGAACTCGAGTCCGGCCCCGAAGCCGTGGTCCTTGTCGTAGGAACTGATGAGCGAAAAGTTTCGGTCGAGCGTGTAAGTCACCCCGGCGCGCCAGTCCCATTCGGTGTGTGTGTCGTATTCGACGTGGCCGAATGCGCCGAGACGCGCCGTGATTTGAAACTTCTTTTCCAGTTCAAATCGCACCGCGCCCTCGGAATCAGCCGACACTGTGGCATCGATCATTCCCGGCAGCATGTGCATGAATCCGGCCACCCAGCGGTCGCGTTCGTCGTGCATATTCGTGAAGCGGTAGCCTCCGAATACCGACCACTTCGGGTTGATGTAGCGGTGCCACATCACGTCGACGTCGTATTCCACATCGGGCAGCGGATGCGTGTGAACGGGGCCTCCATCGTGCACCACTGGTTCGCCCGTTTTATCGTGCCCCCAGCCGGCGTGCCATCTCAGCCCGAGATCATTGCGCGCGTTTTGGAGCATGAGGTGTCCCATGCTCATGTGCGTCTCGATCGACGCGTCGAGCATCAGCATTGGGTGATTGTGATCCGAGAGTGCAAGTTTCAATTCCCGGGGCCTAAGGCCGTCGCCGTAACTTACCACACGCGTCATCCCCGCGTGCATGTGGTAAAGAATGTGGCAATGGAACAGCCAGTCGCGCTTTTCGTTGGCGAGGAACTCTATCGTCCGGCGGCTCATGGGTGGAACGTCCACAGTATGCTTGAGCGGCGCATTGGCCGGCGGATTTGCAGGATCCATCAGCAGCCGGAAGAAGTGCCCATGGAGATGCATCGGATGGTGCATCATCGTGTCGTTGATCAGCTCAAAGCGGATGACTTCGCCGCGCTTCACGGGAATGACCGTTTCCTCCGTCACCGTCTTTCCGTTGATCGTCCAAATGTAACGCATCATGTCGCCTGTGAGGTGGAGCCGGATGGTGCGTGGGTTTGCATTCGGGATCGCCGTGTTGTGCGTCGCCCGGAGTCGTTTGTAAGGCGGGAGCGGAGCGGCTCGTTCCTGCGCAAGAGCGGCGGCATCCGTGAGCATTCCGGTCTCGTCCAACTGGTCGAGCACCGAGCCGAGAGATGCATTCATATTGTACGGATTCAGACGTGGCGGCCCTTCGGCGGGATGAAGTTCCCCGGTGCCGAAGAAAGCCGAAGCATGCCCGCTGACATCCTGCGGCGTCGCGCGAAACTCCCACCTTCCCGTGCGCGGAATTGTCACGAGCACATCGTAAGTTTCGCCGTTCCCGACGAGCAGTCGCTTCTGCCGGATGGGCCGCACGTCCATCCCATCGTTTGCCACGATGCTCATCGGACCGGTCGAAGATTCCGTGTAAAAGTACGTGGAGGCACCCGCGTTGATCAGCCGCAGTCGCATGGTCGTTCCGGGTTTGCCGGGGAGTTCGATAGAGCGCCGGCCGTTGATCAAAAACGCATCGTAGCCCACGTCCGACACGTCCATGGGCGGGAGCCGGGCCCACTCACGCTTCAGGTAAGCCGGAAGTTCGCCCGCGCGGATTGCTCCGACGATGCTTTGTGCCGTGCCCTTCTTAATGCCGTACCAATCACTGCCGCGCATCAGCGTTTTCATCACATTGTCGGGGTTCTCGTTCGTCCAATCCGACAACAGCAATACGTGGTCGTTCGCGGCGGCGGAGGCGCCTTCGGGCAACACGACGATCGCGCCGAACACGCCTCGCTGCTCCTGCAACCCCGTATGCGAGTGATACCAATAAGTGCCCGCGTGGGTGAGCGGGAACTCAAACGTGTGGCTTTGCCCGGCGAGGATGGGCGGCGTAGTCACGCGCGAAATTCCGTCCTGTGCGTTTGGCAAAAGCAGCCCGTGCCAGTGAGTGCTCGTCTCCTCGCGCGGGAGTCGGTTGTGAACGCGGATTCGCGCGGTGTCGCCGACATGAAAGCGCAGCGTTGGTCCGGGAATGCCGCCGTTGATGGTCAGACCGCGGACATTTCGTCCGGCCGGCGCCACGATCTCGGAAGCGATGGTGAGGTCATATTCCACAATCTTTGCAGTCGCGGAGAGAGTAAGAAAAAGGAGAAGTGAAAGTGTTTTGCGAAACATGATTGGTGACACGCAGGCTGCCCGTCCGTTCATAGGAACGACGCGCGCAGGCAGCAGGAATACGCGTCGGACCGAACCGTCGGAATGCGATCAGGCGGCGATTGGCGGCGCGAGTGCGGGAAGCGAATGCTTCAGTAAAACAGTTGTGAAAAAACCGCCGGAGTCAGGCGGGCCCGTCGCGAGGGGAACCAGCGGGATGTTTGCGCCGCGGAGAATCTCCGATGCGGAAGAGAACTCAGCCGGAAGGGGAAACGGCGATTCCGGCGCTTGGACGGCAAAATGACCGTCTGCGACAGTTGCTCGAATCGTCTTGCAGCATTCCATCACACGTCCGCCATCGTGGTTGCCGTCATTCTGCGCAGGCGCGGACTTCGCGCAACACTGATGCGCCGATGGTGAGCGGTTCATTCCTCCGAGGGCGCAGTGATTGAATAGCACAACCCAACTCAGCAGTGTCGCGATGACGACTGCGATCCGAACCCGAGTGTTGGCACGAAATGCTTTCACGCTCGCCCAGAGTATCGTGCGCGATTGTAAGACTGTCAAACCGCCATTCGCGGGCGATGCAGTGATGGTCATTCAGAATCGCAGTCATTCCGAACAGACTGAGGACGGCGCGAATCGCCAAAGCGCGAGACAGATTCAGAGCAGGGAGATGGCTTCGTCGAGTTCCTCCTCTGTGTTGTAAAAGTGCGGACTGAAGCGGAGGTAGTCCACTCCCTGACGATCGTGGCGTAGCGAGCAGGTGATCCCTGCTTTTTCCAATTCGCCGAAGAGATTGGTCGGGCTTTTCTGCGGGTGGCGGAATGTGGTAATCCCGCTGGCGTTCGGACCTTCTGATGGGCCGACTATATCGTAGCCTTTCCGGCGAAGTTCGTGAACGAGGTAGTGCTTTAGTTCCATGATGCGGGCTGAGATCCGGTCCATTCCGTGATCGAGGAACATCCGGATGGCCGCATCCATGCCGTAGCTGCCGACCAGATTCAGCACGCCGGGTTCGTAGCGCTGAGCGCCGGGCATGAACTTTACCTCGGCTTGAGCGATGAAGTTTGGCGAATAAACATTCCACGCGCCTAGCAATGTAGGACGGCACAGGTCGTGGTGTTTTCGTTTCACATAAACAATCCCGATGGCGCATGGCCCGAGCATCCACTTGTGCGCGTCGGCGCTAAGGAAATCGATGTGTTCGACATTCATCGGGAACGCGCCAAGTGTCTGAATCGCGTCCACGGAAAACAAAATCCCACGCGAATGCAGCAGGCGGCCTATCGAATCTAGATCAATTCGGTAGCCCGTAAAAAAGTGGCAGCTCGCCAGCGCAACAAGGCGGGTTCTGGGCGTGAGAGCGGATTCCACAAGCTCCGGGGTAATCTCGCCTGGACGGTCGGGTTCGAGCATTCGGACAATTACACCACGACGGCGAAGCTCGATCCACGGATAGACATTCGCGGGGTAATCGCCTGCGTAGCAAAGCACCTCATCGCCGGGTTCCCACGGGATTCCATTTGCGAACAATGACAGACCGAGCGATGTCGGACCGAGCAGTGCGATCTCATCGGCTTGCGCCCCGATGAACGCCGCACAGCGCCCGCGTATGGCCTTGATATCCCTGAGCGTTTGCGCGAACTCCTGCGGCGCTTCGCTTGCCTCGCGAATGTGTCGTGCCATGGCATCGGCAACGCATGCAGGAAGCGAGGTCACCGCTGCGTGCGCGAAGAATTTCAACTTTCGCGCCACTGGAAACTGAGCGAGCCGGTCGGATTCGGAAAACATGGATTCTGTGTGTGCGATTCCGCCGCCAGCTCCAACGTAAAAAATCAAAGCAGGGAGCGTCCGTCGGTCCCGATGGTCGAAAGGGCGACGCGACCCGAGAAGCACACATCGACATCCGATCCCGCCCGCCGCGGGCGTTCGTTGTAGATCGCCGTGTAATGAAACTCGCGCGCTCCGCATTCCTTGGCTCGCTCCTGATACTTCACTCCAAGCGGTGCGGACTCCGGGTGGCACCAGACACGCTCGGGTAATTCGTGCTCATCTGGTGAGGGATGCGGAAAATTGACGTTCACAATGTGTCCGGAGTCCCGGCGTTCGACTTCAATCTCCTCAAGAATCCGGGCAGCCCACCTTGCGGTTCGTTCCCAATCAACAGCGAGGTTTCGTTTCAGATAATGGGACATGGCCACCGAGCGGACGCCGTGATACGCGGCTTCGCGGGCTGCTGCGACAGTCCCGGAGATGACGATATCCTGCCCTAAATTGCCGCCGGCATTGACGCCCGCAATCACCGCATCGGGTCGCAGGTCGAGCGCGAACAAGCCGAGTCTCACGCAGTCCGCCGGCGTGCCGGCGACTGCAAATTTTCCCTCGCCGCGCGGCGTTACGATGAGTGGCGAGTGCGTTGTGATGCGATGCCCGCACATCGAATGCTCCGTGGCCGGCGCGACGATGACATAGTCCCATCCGAGCGAGCGAACCGCCGCTTCCATGGCGGCGATTCCAGGGGCGTCAATACCGTCGTCGTTTGTCAAAAGCACTCGCATGCTTTTGGGATACCTGCGGCGCTGGAGAGGATGCGAGGTTATTCCATCCGGTAACCCAGACTGTGAACGGTCACGATGTATTTCGGCTCGGCGGGCTCGTCCTCCACCTTCTGCCGCAGCTTGACGATCAGTTGATCCAGCGTTCGGGTGGTGCCGTAGTATTCGATTCCCCAAACCTCGTTTAAAATCTGGTCCCGCGAGACGGCCTTTCCGCGTTCTCGGAAAAGCACTGCGAGAACCTTGAGCTCGCGGGGAGTCAGCTCGAACTTCGTTTTTCCGCGGGTTCCGCGCAGTGCGCGGCAATCGATCTTCACGTTCCCAAACTGGATTTCGTCCGGCACGGAGGCCTCCTCGTCGACGGGTTGCGCCGAACGCCTCAGCAATGCCTGGATGCGGGCGATGAGTTCCCGCAGTGAAAATGGCTTTGTAACGTAGTCATCCGCGCCGAGCTCCAGTCCTACGACTTTGTCAATTTCCTGACCCTTCGCGCTCAGCATGAGAATCGGCACGCGGTTCTTCGTGGCGCGAATCTCGCGGCAGAGGTCGTATCCACTTTTTCCCGGCAGCATGATATCGAGAACGAGAAGATCGGGCTTTCTCTGCTTCACGAGGGATAGCGCCTCGCTCCCAGCCGAGCAGTCGGTGACTTCGAATCCCTCCGCACGGAGGGATTCTGTAAGGCCGAGGCGGATGTGCGCGTCGTCTTCGACAATAAGGATGTGCTTTTTCATCTCTGGCTTTCCGGGTTGGTACGAATTGGAAGGCCGAGCGTAAATCGACTGCCTCCACCTTCGCGAGCCTCATAAACGAGCGTTCCGCCGTGCGCAGTTGCAATTTGCCGCGCGAGAGTGAGCCCGAGTCCGCTGCCTTGAATCCCGCTGCTTAGAGAATCGTGTGCGCGGTAGAAGGCCTCGAAAATTTTTGCTTCGTCGCCGGCTGGAACACCGGCTCCGCGGTCGAGCACGCTGGCGTGGATCCGGTTGTTGTCGATCCATGTGTGAAGTTCGACGTCCTTGCGTTCGCCGCCGTACTTTTCAGCGTTGGAAAACAGGTTCACGAGGACTTGTGACAGGGCATCCTCGTCACCGTTTACGAGATACGGCCCGGCGGCGGCTTTCCACGCCGTGGAAAATCCCGCTTCACGGAGATGCACTTCGTTACTTTCCCAAGCGCGGGCGATGGTCTCGTGGAAATCAAATGGCTTCATCTCGAAGTGGCGCTGCTTGCGTTCGAGTTTCGCGAAATCGAGGACGTTGTTGATCAAGCGCGTGAGCCTTTCCGATTCGACGCTGATGATTCGGAGAAACTGGTTCTGCTTTTCCGGTGGCTGCGGCCGGTTCTGCATTAGCTCGGCAAATATGCGGATGCTCGTAAGCGGCGTTTTCAATTCGTGCGACACATTGGAGACAAAGTCTGTCTTCTGCTGCGCGAGCGCGAGTTGCCGGCGGACATCTGTCACGACGAGCCAGCCTCCGAGCGCGATCAGCGCGACCGCCCCGGCGATGAGAAATGCAAATGTGCGCTGCGTACCTTTCGCGGTGTCCGCGAGCGCCGTGGGGCTCGCCAGATAAATCGCGGCCTCCCAGTGCGGGAACGCCTCGCCAATTTCACTCGCGACAAATGGACGTTTCCAATCAAGTCCCGACGCTGATGCGGGAAGCGTCGCCACCGGACGGGCCTTGTCGTCGAGAAGTGCGAGAACATGTTCAGGGGAGCGTTCACCGTATGCCGGTCCGAAATCCGCGAGCAACGCCGGCCACTCAGCCTTTAGGCTGCCGGCCTCGATCAGGCAGCCGAAAATGTATTCGGAAGCCTCGGGCGGACGCAGCCAGAAGATAAGGTCGAGTTTGTCCTGAACGAAGCGCGCAATCATGCCGTCGTCGGAGTCCCTCGTCAGTTCCGAGAACCCTGCATTCGATGGCATCAATGCCGACCAGCTTGCGTCGCCGTCCTGCTCGATCGGGCGCACGGAGCGGTTTTGCTGGGCCGCGACGACACGATCGATGACCTCTGAGTTCAATGTCTGTTTGTCGTTGACTGCATTTCCCGGGGCCGTTGCGGGCGCTGCTGCCGGCAACGGTGCGGCTTTAGGCATGGCCAGAGACGAGGCTTTTGCGCTGTCTGCACTCTCGCTCGCGAATGCATCAGCTTTAATTTTTTGCGGAAGCGCCTTTTTCATGGAAGGCGCGGAAAGCTGATTGCCAGCAGTTTCCCCGCCCTTCATTCCGCGGCTTATGTTCGCGGACTTCGCGTAGCTGTCCGCCGGAACGGGATACACGACGGCGGCCTGCTTGTTTCGGAGAAAAGGGCTGTGTTCCCACAGAAAGCGACCCCAATCCTTGTTGCCCGTGGCGGCAGTCGGTGTGGGTGCGAGAATCTGTCCATCGGGCCCGATTGCAAATCCCACAGCACGGCGATTCCATGCTACGCCGAGTGCCATGGGGAAATCGCGCGCCAGCGTGGCGGGATCGGGTTTTTCGGCGAGCAAACGCCTTACCGCTTCGCTGAATGTGCGACGCTCGACGCTGATCGCCTCCCGCACAGCGGCCGCGACGCCATCGACCTGTGCCTGGAAAAGTTCGGACGTTCTGCGTTCAAGGATGATGCGCTGCTCGTCGGCGCTGCGCAGCGCCAGCCAGCCGAGCACGACGGCGGGCAGGAAGACGATGAGCAGGAATATCCAGACGCTCTTTTTCATTGCACCTACAGTATGGGCGGAGAATGGCCGGTCTGTCAGCCGCCCGTGCATGAATTGTAAAAGAAATGTAGATCGCCGCCCGCGTTACCGGGTGCGCTTCATTCGCTCGAATTCCGCGGCAAGTTCCGCACGGTCCAGATTACGGTATTTCTCCGGCAGGAAGCGCGAATCGGAGCATGACAGAATGGCGGCTGCCTCCTGCATCCGGAGCAGTTGCGGGTCGAGCGGGTCGATGAATGAATCCACAGCGCCGGTGAGGTCGCCGAGCTGGACGTCGTTATCGCGACCGGCGAGCACGGCGCTCTCCTTCGCTCGCGTCACGACCGCTTCCACGTCGCTGCCAGTAAGCGCGCGGTCACCGAGTTTCTCCCGTACGAATGCGACAACTTCTGCGCTGAGGGCGATCTTTTTGACGCCGGCGATGACTGTGAAAAGCGTCACGACATCGTCCGCTCCTTGTGCAGGGAAAAGGGGGAGCGCGAGGCCGAAGCGACCCTGGCGTTTCATGTCGATTGCGAGAAGGTCGGGACGCGAAGTCATGGCAACCCAAACCTCCCGTCCGCGCAGGGAAGAGTCACCGAGATGGGCTGCGAACGCCGCGAAAACGCGCGTGCTCACGCCCGCGTCGCCATCTCCACTGCGATTTCCAAAAACTGCATCCGCCTCATCGACCACGACCACGACGGGCCCGAGGGCACGAATCGTCATGAGAATCCGGGCCTGCTGGCGTTCCGTGTCGCCTACCCACTTGCTGCGGAACTCGCCCAACTCCAGCACCGGCAGGCCGCACTCGCTCGCGAAGCAGTCGATCAAAAAAGATTTCCCAACGCCGACGCGGCCCGGAACGAGAATGCCGCGCTCGATGACGTCATTCTTTCCTTCACGGAAAAGTCGCGCGATGTCTCGTAGCTTGGCTTTTGCAGCCGTGTGCGTGGCGACCCTGTCCAGCGAGACTGCAGGTTTCGGATCCTTGAACCGCACGAGACCCTGGCAGTATTCCTCGATAAGGCGCTTCTTCGCCGCCGAGACGTGGTCGTTTGTCACGCGACGCCCGTTTTTTACGGCTTCGGCGAGGAGGTGATGGATTCGCAGGAGGCTCAGCCCGGCGGTTCGCTGTGCGAGTTGATCGAGCGGGAGGTCACTCTCCTTTGCATCGGGTTCGTTTGCGAGGTATGCGGTGCGATCATCCAGATCGGGTAAATCAATCCGCATTTGAGCGACGTGCGGATTCTGCAAAAGGTCTGAGTGCAGTTCCCCGGCGCTTTCGGCGACAAGTAGGATGCCGACATCCTGTCTCCGGAGTTCTGGCGAAGCGGCCCATTTCAGGAGCGTGACGAGCGCCATTCGTTCGTCCACCGATGCGCCGGACTCCTCTGCGGCCGGGATGATCTTCTCTGGGAAATCTATCACCAGCGTGACGCCGCGTGGCATTTTTGGATCGTCGCCCGTGGCCAGAAAGAAGCGGCGGAGCAGTGGTGCGAGTAGTGTGAAACTGCGCGGAATTCCGGTGCTGGAGTAGGTGGTGCCCTCGACGGTATCGAACACATCGAGCCATTCGTAGAAGCGCTTCTGCATCTCGGGCGAGCCGAAGGAAAGGCCGTCGCCGATATCGTAAAACAGCATCCACGCGCGGCCCGGAAGCAGGCGCCGCATAAAGAATCCTTTTAGCGGTTCGTATCCGCCCGGCACGGCGAAGATGTCGTGAATGTTCCCGTGGACGAGGAAGACCGTGTGGGTGCCGGCATTCCATCGACGTGCAAATTCAAGAGCCCAGGAGCGGAGCGGTTGCGGTGTCATGTGGGATGCCTTTAGCCGGAATACACCGCACCACGAAGCGAATTGTGGTTGTTCACGCCGCTCCGGTGCGAAGGGAATTGACTCTGACGAGGCGATTTCTAGGCTCAGCCCGAAATGACGCGCACCGCCAACCGAACTCTTTGCAATCTCGCCATCCTCGCCGGACTTCCGTTGCTGCCCGTCTCGGCGGCGGCGCAGAAACCTGCTGCGGCTCAAAAGCCTGCGGCGAAAGGTGAAAAGGATTCTGCATTTCTCGACGGAGTCGCAGCGACGGTGAACATGGATGTGATCACTTTTTCGCAGGTCCGCGAGCTCACGGCTCCGTTGGAGAATAGTGTGCGTGGTCAGTTTTCCGGGCCGGACCTTGCTGAGAAAATCAAGGACATCCGCTTGAAGGCGGTGAACATGCTCATCGACCGGCAGCTTATTCTGCAGGAGTTCCGGAAAATGAAGGGTCAGATTCCCAGCCACATGGTGGACGAACGGATTTCCGAGACGATTCGTACTCGTTTTGGCGGCGATCGCGGGGCGTTTTTGCGGACATTGGCGGCGCAGGGACTCACGCAGGATAAGCTTCGGAAGATGGAGGAGGAGAACATCATCGTGAAGTATATGCGTGGGAAGGAAGTGAAGACCGATTCACTCGTTTCGACTGCCGACGTTGAGAGCTTCTATCGGAAGCACAGCGACGAATGGACGACGAACGGCGAGGTGAAGCTGCGGATGATCAAAATTAATCCCGGAGCCGATCCCGAGAAAAAGAGAAAGATGATTCAGGATATCCGGGCCAAGATCGTCGAAGGTGCAGACTTCTCGGATTTGGCGCGGATTTATTCGGAGGACAGCACACAGGATCAGGGCGGCGATTGGGGCTGGGTGAAGCGCGGTGACCTGAGCGGTGAGCTCGACCGGCAGGTTTTCATGCTGCGACCGAAAAAGGTCAGCGAGGTGCTCTCCATGAATGGTGCGTTTTATTTGCTGTATGCCGAGGATGTGAAAAACGGCACAACGAAGCCTCTGAAGGAGGTCCGGGCGGAAATCGAGCAGCGTATCGGGCAGGAGGAACGGCAGAAGCTTGAGCAGGTATGGATGGCGCGCTTGCGGAAGAAGGCGTACATCAAGATTTACTGAGCCCGATTGATACGAATGGAGTCACACTACGACGTGGTCATCATCGGCGGCGCGCTTGCGGGAGCGAGTATGGGGCTGCTCCTGAAAAGGGAACGGTCTGCCGCAAAGGTGCTGATTGTCGAACGTAGCACGGAGTTTGACTTCAAGGTCGGCGAGAGCACATCCGAGGTAGGCGCTGCTTTTCTTACACGTGTGCTCGGCCTGGGTTCATGGCTGGCCCGCGAACAGATTGCAAAAAACGGACTGCGCTTTTGGTTTCAATCCCCCGGCAATACGGACCCAACGGCGTGTTCGGAATTCGGTCCCCGCATGCAGGTGCGACTGCCGGCATTTCAACTCGATCGATCCAAGCTGGATACTCATGTGCTCGAGCTCGCGCGACAGGCGGGCTGCGAAGTGCGAAGGCCTGCAACGGTCCGGGAACTTGAGCTTGGCGGCGTAGGGAAGAACAGACTCACAATTTCCTCCGCTGGCGCAGATGCGGAATTGGTGACCGCCGGCTGGGTCATCGATGCGAGCGGGAAAGCCGCGGTAATCGCGCGCAAACGCGGGACTTTGGAGATGCTTGCGGATCATCCGACTTGTTCAATGTGGTCGAGATTTCGGGGCGTTCGTGACCTCGATGACGGCTCGCTTTCAGCGAAAAGTGCGTGCTTTCGCGACCGGAACTGGGGCGCTCGTGCCACGGGAACCAATCACATCACCGGCTACGGTTGGTGGGCATGGATCATTCCGCTGCAGGGCGGCGAGACGAGTGTGGGAATCACTTGGGACCGCCGGCTTTACGAACCGCCGAAGCTCGGCACGATTCCGGAGCGCATCATCGCTGCCCTCAGGGATCATGCAGTCGGTGCGTGGTTGATGGAAAATGCATCCGCGCTTCCGGAGGATTCCCATTACTATAACCAACTCGCATACCGAAGCATGGAGGTCATGGGCGACGGCTGGGCTGCTGTCGGAGATGCGGCGGGGTTCATGGACCCGCTTTACAGCCACGGCATCGACTTTATCGGAAACACCGTTTTCGCCGTGAAAACAATCCTGCTCGATGCACTGAAGGGCGAGTGTGTGAAGCAGCTGGGAACCGAGTACTCGCGCGAATACCAGGCGAGCTACATGCGATGGTTCGACGCGCTCTATCGCGACAAATACCGCTATTTGGGCGACGAGGAATTGATGAGGGCCGGGATATTCATGGACATCGGATGTTATTTCCTCGGTCCGGTGCGTTTGATTTACAGCGATATGGAAACGGAGTTCGCGAAGCTGCCTTACAACGGTCCCATCGGTGGTGCGGTCGGGCGGTTCATGCGATTCTACAACCGCAGGCTTGCGGCGCTCGCTGAGCTCAGGCGCAGCAAGGGCATCTGGGGTCGGCGGAATCTCGGCAACCACTGTGTGTTCGCCAGTTCGTTCGTGCCGTCATTCGCGGTGCGCAGTTTGATTTTGAAGGGCATCTGGCTTTGGTTGAAATGTGAAATTTCCTCCCGCTTCGCCGCTCGCGGAGAGACCGGTATGGTTCCGTTGCCTGCACCGAAGGAGGTTCCGGGAGCAGCATGACCGGGGGAAGCAAGGAGTTGATTTTCGCGCCGGGTTCGGAGACGGCGGCGATTGAAGAAGACGGAAACGCAACCGTTCTGCATATTCCCATGCCGCTGATTTTGGGGCCGGCTCGTGAACGGATTTTCCGAGGCGAATCCGTGCGGAAAGTCGGTGATTTCCATCTCGTCGATGGAGGCGGTTTTCTCGCCGGTGCATGCGTGGCTCCTGCAACACTCGGGCCTCGCGAGGCTGCGGCCTATTTGTATGACGCGCTTTTCGCCATCATCGGCGGGCGCCCTTTGTGCCGGATATGGAACTACGTTCCTCGAATCAACGATTGTGATTCCGGAGAGGAGAATTACCGCGAATTCAATGCCGGAAGACTCGATGCATTTTTGCGCCACTATGGCGAAGAGTTTCGCCCCCGTCTTCCTGCGGCATCTGCGCTCGGAACGAAGGGCGGCGCGATGGCGATTGCGTTTCTTGCCGGCACAGATGTGCCCGAACACTTTGAGAACCCGGAGCAGGTGCCGGCGTGCGATTATCCGCGGGACTACGGTCTGCAGCCTCCGGCATTTTCGCGCGGGACACGGGTGACCTCCCCGGTAGGCACGCGTTGGTTTCTCGCGGGGACCGCGAGTATTAAGGGACACCTGTCGCTTGGTGAAAACTGCGCCGAGCAAATGGCGACGACCCTCGACAACATCGCAATCATGGAGCGTGCAATGGCGCTTCCGGCTGGTGTGGAGAGCCGGTGGAAGGTGTTTGTGCGCAACCTCGCTGATTTCGAGCAATGCAGACGCCTTTTTGCCGAAGCGAGACCAGCGTCAATTCAGGACACGATGTTCCTGCATGCCGATATCTGCCGCTCTTCGCTCCTTCTCGAAGTCGAAGCCGTCTATTCTTCGATTCGCGCATAGTCCCTTTCCGCGCTGGCATTCGAGCCGCGCGCCCGTTACATGGCGCGAATGAGTCTTGAGAAAGTTGTTGTCGTCGGAGCCAGCGGATACGCTGGAGAGGAACTGGTGCGGCTGTTAATCCGTCACCCGAATATCGAGCTTGCCGCAGTCACATCACGGCAGTCCGTCGGGCAGACGCTAGGCAGCGTGTTTCCGAAGTTTTCGGGCATGCGTTACTCGGATTTGAAGTTCACCGATTCGAACGTCCAGAGCATCATCGCCACCGGCGCGAGAATCGTTTTTCTGGCGCTTCCGCACGGGGTGTCTGCGGAGTTTGCCGTGCCGCTGGTTGCGGCGGGGTTGAAGGTGATCGATTTGAGTGCGGATTTCCGGCTTCGCGACCCCGCCGTTTACGAGGACTTCTACGCGCACAAACATCCCGCGCCGGAGTTGCTCGCTGGCGCTGTTTACGGCCTTCCCGAGACGCGTCGCTCCGAGATTCCCGGTGCGTCGCTGATTGCGTGTCCCGGCTGCTATCCGACGAGTATCCTGATTCCGCTGATTCCGCTCGTCCGGAGGCAGTTGATCAAACCGCAGAGCATTTGTGTTTTCAGCATGAGCGGAGTGAGCGGCGCCGGGCGGAATGCGAAAGTCGAGTACCTGTTCGCCGAGTGCAACGAATCCGTGCGGGCCTATGGCACTCCGAAACACCGGCACCTTTCTGAGATTGAGCAGGAGCTTTCGCTCGCGGCCGGCGAGAAGGTGATGATCAATTTCACGCCGCATCTCATCCCGGTGAACCGCGGTATCCACACGACGATATACGCGGCGCCGGCGGATGGCGTGGAGGCGTTTCATTTTACGAATGCCTACGCTGAGGATTACGGCGCGGCGAAATTCGTTCGCGTCCTCGGTGATTCCGGCGCGCTGCCGGACACGAAGAACGTGGTTTCAACAAACTTCGTCGATCTCGCATGGCGGCATGATCCGAGGACGGGACGGGTCATCATCATGAGCGCCGAGGACAACCTCACAAAGGGAACGGCGGGGCAGGGGATTCAGTGCATGAATCTGATCTGCGGCTGGCCCGAGGAGACCGGGCTTTTTTAACGAAGGCCAGCTACGGCTGCTTTCGCGAGAATCGTTTCCGCAGAATCTGCCCGATTGCCCGCCACATTCGTGAAAAATGTCCGCCGCGAGGCAGCCATTTCTTTATGGCATTCTTCCATCGCACCGCGAGTGCCCAGCCGGGCATTGCTTTGATCGCGTCGTAGAGCCTTGTCTTTAGGCGGACGATTGCGTCGCGGGTCCATCGGAACCATCCCAACTGGAGGAGCGCCGGGTGGCAGATTGCGTAAAGTCGCGCGGCGCATGCGGTGCCGACAATTTTTGCGGAGATGATGACACTCAGGCCTGCGATCGCGTGGTGGTGTGCGATGAGGTAAAGTGCAGCGAGCTTGAAAGGCATTAGGAGTGTCCCCGGCAGCAGGAACGCAGCTGCGGCACCATACGGCGGGAGTTTGGAGAGCCACGATTCCAGCGCGCGGATGATCCGGGCTTTCGCAATCCATGCCATTACTGCCGCGAGGTGATCCCAAATCCATTCCTCCACGAACATGATCAGCGCTGCGATGACGACCATCGGCGGTAGCAGGACGCGCTTGAGAATTCTGCGGAACATGGGTGTTTGTTTGTGGCCGCTGCGTTATAGCAGGAACTTCGTCGCATGGCCGAAGAATCCGCGGGCTCTTCGCCATATCGGCAGTTTCAGCGTTTCCTCCGAGAGCGGAATGCTCTTTGCGCGGTCGCGCTCGAACATCCTCCGCTGCTCGCGGGCTACGGCGGAATCGAGGACGTGGAGGTTGTTTTCATCGTTCAGATAAAACGATCGCGAGTCGAGATTTCCGGAGCCGGCGATGACGAGGTGATCATCCACAACGAGCAGTTTCCCGTGCATCATCGTGGGTTGGTATTCGTAGATGGAAATTCCCTCATTCATCATCGTGCGGAGCGTCCCGTGGGTGATCTCCTTGGCAAACGGCATATCGGTGATTTCACCCGGAATAATGATTTCCACGCGCACGCCGCGCGCGGCTGCATCACGCAGCGCTTTCGTGAATTCGGCGTTGGGCAGGAAATAGGAATGCTCCATGAGGATGGACTTCCTCGCGGCGCGGATCGCAAGGAGGTTGCTCGCCCCAATCGTGTCGCCGCGTTTGAATGGCGAGCCGGCGACCATTTGCGCGACTGTATTTCCCGCGCGAGCCGGTGGCGGATAGCACCCATCGCCGCAGAGTCGGCGTCCGGTGAGTTCCTCCCAGTTGTCGTTGAAATTATCCTGCAAGTGCGCGACGACCGGACCGCGAAGTTCATACTGAGTGTCGCGCCAGTGGGTCGGGTCCTGCGCATTCCCCGTCCAGTTGTAGGCCCAGCCCGCACCGCCGCAAAATCCGACTCGCCCGTCCACCACGAGCACCCGGCGATGGGTACGATGATTGTAGTTTAGCGGGAGGAAAAAATTGAACGGGCTGTAGAGCTTGAAGTGAACGCCGGCCTTCTTCATCGCCTCGATGTGGTGGTCACCCCACGGCCAGCAGCCGAACGCGTCGAGCGTGACATGCACCTGCACGCCCGCTTTTGCCTTTTCTGCAAGGATTCGACTGAACTCTGCAACGGGTTCGCAGTCGCGGGCCGTGTAGCATTCGAACGTGATGCTGCGTTTTGCACCCGCTGCCGCGCGGAGCATCGGCGGGAAAAAGCCGTCGCCATTAACAAGCGTCCGCACGGAATTTCCGGAGGTCCACGGCGTGCGCGAAATCTCCGCCATCTGCGCGGCGAATTCATTCGTCTGCACCGGCGCGGGTTTCGCTGGTACGCGGTGAAGGGTCGAGTGGCCGCACCCGGTGAGGATGAACAGAAGCGAAAAGAACAGAGCTGCGCCTGTCCGGCAAAGTGGTTTCAAGCAGATCCTACTTTGCTTTCTTTTGCTTCGTCTCGAGAATGCGTCCATCCGCGCCGAACCGTACGGTCCAGCGGATACCGTTTGCCGCCGTGACCTTCGCCTCGTAAAACTCTGCGCCGTCCTTCTTTTCGAACTCCACCTTATCCAATGTTCCCTGAGCTTTCGCGACCTGTTGCTTGATCGCGGTCTGGACGGGCTGCGGGCATTTATCGATTGAGATTTCGATTTCGTCCTTCGCATGGAGCGGAAGCGCGACGGCGGCGAGCAGGAGTGCGGCGTGGATGAGTTTCATTGCTGCGACGGTTTTCCACCGCACCGTGGAATTGTAAAGACCGTGTTAATGGGCGGGCTGTCAGACGGCGTAATGTGTAGGTGGTCCCATTCAAATGAAACACGTGCTCATCATTCCCGTCATCGTAAGCACCGCGGCGTCTGCGCTCGCTCATCCCGGCCATGACGAAGACGCCGCACCGCTCGTGCTCGCTCAGCGCGATGCGACACTGGCACGGCCTTCAGCGGGAGCGGAACTTCCGCCGAACCGGGTCAGCGTTTCCGTGGAAGGAGTGAGCCGCATTATCAAATCGAACGGAATTCCTGATCATGCGCCGGGCGCTTTTCCGCGCCGGGGAAACCCGAACACGATTGCTCCGCAGAATCACACGTTTCGCGTGCCGCTTAGGCCGAAGGCGGCGCCGCAACCGGTGCACCGTGGAGGCTGGTGGTGGGGTGTTGCGCTGAATGGAGTTCCGTTTGAGCCGGGAACTGGCGAGACGTGGAACAATGATCCGCGTTCGGGGTGGCGGTATGAGGCGGCGACGGGATTTTTGAATCTCGGACTTGATGACCATAACGCACACGTGCAGCCCAATGGCTCGTATCATTACCACGCGCTTCCGTCCGGTCTTGTGGAGCGTCGCGGAGGCGAGGGGAAGTCGATGGTCCTGATTGGCTGGGCCGCCGACGGATTTCCCGTTTACGGTGCTTGGGGACACTCGGATCCGAAGGATGGGAAGAGCGCTCTAAGGAAGCTCAAATCGAGCTACCGGCTGCGGAAGGGGAACCGGCCTGCGGAGCCCGAGGGGCCCGGCGGTGAGTTCGATGGCCGCTTTTCGCAGGATTTTGAATACGTGGCGGGCAGTGGTGATCTGGATGAATGCAATGGCCGCGATGGCGTCACTCCGGAGTTTCCCGAAGGAACCTATTACTACTGCATCACCACGGAGTTCCCGTTCGTCGGACGTTTGTGGAAAGGCGAGCCGGACCCGAGTTTTGGAAAAGGGGAGCGTCCACCGGGCGGGCCCGGCGGGCTTGTGCGTGGAGGACCACCACGCGGTATCATGGAGAACGGTCCGGGAGGCACGCAGCAGGCTGGCGCGCCGCCGCGCCGCGGAAACCGGATGGTGGAGGCGCTTGATGCAAATCAGGACGGAGTAATCGATGCGGCGGAGATTGCGCGAGCCGGTGATGCGTTGAAAAAACTCGATACGAACGGCGACGGGAAACTCACCGAAGAGGAGTTTCGTCCGGGACCACCACGATAGACGCACGCGGAGTTTGCGGCGACGATGCGACATGGCGTAACCTCGCGCATGAACATCGCCATCGCCGCCCTGATGCCGCATCCGCCCATTCTCATTCCAGCCGTCGGAAAAGAACGACTTGCGGATGTGAAGTCGTCGCTCGATTCGATGCGCGAAATTTCCCGCGAGATCCTCGCGGCTAATCCGGAGACAGTGGTTCTCATCTCGCCGCACTCGCCCCGCTCGCCCTACGCCTTTGGTGTGTGGACGTGCGCGGAATTGCACGGGACTTTTGCCCCATTCAATGCGCCCGATGCAGGAGTGAGCCTGCCTGTGGATGGAGGCTTTGTGCAGGCGCTGGCGCAGGTCGGCCCGCGTGCCGGAGTGCAGTTTTCGGCGATTGCCGGTGGTCATTTGGATCACGGTGCGGCGGTTCCGTTGTGGTTCTTGATGGAGGCCGGCTGGAAAGGACCGACGGTTGTGATCGCGCTCAATACGCCAGGTGCCGGCGGGCTTCACGGCCTCGGGCGCGCAATCGCGCTGGCCGCGGAAACGCTGGGACGGAGAATTGCCATCGTCGCCAGTGGCGACATGAGCCACCGGTTGATTCCCGGCGCGCCCGCGGGTTTTGAGCCGACGGCGAAGGAGTTCGACGCCCGCTTTATCGAACTGCTTCGGGCGAAAGCGTATCGCGATATTGAGCGCATCCCGGCGGCGTTGCAGGCGCGCGCGGCCGAGGATGTGGTGGACTCCACTGCGGTCGCGCTCGCTGCGACCGGCTGGAAAACCGGGAGCGGGCGTGTGCTGAGTTACGAAGGGCCTTTCGGTGTCGGTTACGGCGTGGCGGTGCTGTATTCAGCCGCAGAGGATCGCTCGCACGAGTATTGCGATGGAACGGATCTTCCGCGGCTTGCGCGCACCGCAGTGGAATCCGTCCTCGCGCGACGGAATGACGAACCGCCTCCGCCAAACGGCGGGTATCTCGCCCAGCGCGCCGGTGTCTTTGTGACGATAAAGACGTCTGGTGGAAAACTGCGCGGTTGCATCGGAACTCTGGAGCAGCCGCAGGCAGCGAACATTGTCGAGGAAACATGGCGCAATGCGATCGGCGCAGCATTTTCGGATCATCGATTTCCCCCGGTGACCGGCGTGGAAATGCACAATCTCCGCTTTGAGGTAAGCGTTCTGCATTCGTTTGAAACGGTCGATTCTCCGCAGCTGTTGGAGCCGGCCGAATGGGGCGTGATTGTACGGACTGCGGATGGTCGACGTGCCACGCTTCTTCCTGCACTGAACGGCATCGATACGGCAGAGCAGCAGTTTCGCGCAGTGTGCGAAAAGGGCGGAATTGCCCCGGGCGAGGCGGTGACGATTACACGCTATCGAGTCGACAAGTTCAAGGAACCCGGTTGTCCCGATTGACATGGCCGTCACCGAATCCAGTCATCCGGGGCGCTGGTGGCGTCCGATTTCCGATGGGCGTATCGAATGCACGCTGTGCCCGCGTTTTTGCAAGCTGCGCGACGGTCAGCGCGGATTCTGTTTTGTCCGGAAAGCGGAAGCAGGGCGCATGGTTCTCACGACCTACGGGCGCAGCAGCGGGTTTTGCGTGGACCCGATTGAGAAGAAGCCGCTGAACCATTTCCTGCCCGGAACGCCGGTGCTTTCGTTCGGGACCGCGGGTTGCAATCTCGGCTGCCGGTTCTGCCAGAATTGGGACATCAGCAAGGCGCGGGAGATGGATCGCCTGATGGACGCCGCGAGTCCTGCGACAATCGTGCACGCTGCGCGTCAGCTCGGCTGCCGGTCCGTTGCTTTCACCTACAATGACCCGGTCATCTTCGCCGAATATGCGCTGGATGTGGCGCGTGCGTGCCGCTCGTGGGGCGTGAAAACGGTCGCGGTTACGGCGGGCTACATCACCGACGAGGCGCGGGCCGAATTTTACAGCGAGATGGATGCGGCAAACGTTGATCTGAAAGGATTCACGGAGGAGTTTTACCATCGGCAGTGTTTCGGCGCGCTGGCTCCGGTTCTCGAGACGCTGCGTTTCCTTCGGCATCACACCAAGGTGTGGTTTGAAATCACAACGCTGCTCATTCCGGGTGAGAATGACAGCGATCAGGAGCTTCATCGGGCCGCGGAATGGATCGCCGAAAATCTCGGTCCCGATGTGCCGTGGCATTTCAGCGCTTTTCATCCCGATTTCAAAATGCGCGACAAGCCGAACACACCGCACGCCACGCTTGAGAGGGCGCGTCGGATTGCGATGTCGAAGGGGCTTCGATTTGTCTATACCGGAAACGTGCACGACAAAACCGGCGGAAGTACGTGGTGCCCCGGTTGCGGGGAAATGCTGATCGAGCGCGACTGGTACGAACTTGGTGTCTGGTCGTTGAAGGGAAACGCGTGTGCAAAATGCGGCACTGTGATTCCCGGATACTTCGATGCACGGCCCGGAACATGGGGCGCGAAGCGTCAGCCGGTGCGGCTTTCTTAGCAGCTCAAACGATACCGAGCCACCAGGCAGCAAGGCCGCATCCGATACCACCGGCGACGACGGAAACGGTGCTCCATTTCCGGAATGCGATGCCGACAAATGCCGCCGCGGTGATGCCGATGGCGGCCCAGTCCGGAGTCCATGATTTCGGAATCAGCACGTGGACACCGAGCCAGATCGCCAGATTCAGAATCACGCCGACGACTGCAGCCGTGATGGCTGAAAGCGCGCAGGTCAGCCGTTCATTGCTGCGCAGCCGTTCGATGTACGGCGCGCCAACGAAGATCCAAAGAAAGCACGGAGCGAATGTGGCCCACGTCGTAATTCCTGCGGCGAGGGATGCGGACAGAAGCGGGGACATGCCGCCGGGATGATTCCAGCCGCCGAGAAATCCGACGAACTGCAATACCATGATGAGCGGTCCCGGTGTCGTTTCTGCGAGTCCGAGTCCATCGAGCATTTGCGGTGCGGAGAGCCAGTGATGAGTTTCCACAGCCTGCTGGGCCACGTAAGGGAGGACCGCGTAGGCGCCGCCAAATGTCACCATCGCCGCTTTGCTGAAGAACAGACCTTGTTGAAAATGAACGCCCGTCCAGCCGAGCGTCGCGCCCGCTGCGAGCAGCGGTGCCCACCAAATTGCGAGCCCGACCGCTGCGACCCGGAGCGTACGCGAAATGGTCGGCTGTCGTGAGTCCGAAATGCTCGCGGGGCCGCCCGATTCGCCATGGCCTTTGATCACCAGAAACGAGTCGCGCCGGAACCTGCCGCCAACGAATCCAATAAGCGCCGCCATCGCGACGACGAGCGGGAAGGGGGCTCGCAGGAATGCAAGCGCGGCGAATGCCGCCGCCGAAATGATCCACATTGTCGGATTCTTGAGCACCCGGCCGCCGATGCGAAGAACTGCGCCGAGAACAATCGCGAGCACGACGGGCTTAAGGCCGTAGAAAATTCCCTGCATCCATCCGAGGTTGCCGAGGCTGACGTATGCGATGCTCAACGCCCATAGAATCAGCGCGGAAGGAAGAACAAAAAGGATGCCGGCGGCAAAGGCTCCGCGCCGACCGTGGAGGAGCCAGCCGAGATAAGTTGCGAGCTGCTGCGCTTCGGGGCCGTGCAGCAACATGCAGATATTCAGCGCATGGAGAAAACGCGGCTAATCGTTCCAGCGGCGGTTCTCGACGACTTCGCCGTGCATGATCGCGATTTGTCCGGCCGGGCCGCCAAAACTGATGAATCCGAGCTTCAGCCAGAACCGGAATGCCTCTCTAAATGAAGGAGGTCGGGAGATTTCGGTGCCGGAGTTCATCGTGGATTACCAATCGAGTCGCGCAGAACGAAGACGTAGCGCATTGGTGATTACGGAAACCGAGCTCAGGCTCATGGCCGCCCCGGCGATGACGGGGCTGAGTAGCAGGCCGAATGCGGGGTAAAGCAATCCTGCTGCGATTGGGATTCCGAGTGCGTTGTAAAGGAATGCGAACGCGAGATTCTGCCGGATATTGGCCATCAATTTGCGGCTGAGGCGGACGGCGCGGATCACGCCGCGGAGATCGCCGTGAAGAAGCGTAATGCCGGCGCTTTCCAT
>SXWH01000101.1 GCA_005791535.1 Verrucomicrobiaceae bacterium | reverse complement strand
TATTCGGCTTGGGGGACTTGGGTGGCGCCGGGGGGCGGGGTGTCGTGGAATTGGAAGTCGTCGAAGTTGAGGTGGCCCCAGCCGGTGGTGGCTTCGTCGATGAGGCGGATGGTGATTTTTGCGCCGAGGATGGCGCGGAGGTCGAGGAAGACGGGTTGCATTTGTTCGTTGTCGGGGCCGGTGGCGATGAAGAGGGTTTTGCCGCTGGCGGCGTTGGTGATTTCGACGCGGGTTTTGGCAGTGGAGCCGCCGCCGATGAGGAAGCTGGCGTAGGGGTGGGCGGCGGTGAAGGGGAGGGAGGTGAGGGTGCCGGTGGGTTTGTCGCTGAGGGCGGTCTCGTAGGTGCCGAGCCAGTACTGGCCGCGGTGGCCGCTGGTCATGTCGTCGCGGCGGCGTTTGACGGCGTCGCCTTTGACGGGCATGGCGGCGAAGGCGTCGCCGGTGGAGGTCCAGCCGTCGAGGGTGCCGGTCTCGAAGTCGAGGTTGAGGGGTTTGCCGTCGTCGCCGAGGGGCTGGATGTTGCGTGCGGGTTTTTGCGGGGGAAGGGGGACGGGTTGGGCGGCGGTGTATTCTTCGGGGGTGACGGTCTTTTTTTCGTGGAGGAAGAGGAAGGTGCCTTTTTTGTTGCCGATGATGATGTCGGGGAGGCGGTCGGCGTTGATGTCGGCGGCGACGACCTGGGTGCCGACGCCGGATTTGTCGTCGATGAGGTGGGGGATGAAGTGGGCGGTGCCGTCCGGGCTGCGGACGGTGCGGAACCAGTAGAGGACGGCGGCGTCGTTGCGGTCGGGGTCGCCGAGGCGGCCGTGGGACCAGAAGCGTTTGCCGGTGAGGATGTCTTTGAGGCCGTCGCCGTCGATATCGACGAGGTCGATGGCGTGGGGCTCGGAGAATTTGACGCCGTAGGGGTTTTCGCGCGGGGTTTTGCCCATGATGAGGTGTTCGCGGAAGGAGCCGGTGGGGAGCTGCTCGAACCACGAGAGGCCGAAGCCGTGGGCGGCGAGGGAGGTGAGGATGTCTGCGCGGCCGTCGCCATTGAAGTCGTAGGCGAACATTTGCGCGCCGCCGCTGCCGAAGCGCTCTTTGTGGAGGGTCCAGACGGGGTCGCCGTCGAGGGAGGCGGGTTGTTCCCACCAGCCGTCTTTTTCGAGGAGGTCGGCGCGGCCGTCGCCGTTGACGTCGCCAACGCCCATGCCGTGGGTGAAGTGGCCGTATTTGTTGTCGGGCGAGATGGGGTGGAAGGGCCAGGGTTTTTCCGGTGCGGACCAGTCGGGCGAGGCGTAGCCGTAGCGGCCTTTGGTGATGCAGACGAGCTCGGGCTTTCCGTCGCCGGTGATGTCGGTGAAGACGGGGGATTCGTTGCAGGTCTGGTCGAAGACCTGGTGGCGTTTCCAGTGGCCGCCGGCGCCCTTGGGGTTTTCAAACCACGAGGTGTCCTGACCGGGGAAGCCGATGACGAGGATGTCGTTCCAGCCGTCGGCATTGAAGTCGAGCACCCAGACGAAGAAGTTGTTCGAGTAAGTGTTCTTCACGCCGAGCGCGCCTTCGTAGCCGGGGACTTTGAGCGCAGTCTGCGGGCCGACGCGGAGCGTGAAGGCGGCGTTGGCGGGGTAGAATTCGTGCCGCACTTTGAACTCCGGCCCCTCCCACCACCACGGGCCGGAGACGAGGTCGGCGACGCCGTCCTTGTTGATGTCGCCAATGTTCGCGCCCTCGCACCAGAACTGGTCGCTGAGCTGAAGGCGCTTGAACGTGTGAAGCTCGGCGGCGTGGGCTGCGAGCGAGGCGGTGGCGAGGATGGCGAGGACGATGCGGTTCATGGGCGGAGTGAGTATGGATGATTACGGCGAGAGACGCTCGATTTTCCACCCGCCGTCGGTGCGGGTGTAGCGGAGGCGGTCGTGCAGCCGGCTGCGGCGGCCTTGCCAGAACTCGATAACGGCGGGACGCACGACGTAGCCGCCCCAGTGCGGCGGCGCGGCGGGGGAGTCGCCGTGTTCGGCCTTCGCCTTCTCGAATGCGTGTTCGAGCGCCTCGCGGTCGGGCAGGACGGTGCTCTGGCGGCTGGCCCACGCGCCGATGCGGGCGCTGACGGGGCGGACGTTGTAATAGGCCTCGGTCTCGCTGCGCGGGACTTTCTGCGCAACGCCGGCGATGTTCACCTGACGCTCAAGCGCGGACCAGAAGAACGTGAGCGAGCAGCGCGATTCGTGCGCGAGTTGCGCGCCTTTGTGGCTTTCGTAGTTCGTGTAAAAGACGAAGCCGCGCTCGTCGCACGTTTTCAAAAGAACGGTGCGGCTCCACGGCTGGCCGGTGGAGTCCACGGTCGCGAGGGTCATTGCGTTTGGCTCGATGAGGCCGTGCTCGACGGCTTCGTGGAGCCAGTGGTGGAACTGCTTGAGCGGGTCGGCTGCGAGTTCGTGTTCGAGCAGGCCGCGCATGCTGTATTCGCGGCGGAGCTTGGCGAGGTCTTCGTTTGTGGTCATGCATGCAATCCAAGCACCGTCGGCCATGGAAATGCAATCCCGCCGCCGCACGCGTGGGCGCTAATGCTTCCGAAGCCCGCGGGTTGAACTCCCCGCATGTCCCGACTTTCCCGCCTTACAGCCATCCTGACACTCGCCGTCGCTCCGATTCTTCAAGGCGCGCCTGCGGAGGACCCAAACGCACCGGTGAGTTTCTTCAAGCACATCCGCCCGATTTTTCAGGCGAACTGCAACGGCTGCCACCAGCCCGCGAAGAGCAAAGGCGGGTATCTGATGACGGATTTTGCCCGGATGCTGGAAGGCGGCGATGACGCGAAGGAGACGGGAAAGAAGGCGGTCGTCGCCGGGAAGCCCGATGAATCCATGCTCGTCTCCCAGATCACGCCCGTGGACGGAAAAGCCGAAATGCCGCCGAAGAAGGCGCCGCTCGCGGCCAAGGACATCGAGCGCATCCGCAAATGGATCGCCGAGGGCGCGAAGAACGACACACCGGAGAACGCGCGGCAGAAAATCGATGCGGCGCACCCGCCGGTCTATCTGCGTCCGCCGGTGATTTCATCGATCGATTTCTCGCCGGACGGAACGTTGCTGGCGGTGGCGGGTTTTCACGAAGTGCTGCTTTGGAAGTCCGATGGCTCCGCGCTCGCAGGGCGGCTCGTGGGGCTGGGTGAGCGGATTCAGGCCGTGCGGTTTTCGCCGGATGGAAAGCGCCTCGCAACCGCCGGCGGACAGCCTGCGGAGTTTGGCGAGATTCAGGTGTGGGACGTGGAGAAGCGCACTTTGATCCTGAGCGCCATGCAAGGCGGCGACACGCTCTACGGCGTGAACTGGTCGCCGGATGGAAAGCTCATCAGCTTTGGTGGTCCGGATAAAACGGTGCGCGCAATCGACTCCGCGACCGGCCAGCAGGTGCTTCAGCAGACATCGCACGACGATTGGGTGATCGACACGGCGTTCACGCTCAAAGGCGAGAACCTCGTGAGCGTCGGCCGCGATATGACGGCGAAGCTCACCGAAGTCGCGACGCAGCGGTTTGTGGACAACATCACCAGCATCACGCCGGGCGCGCTCCGGGGCGGCATCCATTCCGTCTCGCGGCATCCCGAGCGGGACGAATTCGCGCTCGGAAGCTCGGACGGCGTGCCGAGTGTTTACCGTCTCAACCGGAAGACGCAGCGGCGAATCGGCGACAACGCACTGTGCATCCGCAAATGGCCCGCGATGGAGGGCCGCATCTACGCGGTGCAGTTCGCGCCGGACGGGAAATCATTCACCGCCGGCTCCTCGCTCGATGGAAAGGGATACGTCACGCGCTTTAACTACGACTTCAACACTGAGATGCCGGACGAGTTTGTGCGCATCGAAGGCAAGGACTTCGGCGGCCGGACGGACGACGAGAAGAAGCGGCTGGACGACCACTACCACAGCGAGACGAAGCAGCTCGCATCCGCAACGCTGCCCGGTGGAATCTACGCGCTCCGCTACAAACCCGACGGCTCAACGCTCGCGGTGGCGGGCGAGGACGGGATGATCCGCTTTTTGAATCCGGCGGACCTGAAAGTGATGAAGGAGTTCGTGCCGGTTCCGCTCAAGTAGTGGCGGCAATTGCGCGGAAATCGCCGCTCTGCCATGGTCGGCGCGTGATGCTCACGACATTCTACCATCCACGATATGCAGCGCCGATTGGCGAGCACATCATGCCGATCCGGAAGTTCGGACTCGTCGCCGATGCGCTCCGTGGTGCGCCGGATATCCGGCTCGCGGAGCCGCAGGCCGTGGGTTTGCAGGACATCGCGCGCGTTCATACGACGGAATATATCGACGCAATCCGCACCGGTGAGCCGCGCGCACTCGCCGAGTCGCAGAAGTTTCCGTGGTCGCCCGAACTGTTCCCAAGCGTCTGCCTCACCAGCGGCGGATGCCTCGCGGCGGCCCGCCAGGCTTTGAAGGATGGAGTATCGGCGGCGCTCGTGAGCGGGTTTCATCACGCGTGCGCGGACCACGGCGAAGGATTCTGCACTTTCAACGGCCTCGCGATCACCGCCGACGCACTGCTCGCAGCAGGCGAGGCGTCCCGCGTGGCGGTGCTCGACATGGACCTGCATTACGGGAACGGAACGGCGCAACTCGCCGCGACGCGTCCGCACATGATGCAGGTGTCCATTTACGGAAACGACTACCACGCGAACGTGCCCCACCGCGACGTGACGGTGCGGCACCACGAAGATGGCGACAATCATCACTCGTTCGCGCTCCCGGCCGGTTGCGACCGCTCGACAATGCTCTCGATCATGGAAGACGCCCTGCCGCGAATCGCCGCATGGAAGCCCAACGTGCTGCTCTACCAGGCCGGGGCCGACCCGTACTTCGAAGACCCATACTCGCCGCTCGCGCTCAATCACGACGACCTACTCGCGCGAGACGAAGCCGTTTTCCGTTTTGCAAAGGCGTCGGGAATCCCGGTCGCATGGGTCCTCGCCGGTGGCTACACGACCGACATTTCGAAGGTCGTCCGCGTTCACCTGAACACCTTCGAAGCATGGCGGCGGGTTTACGGAAAGTGACCAACGCAGCGTCCCGGAGTCGCTGTCTTTGCAGTTGACCAACTTCGAAACGGCGGCTTAATTGCCGCTCCTTTCAGTACACGGGCTGTGGCTCAGCTGGGTAGAGCGCTTCGTTCGGGACGAAGAGGCCGCGAGTTCAAATCTCGCCAGCCCGACCACTGAAAATCCCTCGCTTGATCCCCGTTGTTTGCACTAAACGCCATCCCGCATGCACTCTTTCCGGAAACAGGTTCGCTCGCGTTTGATGCCGCTTTTGTCGGTACTTCTTCTTCCTGCGGGGTCCGGTCTTGCGGCGGCGCCTGTTTTTCCCGCAGTGGAGTCGAGCAAGCTCGATCCGGATTTGAAGGGACTCGTGATGATCGAGGAATTGAACTGCGCGGCGTGTCATGACGCCGGACCGGACCTTGCTTCGCGCTCGAAGAAGGCGCCGCGGCTGGCGGACATCGGCTCCCGCGTGAATCCCGCTTGGCTTGAGGCGTTCATCGCAGATCCGCACGGCAAAAAGCCCGGCACATCGATGCCTGACATGCTGGGCAGCCTCGATGCCGGGCAGAAGGCGCAGACGTCGCGGGAGCTTACCCATTTTCTCCTCTCGCTGAAAAAGAACGACTTTTCGTTGCATGCGCCGGATGCCGTGGCGGCGGAGCAGGGGAGTCGGTTGTTTCACTCGCGTGGCTGCGCCGCGTGCCACTCGCCACGTGATGAAAAGGGAATGGAAACGCTGACGGCGAACTCCGTGCCGCTTGGCGCGCTGGAGAGGAAATACAGCTTCAAGAGCCTCGTGGAGTTTTTGCGCCAGCCTCACGCCAGCCGGCCTTCGGGGCGGATGCCCGACATGCGACTCGGCGGGCAGGATATGGAGCGGATTGCGCACTTTCTTTTGCAGGATACGCGCGTTCCCGGGGCGCTGAATTACACGCTTTATCGCGGAGATGTGTGGGATGGATTGGCGAGCGAAAAAGTGAAGGCGGAGCGGGCCGGGCATGTGGGTGATTTCGCGCTTGAGAGTCTCCAGTCGGGCAAACTGCCGCAGCACACGGCGATTCGATACGACGGATGGTTGAACGTTGGAACAGCGGGTCGCTATCGGTTTTTTGCCACGATGAACGGCGGCTCGCTGTTGATTGACGGGAAGCCGATCATCGAACAGGAGCCGAGCGATCGTCGGGGCACGAAGCAACTCGAAGGCGCGGCGGAACTCGCGTCCGGATGGCGAAAGATTCAGTTCACGTATTTTCACACGGGGCGGGAGGCGAAGTTGTCGCTTGAGATGGAAGGGCCGCAGTTCCCGCGTGGTCCGATTCCGTCTGCGATACTGTCGGTTTCAAACGAGCCCATCGCTGCATTCCAGCCGTTGAACGTCGATTCCACGCTGGCCGCTCGCGGGCGTGAGCACTTCGCGCTATTGGGCTGCGCCAACTGTCACGACGATTTGCGAATCGCGCCAAAGCCCGCGACGGCGCTCTCCAAGCTCGATGCCTCCCGCGGCTGCCTCGGTGAATCGCCTGCTGGTGTCCCGCGTTTTGTACTCAGCGCCGCGCAGCGTGCGGTGATCAAGCAGGCTCTGCCCATTGCCGCGAAGCCATCGCTGGATGACGCGAAGCAGGTCGCGAAGACGCTGGTGACATTCAACTGCATCGCCTGCCACGAGCGGACTGGACTCGGCGGAATAGCGCCGGAGAGAAACGCACTTTTCACCGGAACCCAGCCGGCGCTCGGCGACCAGGGCCGGATTCCACCACCGCTTTCGCATGTGGGCGCGAAGCTGAAGCCCGAATGGATTGCCGAGGTGCTTCTGCGCGGCAAACGGCAGCGCGACTATGTCGAGGCCGCGATGCCGCAGTTTGGCGAAGCGAACGTCGGGAACCTGGTGGAACTGTTTGGCAAGGTCGATCAGTTGGAGAATGCCGTGCTTCCAAAGGTTGCGAACATTCAGGAATCCAAGGCCGCCGGATACGAGATGATCGGAACCAAGGGACTGAGTTGCATCGCGTGCCATGAGTTCAATGGCCAGAAATCCGGTGAAATGAGTGCCCTCGATATTGCCCGGGTGACGGAGCGTTTGAGGAAGAACTGGTTCGCGCTGTACATGCGGCAGCCGTCGCGATTCCACCCGACGGTGATCATGCCGAGTTTCTGGCCGGATGGGCAATCGACCCGGCCCGCGATTCTCGGGGGCGATACTGCGCTGCAAATCGATGCGCTTTGGACCTATCTGGAAGACGGCATCCGTGCGAAAAAGCCGGTCGGGCTTTCCCGGCAATCCAACGAACTCCGCGTGGGCGACACCACCGAACTCTGCCGCGGTCGTGGACCGGCTGGATATCGTGGAATTGCCGTGGGCTATCCGGAGCGCGTCAGTCTGGCGTTTGATTCCGGTGAGATGGCGCTTCGGCAGCTGTGGAAAGGGGATTTTGCAAACGTGGACCACGGTTCCTTCCAGCCACGTGGGACAGACTCGATTTCGTTTCCGCCCGGAATCCCGTTTCACCGTCTGGATTCTCTCGACGGGAGCTGGCCGTACAAGGGGAAGACAAATCACGCATTCCCCCAGGACCACGGGTATCAGTTTCTCGGTTATTGGCTCGATACCTCACGGCGGCCGACCTTTCGCTACGCGTACGGTGAAATCGTGGTGGAGGACTTTTTCGAGGATGCCCGCGATTCGGAAGGGAAGGCATTCTTCAAGCGCACGCTGCGCTTCGATACACCGACTGCGCAATCGCAATTCTATTTCCGCGCCGCTGCCGGGAAGAAGATTGTGCCGTCCGGAGAGCGTTCGTTTGCGGTCGACAAACTCCAGCTCCGCATCACGAGCGAACACAAGGGAGTCATCCGCGACGGGGAGAACGGTGATGTGCTAATCCCTCTCGTGCTGCCGAAGGGACGTACAGCGCTGTCGCTCGAGTATCGCTGGTAGCTGATGTCCATCGCCGCAGTTGCCAGCGTGTTTTCGGACGCGTGGAGGGGACTTCAAGATTAAGTAAGTTCCCGAATCTCCCCGGGAGATAACGTCGTCACCACTCTGAGGGCGTCGAGCAATCCGGGCCACCACGGGCCGAAATCAAATCGAGTTCTGCTGCCGAAAATGCCGGTGCCAACAGTAACGTTGCCGTGAACGATGGAGGCTTCCGGGATCGCATCCTGAACATCGGAGATGAAACGTGTGCGCGCGGAGGAATCTAGTTCAAATGACGCCACTACAATCGGAAGCAGGCTGTAAATTACACCATCGAGCTTCAGTGCGATATCGGCGGCCAATCCCGCTCGGCCGGAGTAAGTCGCCGAGTCGGGTGGGGGAATCGCAACCAAGACAATGTTCATGACCCGCTGATGGACGTTGGAGAAGTCCGTTGGAGTGTCGGCAATTTTTCGTGCAGCTTCAGGGGAGATGTAGCGGCCGAAGGCTTTCGCAATTCTCCAGCGGCGGAACAGGTTCAGCATGTTGGTCTTTGGATACCGATGCCGGATGTGATGTGCAAGTGCTCATAGCTCCATGAGCGTTTTTGCCGCAGGAAAACGCTTGATTCCTTCGGAGATTGGGCTAGAAACGCCGCCCTTCAAGCGAGTGACCCTATCGTCTAGCGGTTAGGACACTCCCCTTTCACGGGAGTAACCGGGGTTCGATTCCCCGTAGGGTCGCCACTCTTCCTCAGTCGGCAGTTGATTTCTTTTTGTCCGGCTTTTCCCATTTTCCGAAGACTCGAACGGGCGTGCCAACCTCGGCCCACTCGAAGAGTTGGCTGGCGGGATTTTCCTTTCCGAGTGGAACGCGTATGCAGCCGTGCGATGCTGGGTACGCCGGCACGTCCTTATACCCGTGGATGAAAATGTGGCCGTTGATGCGCAGGCTGTAGGGCATGGGGGCATTGTTGTAGCGGGTGGAGTAATGCATGCGCTCCTTGCCGAGTACTGCGAAGTCGCCGATGGGTGTTGAGCGATCCCATTTTCCCGTGCTGATTCTGGATTGCAGCACGATCCGGTCGCCTTCGAACGCGGTTAGCAATTGCGAGGTCTTGTCGATCTCGACGCGCTTGTTCGACGCGGCGGATGCCGGCTCCGCGGACGAGGCCCGAAAAAGCAGTGCGAGAGTCGCGAGCAATATGATAACGACGAGACGCATGCAAAAATGGGCAGATTGGAAGTCCGCTGAGCGAGGCTAGTTACGTACCGTTCCGACGCTCTGTCCGACAGGCATCGCGAGGAGGCGTTTGCTTTCGCCGAGAAGCCATTTCACGTCGCTGAACGGCTGGCTGGAAATATCCTGCCAGCGCACGTAGCCGCTGGAATCGATAAGAAACGTTCCGTGCAGCGACTGGTTCTCGAAGTCGTCGAATGCACGATAGGCCTTGAAAGCAGCGAGGCCCGGATCTGCGACAATCGGGAACGGGAATCCCTGAGCGTCCTTCGCCTGCACGAAGGTTTTGTTGAGGTCGCCTGCGTTGTCGGTGCTCACGGCGATGATGTCGATGCCGGCAGCACTATAGTCCTTGGCGACCGGTCCGAGCGCGTTCAATTGCTCGATGCAATGCGAGCATCCGCTGCCTAGATAGAAAACAAGCAGGTAGGGTTTGCCTTTGTAGTCCGCGGAGGTGCGCGTCTTGCCCTGAAGATCGACTGCCAGCCAGTCCGGTGCGGCGTAGGGTGACCAGCGGAAGGGCCCAAGCTTTGCGAGATCGGGCCTGACTCCGGAGTCGCCCTGATACTCAAGCTTCGGACGCCAGTCGGCGGGTAACTTCAGGTCGTCAATGATCGGCTTCAGCCGTGTGAAATTGATATTGCCGAGATCCGCCTGGGCGCAAAGAGGGCGCAGCTTCTCAAATGTGGCGCGCGCCTCGTCCTTTTTGCCCGAGCGCCACTGAATGTCTGCGAGATTCGCGAGCGGAAGAACCTGTCCGTCGGTGTCCTTTGCTCCCCGTTCGGCCTGCTCCAGCGCGGCCTTCTGGTCTCCGAGCTTGAGATGGAGGCGCGAGAGCCGAATGGGCGGAATCTCTTTCACCTTTTCAAGCATCGGTTTGATTTCCAGCATCGGCTTTGCTTCGGCGATGGCTTTGTAGAGTTGTGCTTCGTTGCGGTAGCGTTCGAGCGTTTCAATCTTCTGGGAAAACTTCTGCAATGCATCGGCCATCGCCTTGTTTGCGTCGCGCCCGCCCTTCTTGGCGTCTTCTTCGGCTGCGTCGGCGGATTCGAAGCGCTGGCGTTTGGCGGTGGAAATGGCGTTCTCGATTGCAGCCATCTTCTCGTCGCCTTTCGCGATGTTGTTCGTCTGATAGGCAGCAACGGCCAGCGCACGAAGGCGGCGTCCGTCTTCGGTGGGATCTTCGCTCGGTTCCAGATACTGGGTTCCGTCGAGCGCCAGCAGGTCCTCCCACATTCCCCAATTTAATAGGACATCAAGAAGGCGACGGCGCCCCATCTGGAAGCCGGTATTCGATTCCGCATAACCGTCGCGTCCGACGAGGACGTGGCCTTTGGCGAGGCGGGGAAGTTCCACCATGTTTTTCGCAAGATCGATCGCGTCGCGGATGCGGCCGATGAAGGAGAGATTCTCAACAAGCCAGTCGTTATTGTGCGCGTAGTTGTGGATTTGCTCCGGCATGATTCGCGCCGCCGCCATGTGTGCGTGGTCCGTGCGGGCGCTGGCTTCCTGCTGCCAGACCGCATCGGCGTAGCGCTTCAGGCGCGTGAATGTGTGGCCGGGCATGTGCCACATGTGCGCGATGCCTTGCGCCGTCTGACCGAGGACTGCTGCGCTTTTGAGCGCGCGGCGGTCATCTTCGTAATTCCACAGATGAATCAGGTAATGATGAATGCCGGGATGCTCGGGATTCTTCGCGAGCACCGACTGCGCAAGGGCCTCCGTCGCAGTGTGGCTGCTGTGGGCGATGCCCTTTTGTGCATTGTCCCAAAGATGGAACACGAGAAAGGCCCGTGCTTCGATATCGTCCGGAAACTCGAAGATGAGTTTCTCCAGCGCCTTCACGAGCTTCTTCCTCTTCTCCGGCGTCATCGCTTTTCCGTCGGAGTAAGCTTCGTGATAAGCCGAAATCCACGCCTGCTCGCGTGGACTCGCCTTGTCTTTTCGCTTGAGCGCTTCCTTGATGAATTCAGCGCTCCGCTTCTCGTTGTTTTGATTCGACAGCGTGAGGCCCCAGTAGGCCATTGCGCAGTCCGGATCGAGTTTGAGGACCTGACGGAACGAGCGCTCGGATTCGTAGTACCAGAACCCGTGGAGCTGGGCGACTCCCTGGTCGAAGAACTTGGCCGCCTCCTCGGATTTCGTCGTCACGGCAAAATGCGCGTTGCCCATTCCCGGCAGCAGCGAGGCGGCTTGACGCGGTCCTTCATCGAATGCCTCGCCGTGCGAACTGTGCCCGAAACGCGGCTTTCCATCCGGGCCAAGCGGAACGTCGTCGGCACGAAGAACTGCGGTGCATGCGAGGGCGATGAGAAGAAGCGAACGGGTCATGTGTGTTGCTGAATACAATCCGCCGGTATGTCGAACGCAAGGCGCGAAGTGGTGGACATTCGGGAATTGGATTCCGCATTCCGGACGTCCAGAATCTAGCTAATGAACAAACTGCTTCTGTTGCTCTCAATGCCTGCACTTTCGTGGGCCGGACTTGTGGACCTCCCCAAACTCGGGCTCCGCATTCAGTCGGGGTTCCAGATCGCCGAGTTCTCGAATGAGAAGCTCGCGAATGACATCTGGTGCATGACGCTGTCGCCGCGCGGCGAGGTGGTCGTTTCCGGTGCGGGATACATCGCCACACTGCTTGATGAAGACGGGGATGGAGTGGCCGAACGTGCGGTTGAGTTTGCGAAAGTGAAGGGCGCGATGGGCCTTTGTTTCGGGGAGGAAGGCCGGCAATTGTTCGTGATGAATGACGGCTGGCTCTCGGAATACCGCGACGACAATCTGGACCGTGTCGCGGATGGTGCGCCGAGAAAGATTCTGCCATTTGCAAACGGCGAGCATGGGGGCCACGCGATTCGCAAAGGGCCGGACGGCTGGTGGTGGGTAATCGGTGGCAACGACGCGGGAATCGACGAACGTCATGACCCGGCGAAAAAGGCCCTCGCTGGTGCAATCATCCGGATTTCGCCCGATTTAAAAGAGAGCGAGGTCTTCGCTGACGGATTTCGCAACCCGTACGATTTCGATTTCGCCGAAAACGGGGATTGTTTCACGTACGACAGCGATTGCGAGCGCGACTACTTTCTTCCGTGGTACTCCGCGACGCGGGTTTATCACGTTGCGCCGGGCCGCAGCCACGGCTGGCGGTTGTCGGGATATCAGCGCAGCTTTCGAGTACCGGCGTGGATGTCGTCCACAGTGCCGACGCTAGCAGACCTTGGGCGCGGATCGCCGACCGGAGTCCTTGTTGCGAAGAGCCCTGCAACGCCGGCGCGATATCGCGGAGGGTTGTTTGTCTGCGACTGGACGTTTGGGCGCGTGCACTTTCTGCCGCTCGTGAAATCTGCGCCGGAAGATTTCGATACGGGGGCAATTGAGCGCGATTTGAAGAACATTCTGGGGCCGCTCGCGCCCGACCGTGCTGCGGTGGCTGTGGTTCCGCAGCACTATGTCACTGCGCCGGAGGTTTTCATTGAGCCGCTCGGCTCGCATGGATTTGCGCCGACCGACATTGAGCAAGCAAAGGACGGTTCTCTGTACGTGAGTATTGGCGGGCGGAAAACTCGCGGCGCTGTGTATAAAATCACGCCGCGTCGCGAGGATGATGCTCCCATCGGCCTGCCGGCTGCCCCGCGGATTCCGAACCCAAAGCTTGTCGTCATCGAGACGCTTCAGGAGCAAATCGGCGGGTGGAAACTCTCGGGAGCCAGCGCCGAGGCGTTTGTTCCGTACGAGCCTGCGCGCCCCGGCGGGCTGAACGAAGACCAGCGGCGTGCTGCTCTCGTTTATGCACAGGACGCGGTGCTTTCGCTGGACGACGCAGTGCGTGCCGAAGCTGCGAGATTGATTGCGATGCTGGAGGATGATTCGGAAATTTCCGCACGGCGGGTAATTGATGCGATTAACGAGAAAAGCCCGGTGACAGACGACCTTCATTACCTCGCCTGTTATGCGCGGATGAAGTGTGCGCCCGATGTCGTTGCAGAGCTCGCGCGGGCCATCATCCGACTCGATGTCAAGCTGGCTGGCGGCGATCGCCGGCCGAAGCAGAATTGGGCCATTCGTCTGAACGAGATTGTCTCCCGACTCATTTCAAAACACGACGCTCTCGCCGAGGCGCTGCTCGCTTCACCGGATTTCGTCACGCCTTCGCGGCTCGCGTTGGTGGAGATTTTGATTCCCGCGCAACAAACCGTGGCTGCGCGAAAATTTCTTGCTGCTGTGCAGCGCGATGCGTCGTGGCCGTGGAGCGGGGAGCTTGTCAGGCTGCTCGGTCCCATCCCGGAGGCACGAGCCCTTCTCGTCGCGCAGTGGAAGAATCCGGCGCTGAGAAAAGCGCTCCGCCCGTGGATCGAGCGTGGAGCCACACCTGTCGAGCGCGCGATGCTCAACGCGAAAGAACCCGTGGCAGTCGTCGATGTGAAGCCATTCATGGATTCGCTTAAGTCCATCGACTGGGCGCAGGGGGACGCAACCAGAGGAGCGGCGATCTACGAGGCTCGTGCCTGCGCGACGTGCCACGGCGGAACTTCCCCGATTGGGCCGGAACTCAGCGGGCCGGTGTCGCGTCTGTCGGCGGAGGATTTGATGACCGAGATACAGTTTCCATCGCGCAATATTGCCGAGGCGTTTCGCGCGACACTCTTCACACTCAAGGACGGAACCCAGGTCGCGGGCTTCACAGCATTTTTGTCTGCGGATGGTGTCATCGTACAGACCGTTTCCGGGACTCAGCGCCTCGCGGAAACCGACATCGTCCGGCGCGAGGAAAGCAAGGATTCGCTGATGCCGCCGGGACTCCTTGGTGGCTTGAAACCATCGGAACTTGCGGACCTCTTCGCCTATCTCAAATCGCACACGCGTCAGTGAAGCAGTTGCGCCTTTACACACGTGTTCAAATGAAGAACGTCTGCCCGCATGTTTGAATGGTTTTCAGATCCGAACGCGTGGGTGAGCCTGTTGACGCTTACCGTCCTCGAAATTGTCCTCGGTGTGGACAATATCATCTTTATTTCGATTCTCGCCGGCAAGTTGCCGCAGGAGCAGCAATCGAAGGCCAGAACCCTCGGATTGATCTTCGCGTTGGTGACCCGCATCCTTCTACTGAGCGCAATATTCCTGCTTACGAAACTCACCAAGCCGCTCTTCGTCGCGCTTGGGCATTCAATTTCCGGCAAGGACCTCGTGATGTTGCTCGGTGGACTTTTCCTGATTTGGAAGAGCATCAAGGAAATTCACCACAGCATGGAAGGTGAGGACCATCAGGGCAGTTCCCGCGTTGCGCCGACCATGGCATCTGTAATCGGCACGATTATTTTCGTGGATGTGCTTTTCTCTTTGGATTCCGTCATCACGGCGGTCGGCCTTGTTGGTGGTCAACCCGGACCGAAACCCGGAAGCATCGAAGCGGCAATCGCCGCGCTAGGTGCTGCGCTTCAGACCGCAGGCGGTGTGCCGGCATCGGTCACGGAGGCGTTTGCCAAAGTCCAGGCTTTCACCGCGCACGAATCGTCCGGACATGGAAACGGGAGCATGACGATTATGATTCTCGCGATTGTGATCTCGATGGGTGTGATGCTTATCGCGGCCAAATCGATTAGTGATTTCGTGAATGCTCATCCGACCGTGAAAATGCTCGCGCTCGCGTTCCTGATCCTTGTCGGTTTCGTGCTCGTTGCGGACGGGCTCGGTCATCACGTTCCGAAGGGCTACATCTATTTTGCTATGGCGTTTTCTTTCATCGTTGAGGCTCTCAACATCCGTATGCGCCGTAAGTCACCGAAGCCGGTGGAACTCCGGAAGGAATACTGAGCAGGCGAAATCCTATCGGTGCTGAAACGCTGGTATCTGCGTTATTCAGCCGGTGGCCTGCGGACTGGGAACGTTCTCCAAGAGTGCCAAGAACTCCTTGTTGCCGTCGCCGCCGAGAATCGGCGAATCGATTAATCCACGCCACACAAGCCGGCATCCATCTGGTTGTGCGGGCATGGATGTCACGAAGGTGTGCACTTTATCAACCGCCGCCTCATGGAGCGCGGAATCCCGCACGACGCCGCGGCCAACGTCTTCCCGGCGGAGTTCAAATTGCGGCTTGATGAGCGGAATGATGAAGCCTCCGAGCTTCAGGACCGCGTGCGCTGGCGGCAAAATCAAGGCGAGCGATATGAACGATACGTCGATGACAATCAAATCGATGGCATCCGGGATGTCAGCGCGGGTGAGGTAACGCGCGTTGAGTTTCTCCCGCACGACAACACGCGGGTCCGAGCGAATCTTCCAATCTAGCTGGCTGTGGCCGACATCTATCGCCCACACTTTCTCGGCACCGTGCTGGAGCAGGCAGTCCGTAAAGCCGCCGGTGCTCGCGCCGATGTCGAGGCATACCCGCCCGGCAGGGGAGATGCCGAATTTCGTCAGCGCTCCCTCCATCTTGTAACCACCGCGGCCAACATATTTCTCGGGCGCGGCGACCGAGATTTCCTCATTCTCGTCAAACGTCGCACTGGCTTTGTCTACAATCCGCCCGCCCGATCGCACCTGCCCGGCCATTATGGCGCGACGGGCTTTCTCGCGACTCTCGAAGAGCCCTCGGGCGACTAATAGCAGGTCGAGTCGGAGTTTTGGCACGCAGCGACGGCTACGCGCTGCAACGGTGAAAGGCAACTTTTCGTGCTCCGTGCAGGGAGAAACTTGCCCGCAGCGTGACGGTTGTTAAGTTGGGGTATGTCTGACACTGATTTACGTGACGCGATTAAGGCCATGATGGTCGAGAGCCTGATGCTGAAAATTCCCAAGGAGGAAATTCGTGACGATGCATTGCTTTTCGATCCGTCCGGCCTTGGTCTGGATTCCATAGATGCGCTGGAATTGGTGGTCGGGATGGAACGCACATTTGGCGTCGGGGTTCCGAACTCCGAGGCCGCCCGGCAGGCGCTTGCGAGTGTGAATTCCATTCACGACTACATCGTTGCGAATCGGAAGTAGTGCGCTGCTGAATTGGCGGGAATTTGACTTTGACAGAAATGGCGGGGCGGTTAGTGTCCACGCCCTCTTTCCGACGATTGTCGGCGAGACGCCTGGGTAGCTCAGTTGGTAGAGCACGTCCTTGGTAAGGACGAGGTCGCCGGTTCAATCCCGGTCCCAGGCTCTCTCTTTTTACGAAGCGGCAGCCACTTCCTCCGCGATGATGCGCAATCCCTCGCGGACCACGCTTTCGGGCTGGGCGAAGTTGAGGCGAAGACATTGGCGACTGTGATCCCAGTCGTCCGGCAGACCGAAGAAGAAGTACTCGCCAGGAACGATGAGAACCTTGCGCGCCTTCAGTCGCTCATAGAGTTCGCGCGTCGGGATTTGAAGGCCTCGAAACCAAAGCCAGAAGAAGAACGCGCCTTCGCTCGCGTGAATCGCCCATTGAATTCCCGCCGCGTCAAATGCCTCACGCGCCCACTGCATGGCCGATCGGCTCTTGTCCTCGTAAAACGGACGCAAAATCTCCGGTCCGATTTTCAGAATGTGGCCGCTTTCGACGAGCGGGAGGACGATTTGCTGGCCGATGTTGCCGTTGGCCAGGCCGGCAATTGCCGTCATCGCAGCCACAGCTTCGGCGATCTGTTTCGGGCCAATCACGACAGCCGTGCGTGTGCCCGGGAGTCCGAGTTTCGAGAGGCTCAGCGTCATGATAACGTGTGGCTCCCAGAACGGTTTGGCGTCGGTGAAAATCACGCCGGGGAACGGCGCGCCATACGCATTGTCGAGGATGAGTGGGATTCCGTATTGCCTCGCGAGATTCGATAGTCGCTGCACTTCGTCGTCCGTGAGCACGTTGCCGGTCGGGTTTGTCGGACGCGAAACTGCAATCGCCGCGATTTCGCCGGTCCGGAGCGCCGCTTCCACGGCCGGAAAATCGATGCGATACTTGAATACGTGCGGTGCGGGCCACGTGATTTCCGGACGGCAGGCAACGAAGATGCCTTCTTCGAATCCCTGGTCTGCGTATCCAATGTATTCCGGCGAAAGCGGCAGAAGGATTCTTCTTTTGCGACCGTCTGCGTGATTCCCGGCAAGCAGATTGAAGAGGAAGAAAAATGCGCTTTGGCCGCCATTGGTCACCGCGATATTTTCAGCCTCCACGTTCCAGCCGAATTCGCGTTTGAGCAGCGTCGCGAGCGCGTTGATGAAGCGGGGATTGCCCTGCGGGGGATCGTAGTTTCCCAGAATGCGGTCGAATGTCGCGCCTTCGGTGAGGAGTGCGGCCATCCGGTCCCGCCATATCTTTTGGACTGCTGGAACCGCCGCGGGATTTCCGCCACCGAGCATGAGCATGTCCGGCCATTCGGTCATGGCGCGACCGAGGTCGTCCATGAGTTCCAGAATGCCGCTGCGTGAAGTCAGTTTCTGACCGGATTTTGAGAAGGCGATGCCGTTGGTCATTTGCCGATCGAAATGAGGCGGGAGAATGTGCGCACAAACATCCGGCCGCCGCTGACGGCGGGAGTTGCGTGGCTTTCCTTTTCGTTCAGCGGGAAGCGTTGAATAAGTTCGAATTTCTCGGCCGCAGCAATGCTGACGAGTTCGCCGGAACGCGTCAGATTGTAGAGGCGGCCGCCCTTTCCTCCGATGCATATTGGGCTGGCGTAGTATGGACCTTCGACGCGTTCGCTCCACAGTTGCTCGTTGGTCGCGGCGCGGAGACACGTCACGGTTCCGTTTTCCTTCCATAGGAAAAGCAGGTCGCCCACGACTATCGGCGTCGGGACGTAGCCGCCGATGCGCACGACTTCGTAGGCTGTCTCGGGCTTGGATTCAGCGGCGCCTTTCATCACCTTGATCTCGCTTGCCGCTTGTCCCTGTCCGCATTGGACCACGATCCAGTTGTCACTCGTAACGACGGGGGAGGCGACGCAGCGGAGTTTGAAAAGGTCCGGCACGGACCAGAGTTGCTTGCCGGTTGTTGGGTCGAGTCCGAGCAATCCGTTGTCGGTGGAAAGGCTGATGAGTTGCGAACCCTTAACCGCAAAACAGGGCGTCGAAATCGCGTGCTGGCCGCCCTTTATTTCGTTCTTCCACAGCGTCTTTCCGCTCGCCGAGTCGAAGGCTTCGATGAACGAGCCGGGTTCATCCTGACTGCTCTGCAAGTAAACCACGCCCTTCTCGGCAATCGGCGAAGCGCCGGGTCCATGCTGTGATTTGAACGGGCCGAGATCGCGCTTCCAGACTTCCTTGCCATCCGCCTGTGAGAGCGCGACGAGCTGGCTTCCGTCCGCACCCGCAAACCACGCGTAGACGCGATCCGCATCCACCGTGCACGATGGTGAGGCAAAGCTGTTGTCTGCGTGTTTGCGGTATCCGCCCGTCGCATATTCGCGGAACCACAGCATCTTTCCGGTCTTCGCGTCCACGCATACCACGCTGCGTTTCGCGAGTTCGGCCTGTCTCGCGTCGGGTGTGCATGTGACGAAAACCCGGTCGCCCCACACGACCGGCGAGGAATGTCCAGTGCCGGGCAGCGTGAGCGTCCAGTTGATGTCTTTCTCCGTGAGTTGGGCCGGGAGACTGGCCGTTCCGAGCCCGGAGCCGTTTGGGCCACGGAATCGTGTCCATTCCTGTGCGTTGACGGTAAGCGCGAGGAGCAGGCTGGCGAAAAGTAGTTTCATAAAAGGAGCGAGTCTGAAATCAGAGCGTTGCGAAAGAAAAATCACGCTGGAATCAACGGGCGCTATTTCGCAGCCATCCGGCGCGCAATGAATTCGGTGACTTTGGGAATCTTGCAGGCTGCGAGCGCCTCGGTCGCCCACAGCGGATCGGCAGCAACGATCGGCTCGGCGGCATACCAATACATCAACGGCAGATTTGCATCATCCGCGTCCTCTGCGTGCGCGAGCAGCGCCATGACAATGGCTTTGCGTTGTTCAATCGGAAGCCGCTGGCAGAGGCTCGCCGCGGCGCGCCTTTGAAAGGCATCGCCAGCGGGGCCCGAAAACTTCATCGCACCAGCGACGTCTCCGTCGGACAGCGCGACTTTCGGTGCTACCGGCTTACGAGTGCCGACGGGTTCGGCTTTCACGCCCTTGCGCACAAGTTTCAAGATTCGTCCCGTGGTGTAATCGTGTGCATCGCGATTGGTGCGATGGCATTGATTCAGGTCATACCAGTCGATCATCCAGACCGTGCCGTCCGCGCCTTCGCGAATGTCCACAATCTGGCTGGCTTTGTCGTTGAAGTTGATGAAGTCGGCACCGTGGTGGGCAACATAGCCGCTGCCTTTCCGCTCCAGAATGTCCATGTTGATACGGGAGCCATGGATGTTGCCCATAATCACGCCTCCGATCAGTGCCTTCGGCCAGGATGGATGTTGCAGAATCGCCAGGCCAGCGTGAGCGTGGCCGCCGCCGGTTGCGTCCGACTTCCCGTTTCCGCCGTGTGGATTTCCACCAAGGTAGTGACGGTGGTCGGCGATGGTTTTGATATCGTCGTAAGTGTACGGATTGAAGTGCGAGCCGCCCTGCCGATGATAGCGGCCTCCCGGGAAAATGTGGAAGAGGTGGGGAATGACGCACGCTTCGATAAAGAGCTCGCCATCTTCGTTCCAATCGAGTCCCCACGGATTGCTCGTGCCGTGGCCGACCACCTCGAACGTCTGCTTCCCCGGATGGAACCGCCAGACGCCGGCGTTGATCTTCGTGCGCTGCGCCTCGGGAGTTCCCGGCTTTCCCACGGCGCTGTGTGTGAAAACGCCGTGGCATCCGTAGAGCCAGCCATCAGCGCCCCATTTGAATGTGTTCAATGTCTCGTGGGTGTCCTGATAGCCCCATCCATCCAGCAGAATCTTCGGCTCGCTGGATGGTTTGGGCGCATCCCAATCCGCGACCGGAACCAACTGCAGATATGGTGCCGCCCCAAGCCAAACGCCGCCGTGACCGACTTCAATGCCGCTCACGAGATTGAGTTTCTCCATGAACACCGTTCGTTTGTCGAACTTGTGGTCGCCGTCCGTGTCTTCGAAAATGAGCACGCGATCCTTGCCCTCGCCGTCCTTTGCGCGATTCGGGTAGGTGATGCCCTCGACGACCCACGCCCGCCCGCGGTCGTCGAGGCAGAATGCAATGGGGTTGATGATGTCGGGTTCGGCCGCGAATACCTTGAGTTCATAACCGGCGGGCACGGTCGCCGCACTGGCCACTTCACTGGGTTTCAGCCCCGCATTCGGAACCTCGTCTGCTTTCATGGGTGCCTGAACGGTCACGGCGGCAGGAAATTTCGGCGCATCGGCGTGGAAAACGAAATCATCGAAGTTCACGTGTCCCCAGTGGCCGGTGTGCTCATCGACGAGTCGGATGAAAATCTCGCGTCCCGAATACTTTCGCAGGTCAACGACCGAGCGGCGCAGGATCTCCGTTTGATCACTGTGCGCGGAGTGGATCACCTTGTTGTCGTCCTTGGTGACAATTTCCACCCGTGTCTTATCAGTCTCGCCACCCGCAACGAGGAAGCTGGCCCACGGTTGTGTAACTTTGAACGATGCTGAAGTGAGCGTGCCGGTGGCGGTGTCCTTCTGGTGAATCTCAAATCCGCCGATCCAATAACTGCCGGCGTGTCCGCTTTTCATGTCGGCCCGCCGCGGTGCAACGGTGTCGCCTTTGATTGGCTGCTTTTCGAAAGCCGTACCTGTGGCTGTCCAGCCTTCGAGTGTTCCTGTTTCGAAGCCGAGGTTGAGCGGTTTGCCGTCATTCGAAATCGGGACAATCGATTGCTGTGCGAACGCGGTGACGGAGCTGGCGAGGATGATGAGCGTAGGTTTCACGCACATCCGGCTACATCTTCGCAGTCGCAACGTGAATCAAAAAGTCCCGCCGACCTGCCACTCTTCCAGCAGCGCACGCGGGATTTCCGCGAGGAAGCGTGAGGGGCGTTGCAAAGGATCTCCGTAGCCGAGTGTATAGCTCGTACACGGATACGTGAGATACAGTTCGTCCTTTGCGCGAGTCACTGCGACGTAGAAAAGACGGCGCTCTTCTTCAATGGCGGAGTCATTCTCAAGCGAGCGACCGGTCGGGAATTTCCCGTCGGCAAGCCAGATGACGAAGACGGCGCGCCATTCGAGCCCCTTGGCTTGATGCACGCTGGTGAGTGTTACGCGTTCCGGGTCATCCTTCTTCTGCGTCGCGTCGCTATCGAGGCCCGTCATCAGCGCCAGTTGGTCGAGGAATGGCTGCGGCGTGTCGTATTTCTTTGCGAAATTTGCCAGCGTGCCGAGGTCTTCGCGGCGTGACTCATAGTTCGGAAAGTTCGCCAGCATGTAGTCGTCATAGACGGCCTCGAGCACCGATTTGATCATCTCTGCGGGCGGGGCCAGTTTGCCGCCGGGCGCAAGTTCATCGAGCGTGTAGGCGAGTTGTTCCCACGCTTTTGCGCTCTTTGGCGGCACCTTCAGCCCGAGGAGAAGGTCTTTAATTGGGGGCATTCCGTGCCATGGATTCGCGACGGTCTCGGGGAGTTCCCGCGTCGGGCGATCCGCTGGAGCCAGTGCGGAAGCGGGTTCATCGACGTTCCAATCGGGATCATCCGCAGCAATCTCCGGCGCGGACACGGGCGTGGGTTCGGTCCCGAGGATTGGTGCCGCGGCGCTCGTCTGGATGCGCTCGCTGACTTTTGTCCAAAGCGCATCGGCGGACTTCATGCCGATGCCGGGGAGAAGCTTGGCCATTCGCTTGAATGCGACCTCGTCACGTGGATTCACCGTCCATTTTAAGAACGCGCTCACGTCCTTGATATGCGCCTGCTCGAAGAACCGGAGCCCGCTCGTGATTTCGAACGGAATGCCGCGGCTCGTAAGCTCCATCTGCAATTCCATCGAATGAAAATGAGCCCGATAGAGCACGGCCATTTCCTCGAGCGGCATTCCCTCCTCGTGGAGCTCGAGAATTCGCTGCGCGACGAGTTCCGCCTGCTGCCCGCTGTCCGGCAGCGGAACCAGTGCAGGCCTCATCCCGGTGGCGGGACGTGTCGAGCGCAGTTCCTTTTTAAACTGATTCACGTTCTTCGCGATTGAGGCATTCGCGACGGCAAGAATCTCGGGTGCGCTGCGGTAGTTCGTCTCGATCTTGTGGACCTGTGCGTTCTGGTGCCGCTTCGGGAAATCAAGAATGTTGCGGAAGTCCGCTCCGCGCCACGAGTAGATGCTCTGCGCGTCATCGCCTACGACCATCACATTGTGATGGCGTTCAGCGAGGATCTCGACGAAGTCGTTCTGGAGGTGGTTCGTGTCCTGGTATTCGTCCACGAGCACAAACTGGAACTGCCGCTGATACTGCTCGGCGATTCGTGGATGCTTTTTAAAAAGCGAAACCGTCTTTTCCAGCAGGTCGTCGAAATCCAGCGCGTTGGCCTGCTTCTTCTTCGCCTCATAGCGGCTCCGCGCCAGTGCGAACTGTTCGCGATACTGGAGAAAGTGCGGATACTTTTCCTCGAGCACCGTGGTCAGCGGCGTGGCTGTGTTCAGTTGATAGCTGAGCACGTCTGCGAAGACTTCGCCCTTCGGGGTCCGTTTTTCATGCGGATCGAGGTCGAGTTTTAAAACCACCTCATCCATCAAATCCACTGCATCCTCTCGGTCGAGGATTGAGAAGCCCGGCGCAAAACCGGCCTCGACCGGGTGTCGGCGCAGAATGCGATTTCCGATGCTGTGAAAAGTGCCGCCCCACAGTCCATCGAGCGGCTGTGGAACCAGACCCGAAACCCTGTCGAGCATCTCGCGCGCGGCTTTGTTCGTGAACGTGAGCAGCAGAATGTGCCGCGGCAGGATTCCGTTCTCGATCAAATAGGCGACGCGATATGTGAGTGTCCGCGTTTTTCCTGAGCCCGCACCGGCGATGATCAGCGCCGGCCCTGGAGGGGCCGTTACGGCCGCGAGTTGCTGGGGGTTCAATTCGGCAGCGTAGTCAATCCGCGGTCCCGCGGGCGCGGTGCGGTGCAATGTGTATTGGCGAGCCATGTGGTCGCACACACGAATGCCGCATCGCGGGCGTAAAGTCCAAGCCCTTACTGGCGCGAGGACTTCTTCTTTTGAATTGCGGCCTGCTCCTCGGGGGTGAGGGGACGGCTCGATGATCCACCCGATGGGCGCTGCGGAATCTGCGCCCTGCGGGATGCCTCGGCCTGACGCTGCCTTGCCTCATCGGCCGCACGGCGTGATATCTCGGCCTGCATCCGCTTTTGGGATTCGGCCGCGGCGCGGCGGGCATTTTCCTCCTGCGCGCGACGGACGTTGTCCTGTTCCGCACGGCGTTGTTTTTCGACTGCCGCAGCCGCCTGCTGTCTGCGGGTGTTTTCCTCCGCGGCACGTTTCGACTCAATTTGCTTTCGCTGCATCTTCTCGGCATCCGCGGCGCGCCGTTGTTGTTCGATTGCGGCAGATTGTTTGCGGCGCTCCGCCTCTTCTGCTGCGCGTTGAGCATCCTGCTGCTCGGCGGCGCGGCGCTGCTTCTCGACAACCATCCGGCGTTCATTCTCATTCTCGCGCTGTTTCGCGAGGTCGCGGGCACGCGATTCCTGAGCGGCGCGCTCAGCCTGCTCTGCCATCTTCCGGCGTGCGTCACCATCGTCGTTTGGTTTTGCGACAGGACGTTCGGGCGTTTCGCGTACTTCGTCCCGCGGCTTTTTGAGCACAGTCGGGGCAGGTGCCGGCCGAACTGGCGTATCCTTCTCGTTCTCGTTTGAGTCTGGACGCACGATTGGACGTTTCAGAATCCCCGGCTTTCCATCATGATCGGGATCGTTCACGGATGCCTGCGGACGGCTGACCGGCTGCTTCGGAGTGCCGGGACGCGGATCGGGAGCAATTGAAGGCCGTGGCGGTTCCCCTGCAATCCCGTCCTTCTCAATCCGTGGCGGCTCCGGGCGGGCGATCGGCTTTTTCAAAATCGATGGTCCGTCTGTATCGCGGGCATCTCCGCGATTCGCGGACGCTTTCAGCAATGATGGTCTCGGGGCGGTCGGGTCTGCTTTCTTCGGTACGACGGCGATAGCCTCGGGCCGGAATGCGCGGGCCGGCGCAGTCTCCGGCGTTGCGCCTTTCACTTCGTCGCGCATTTTCACGAGCAGTTTCTCGCGCACGCCGTCCTTGTCGAGCCCGGCCCATCCGCGAGAGACGGACGGCGCCTTGTAAACCCGGGCGGGAGGTGCGTTACGCGTAAGAACGTTGTAGTTACTATCGGCGACCGGCGGCGCGGCGACATACAGCGCGTTGCCGCGCTGGGTATTCACGAAAACGTTCCCCTTATTATTGTTGATGAAGATATTGTTGGTCGTGTTTTGCACGAGCTTCAAAGCAGGCAGCGAGTGCGCGCAGCGCGGGGCGATGTAATCGTAGTCGAGCCCGCCGTTGAAAATGTAGCCGTTATCCCGGTTGTAGGTGATGTTCGTGATGTTCGTCGTCACGTTGATAATCGTCACGTTGCGTGTGCGAGGGACGATGACGTGACGAATCACGGGCGCGCCGAAATCGCGGACCCGGCAGAACGAGTAGTAGCCGGGGCCGATGTCGTAATGCGTGTCCACCCACGAAGAAAACCCGACGCGAACCTCCCAACGAGCTTCCGGCGGCAGCGGTGCCCAGCCGACGTAATCATCGCTGCGACGCCAAGAAACCCAGGCTGGCCCCCATTCATAGCCGGGCACCCAGCACCAGCCGACTTCATCAAGCTGAATCCAACGGCCGTAGTGGTAGGTGATTCCGCCGAAATCCTCGTAGCTGACCCAAGTCCATCCGGCATCCGTGTAGCTCCAGTAACCGTCGGAATACGGGCTCCAGTCGCGGTCCACACCGTGTGGCTGCCAGACCCGGCCGTAGCGGTCGGTGTCGCACCAGTCACCGTAGGGCGAAAGGGAGTCGTAGAAGAAATCGAAGCTGATTCGCGTTTCAGCCATTGCGGGCGACGCGAGAAGAGATGTGGCGCAGGCTAAAATGAGAGCGTGGATTTTCATGTGCGATGTGGAAAATGAGACGCGGCCTTGAGAACGGGTATTCAAAAAAATCGGCGATTTTTTACGTGATTAAGTATCACCCGGTTCGCCGCGGGATTCAATGCGCGAATGCTCCGGCTCCGCGTCAGTTGATCTTCCGGGCTCGGGAGACGGGGTCGCTTTCCTCCGCGCGGATGCGTGCGCGTGCGGCTTTCACGCTCTTGTAGTAGATCAGCCCGGCGATGATGGCGATAGGCAGCGCCACGGCCTGCCCGCGGAGCGGGAGCATCGCCAGCGCGACGACGGCGAGGATCATGGCGATGGTCGCGCCGAGCGAGGCGCGGGAGAGCAGGCTGCGTTCGCGTGCGCTGCGGGCGCGGCGCATTTGCCACCACATGGAGACGCACCACGCGACGATGAAGGGGACGGCCATGATGAACAGGATGCGTCCCATTTAGCCAAGGGAATCAAGCCACCCGGCATCGGGAGCCGCGTAAGGGCGGAAGGTCTCGAGGGTGCCGGCCTGTTCGTTGTGGAGCAGCGCGCGGTGAAGGCCGAGAGTGCTCGCTTTGGGTGAATCGATGAGGCTCGCGGAGTCGCTCGCGCTCATCTGGAAGACGACGCGCATCTCGATCTCGGTGAGTATCTTCCGGTTGAGGAAGCGGTTCACGTTGTTGAAGGTGTCCATCGTGGCGATGAGGTGAATGCCGAGCGGCGGGCCTTCGGTGATGATGCTGGTGAGCTGCTTCGCGGGGCTTTCGCTGTCGTCGGTGGAGAAGCTGAAGTCGTCCTCGCCGCGGAGTTTTTTGAATTTCTGCATGCCGTGGACGAGGAGGAAAATGCGGGGTGCATCCGCTGGCGAATCGCCGGCTGCGCGCGACTTCAGATCGGCCGCGATGTCCGACATGATCCCTGCAAGCGAATGCGGGTCGCCGGTGATGAGGCCCGGGGTTTTCGCGGCGATGGCTGCGAAGAATTTCGACTCCACGCTGTCCTCCGGCGATGCGTGGAGAAGCACGATTTTCACGGCATCGGCGGGGAATTGAGCCGCGAGGGCGACGGCGGCGAGGCCGACCAGGGTGGTGGCGGTTTCCTCGCGCTGGCCGACGATGAGGAGGTGGTTGCCGCTCTGCTTTTGGAATACAGCCTCGGTCGGGCCTTTGATCGAATTCGGCGCGCCGAGCCAGATGCGCGCAGCGGCAGTCGGCGATACGGGACGCGCGGCGAGCAGGCGGGCGATTTCATGGTTCTCGCGGATGTCGGCCGGGGCATTGCCCTCGAAGACGATGGGGCCATCGTAATCGCGAGGCGCGAGAGCCGTGACTTTATCGAGCCATCCGTCGCGTTCATCGTCCGGCAGCCACACGACCTGGAACGGGCTGTTCCCTTCAATCGCGCCGGCGGCGTCGTTGTAGATGCCCTCGCCGGGACGCGAGAGCAAACGCGGCGCGGGGTTGCTGTCGTCCATGATGAGATATGCGTCGGCTTCGTTGCACTGGAGCGCGACGCGAATGACCATCTGGCCCATCGTTGCCCGGGCGAGCGTGAATGCGCCGCCGAGCGTCTGCGAGCCGAGCAGGACGTGGATGCCAAACGCGCGGCCCTGACGCACGATGCGATCGAAGAGCAGCGAGGCCTGTTGTGCCACTTCGTCGTCCTCGGTGAAGAATTCCTGGAACTCGTCGATCAGCAGCAGCGAGCGCGGGACCGGCTCGGTGCCGCCAGCGCGCTTGTATCCGGCGATGTCCTGCACGCCAAGTTTGCGGAACATGTCGCCGCGGCGCTTGAGTTCCTCGTCGACGCGCTGAAGCACGCTGAGTCCGAACTCGCGGTCGCTCTCAATCGCGATAACGCGTGCGTGGGGCAGGCGGCGCGTTGCGTAGCATTTAAACTCCACGCCTTTTTTGAAGTCGATAAGGTAGAACTCGACCTGCTCCGGGCTGCACGTGAGCGCGAGGTTGGTGATGATGACGTGAAAGAGTGTCGATTTTCCCGAGCCGGTCTTGCCCGCAAAGAGTGCGTGCTGGCGCGTGCCCTTTCCGATTGCGAGATACTGAAGCTTCGTTGCACCGGTGCGACCGATGGCCACGCGGAGTTCCAAGGTGGTGTCGCCCTTCCAGTAGTCCGCCGATTGCGGCGCGATTTGGGTGAAAGGGACTTCGACGCGATTCGAATCCACGCTCGCCTTGCCGATTTTGTTTACGAGCTGTGCGGATAATTCCGGGTCCGGCGGAACGTCCAGCGCGAGGACGACGCCAGGTTGCGGCTGGCCCTCGATGGCGAATCCCGCCTGGCCGCCGCGGATCACAATCGCCGATTTGCGGAGGTCGTCGGGGACGAGTCCGTCCGGATTCGGCTGGCGCTGGTCCCAATGAATCAGCGTGAACACGCCGCAGCGCGGCCCGCTTGCCGCGATGCTTTGCAGGCGCTTCACGGACGATTCGCTGAAGCCCGCCGGGAAATCCGCGACGACGAGGAACTGATACTTTTCCGCCACGACGCCGGCGTGCGCATTATACTCGCTGATGGTCGCGAACTCGTCGCGGAGATACATTTGAATGACCTTCTCGATGTGTTCGTTGATCTCGGTGAGCCGGTCCTCGATTTGATCCGGCTGCGTCCAGATGCGGCGGTTGATTACCGATTCCTCGTGGTCGGCGATGTGCATGAGACCGGCGAAATTCTGGCCGAGCCCGACAGGATCGAGAATGGTGCACGCAATCTTGCCGGGCGGCAGCGTCGCGAGCAGCCGGAGAATCGTGTTGTTCAGCGCGCCCATGAGCGCGGCACCGCCGCTTTCCTTCGATTCAAAAAGCAGCGAACCCTGCGCAGGAAAAGTGAGGCATGCGGGGAGGAGGAGTTGCGCCGGACCGGGCAGGGGAAGCTGCACCGGCAGGCCGCCTGCGAGCGCTTTCAAATCCGTTTCCAGCCTGCCGAACTTCGCAAAGGGAGTGAATTCGGGTGATGGCTGCCAGCCATCGACGTAAGGCGCGTTCCATGCGGGGAATCGCTGCGAAGTGACCGATGAAAGCGCATCCACCTCGCGGTAGAGCGGCTCGATAGCCTTCTTCCACGATTGCTCAAACGCCTGCCATTCCGAGGCGTCGCGGGTTTGCGAAGCTTCGAGTTCCGTGGCTTGGACGGCCTTGAGTTCGGCGCGCTTTGCCTCGGCGGCTGTGTTAATCGTGGCGAGCTTCGAATCCCGCACGGCTTCGACGGCTTCAAACCGCGGCTTCATCAGGGCCTTGTTCTTTTCAAGCGCACGCGGTGCCTGCGCTTCGAGCTTTGCCGCGCCCTTCTTTTCAAAATCAGTCTGGATGTCTCCCGCATTGCCCCAGCGCGATTCGATGTTCGCCTTCGCCGTCTCCAGCTCGTCCTCGGCGCGCTTTCGCTCGGATGCGTGAAACTCCGTGGCTGCCGCCGCGGCGGCATCGTGTGAAAGTGCGGCGTTGCGAAGCGAATCCGCGATGGTTCTCGCGATGGGGGCCGCCTTTTTTCCGCCCGATGCGTGGATTGCGAAAACTGCGGCGAGCAAAACGACGCCGCCGATGATTGCCGGCACGGTCCCGCCCGGTCGCAGCAAATACGCCGCAGCGGCTGCACCGAATGCGATAAACGGAATAATCAGCGCGGGCGGAAGCGCGGCGAAGAATTTCGGCAGGGGAAGGTTCCGGAATTCGCGAATCGCATCGTTTGCCGCGGCGATGTGCTGCGTCATTTCGGCGAGCATCACGGGATGGCTTTTGCGCTCGGTCTCCCCGGGCTTTCCTGAGGTCGCGAGCAGTTTCCCGAACGCCCCGTATCCTGCGAAAGACTGCGCGGCCCGGCGCCGCAGTCCTGTCAAAAATCCGCGCTGTTCCTCAAGCCGCGCGGCAAACTCCGCGAAATCGGAATCCGCCTGTTGGAGCGCGGCGGCCATGCGTTTCTCCGCCGCCAGTTTTTCCATTTGCAGCCGCCCCACGATCGCGCCGCGCGCCGCCTTGGCGCGGGCCGGCAGCGACTTCGTCAGCGCGGCATACGAGCGGTCGATCCACGCGCGGCGGTGCTCGTAAATTGCACGGATGCGACCGGCTTCCGTGGCGAAGTCGTTCTCCACGGCCGCGATTTCCGTGGCGATGGATTTTTCCAGCGCAGCCGAAGCTTCGTGATGCTTCCGGTTGAGCTGGTATCCGCGGTTGCGCGCATCGCGCAGGATCGCCTCCTCGCGCTTGGTAAAGTCGGCGACCGTTCGCTTGAACGCTCCGAGAAGTTCAATGCTGTGGCTTACACGAAGGTCGATGGAATCATTCACAGGTGGTCCGGATTTTCTTCAGAATCTTGTCGATGTCGCCCATCGCCGCGAGAGCCTTCGCGATATCCGATGGCAGGCTGTCGATATACTTTTCGCCGAACTCCACAGCCTTCGCATCGCGCCAGTAAGCACGTGTCGCGTCCCATGCGGCGAGCAGTTCCTTTACGGCTTCGTTCAAATTGGCTGCGGAACCTGCGACGTTCATGGCTTGATATCGCTGGACGACGGCATCCGCGTCTCCGCATAGGCGTCGAGGGCTTTGATGGAATTGGTAATCTGCCAGATGCCGTTTGGCAGATCCTGTTCGAGAAACTCGCGCAAACTCGTGAGCCCTTTCGAGAGCGGCTCCACCATGCTTTCGTAGTTCCGGTCCCATTGCTTCACCGCCCGCAATTTCTCCTCCGCCTCGGTGACGAGCGCGCGCATCTTCACCACCATTGCTTTTTCCCGTGCGATCGAATCCCGCCAGGCCGAGAGCTTCGCATTAAAAAGCTCCTGCTCCGCTTGTTCGAGCTTCCGGTTCCGGATGCGGATCTGGTTTTCCCAAAACTCCCGCTTTTCCTGCTCCAGCCAGCGCTTCGTGCGGCGGACTTCGTCGATCACCTCGTCCACGGAACGCTTTGCCCTTGCCTGAAAGACAATCAGCGCCGAGCGCAGATTCTCCAGCGCGTCGGTATCCGTGATTCGGGCCTGCGAGTCCATGCGCTATCGCTGGTCCAGATAATCCTGCACGCGCTGCGCCTTCCGGAGCAGGAAGGGCGTGTGTTTCTCAGAGACCTCCATGAACTTCCGGAGCACCTTCATCGTGGTGACGAATTCCTCGGCAAACTTGATCTGCTCCTGATCCTGCCACGTGCCCGTCAGCGCCACAAACCGCGCGTGCAGCGCCGAGGCGCGCGTCTGCATATCCTCGTTGAATCGCTTGAGTTCCGCCGCGAAGCGACGGACTTCCTCCGGGTCCATGATTGCCTGTGCCATATATGAGTTCTAGTTTTTGAGAGGTTTCTCTATGAAACACAGCCGGCAGCGCAATCCCGCAGAAAAAGCGAGACCGGCTTTCACATGCTTCAGCGTTGGACTTTCAGCCCGTGGCAACTTGCGCCGCGAGCAGGCATGGTACGGGATTACTTGCTTTCGCGCTCGTACATCGGGTCCCAGCGTTCCTTGCCGTTCTCGCTGTTCACGTCTGAGAAAGTTTTCACCGTAATCTGCTCCGTATGTGCATCGGCGAAGAGCACATTCAGCATATCGCGCTCAAGATGCGTTCCGAATCCGCCGGCCTCGCCGCCGCCGGTGATTTTGCAGTTCTGCGTCGCAAAAGCGTCAGACTGCCACTTGATGACGCTTCCGGGAGTCTTTTCCACCGCCGGAGCTGCGAAGATGAGCTTCGAGGTCGGCGCAACCCAGCGGGATTTCAGCGTGTCGAAAAGCTTCTCATTGATACCGTAGCTGATCGGCACATTGCCGCTTTCTTCCTTCGGACGCTCGTTTGTCACCTTGTCAAAAGGCGAACGGAAGGTCTGCCAGCCGGTCACATACTTCCGCTGTAAAACCTTGGGCCACGTGTCGTCGCCGGTGCTCTTGATGGAGAACATCGAGTCGTCGCTGTCATTCAAATATTGCACGAACCCCTTCCCAAGCTGGTTGAGATTATTCATGCAGTTCTGCGCCTTCGCACGTTCCTGAGAGCGTGCAAAAATCGGCAGGGCAAAACCCGCCAGAATGGCGATGATGGAGATGACTACGAGGAGCTCGATGAGGGTAAACGCGTTGTGTCGTTTCATAATCGGCAAAATACGGGAGCAGTTTGGAAAAGCACGAGTCTTTTTTCTGAATTCTCCGTGAGAACTCCGCGCGGACTGCCTGCGGTTCAGCAAGCGTTCTCCCACGGTCGCTCCTTTGCGCGATTGACACCCGGTGCCGGCAGCAGCAGCAGCAAAATGCCGGCGCCCGCGCATGCGGCGGTCGCTTCATCTCGGAGGACATTTCCGGTTTCAGTACAAATCCCTATGAGAGGGGCACTCTAGCAATGCGTGAAATGTGATAGAGCTGGAAAAAGGGACTCTTTCGGCTGCTCGGCGGGCTCCGCTCTTCAAATTTCGTCTCCTTTTGTCACCCGCATGTAACACCCCACCGTCACACTCCATCGCCCGGCGTCTGCGGGAATTGGTTCAGGTCTAAAGTGAACTGGTTTGGGTCTGAGGTGAACTGGTTCAGGTCTGAGGTGAACTGGTTCGGGTCTGAGGTGAACTGGTTCGGGTCTGGGATGAACTGGTTCGGGTCTGAGGTGAACTGGTTCGGGTCTGGGATGAACTGGCTCGGGTCTGAGGTGAACTGGTTTGGGTCTGAGGTGAACTGGTTCGGGTCTGAGGTGAACTGGCTCAGGTCTGAGGTGAATGGGTTCAGGTTTGATGATGTCGTTTTGCTCGGATGCTTTCACGGGCAATTCGACGGCACTTGGAAATCTTGCAACGCGGCGCGGTATTGCCAAAGTCTGCGCCCTTCTTTGGATTCACACACCCGCCATGAAACAACCATCATTCGTTCTCGCCGTCACCATTGCAACAGCCCTTCCGCTCGTCGCTCAAAAGCCAAACGCCAACGTGGAGGCCCGTTACGGGCTGGAGAAGGCGAAGGCGAATATGGGGACGTTTAAGACGCCGGACGGGCTGACGGCTTCGCTGGTGGCTGCGGAGCCGGATGTGGTGAATCCGACGAGCATCGATGTGGATCATCGGGGACGGGTTTGGGCGGTGGAGTGTGTGAATTATCGGCGGTACGGGAAGATTCGTCCGGAGGGCGACCGGGTGATTATTTTGGAGGACAAGAACGGCGACGGCGTGACGGATGAGTCGAAGGTGTTTTTTCAAGACAAGGAGCTGACGAATCCGCTGGGTGTGTGTGTGCTGCCGCAGGAGAAGGGGACGAAGGTGATTGTGAGCGCTGCGCCGAATGTGTGGTTGCTGACGGATGCGGACGGGGACGACAAGGCGGAGGATGCGAAGATTATCCTGAAGACGACGGGGGTGTGGGATTACGATCATCAGGTGCACTCGTTTGTGTTCGGTCCGGACGGGAAGTTTTATTTCAACACGGGCGACGCGGCGACGGGCGTGACGTGGCCGGATGGTTCGCCGGTGGTGGACCTCGCGGGGAACAAGGTGACGAACAAGGGCGAGCCTTACCGCAAGGGACTCGTGTATCGCTGTGACATCGATCTGGAGTCGGGTAAGGTGAGCAATTTCGAAACGCTCGGGCACAATTTCCGGAACAACTACGAGGTGGCGGTGGATTCGTTTGGCACGCTTTGGCAGAGCGATAACGATGACGACGGCAACAAGGGCGTGCGCATCAATTATGTGATGGAATTTGGCAACTACGGCTACACGGATGAGCTGACGGGAGCCGGGTGGAGCTCGAAGCGGACGAATATGGAGACGGAGATTCCGCTGCGGCACTGGTATCAGAATGATCCCGGCGTGGTGCCGAATCTTTTGCAGACCGGCGCGGGTTCGCCAACGGGGATGACGATCAATGAGGGAGGGACGCTGGGCGCGCAGTTTCAGAATGTGATGATCCACTGCGATGCAGGGCCGCGGACGACGCGGGCTTACCCCGTGAAGACGGAGGGCGCAGGCTATCGCGCGGAGATGCTGGATATTTTGACGAGCAGCGATTCGTGGTATCGCGTCTCCGACTGCGCGATCGCGCCGGACGGGACGCTGGTGATCGCGGATTGGTACGACCCGGGCGTGGGCGGCCATGCGATGGGGGACAATGAGCCGGGGAAGATGATGGGGCGTATTTACCGGGTGAGTTCGTCGCACGTGCCGAAGGTGGCGCCGGTGGATGTCTCGACGCCCGAGGGCGCGACGCGTGCACTGCTGTCGCCGAATTTCGCGACGCGCTACATGGCGTGGAGCGCGCTGCACCGGATGGGGAAGACCGCGCAGCCGGAGCTGGAGAAGCTCTTTAAAGCGGACGATGCGCGGATTCGTGCCCGGGCGCTCGCGTTGCTGGCGCAGATCAAAGGCAACGAAGTGAAGGCGCTCGCCGCCGGTCTCGGTGACAAGGACGAGAATGTCTCGGTCGCCGCAGTGCGGCTTTGCGTGACGATGCACAAGACACGCGGACTCGACACCACGCCGCTGGACAGCGACCAGGCGCTCGTAGGGCGTTTGATCAAGGACACGCCCGCAGTGCGCCGGCAGATCGCGATCGCGCTTCACGAGGAAAAGGACATCGCGAAACTGTGGGCAGCGCTGGCCGTTCAGCACGACGGCAAGGACCGGTGGTATCTCGAAGCACTCGGTATCGGCTCGGCGAAGAACGAAGACGCGTGCTTCGACGCATGGCTCGCAATGGTCGGCGACAAATGGAACACGCCGGGCGGCCGCGATATCGTGTGGCGCACGCGTTCATCCAAGGCGGCCGGCTTTCTCGCGAAGCTGCTTCAGGACAAGGAGCACGCTCATCTCCGCTACATGCGTTCGTTTGATTTTCTTCCGAAGAACAACGCCCGCACCGACGCGCTGGTGGAGATCGCGACGTCCGGGAAGGCGTCGGACGAAATCGCACGGGAGGCGCTCTCGCGATTGAAGGGCACGAACAACGATGCGGTGGCAAAGGCCATCACGGCCGCCATGGAAAAGGCGCGTGGAACGGCCGCATATATCGAGCTCGCGCGCGATTTCGGAGTGAAAGGAAACGGAGCGGAACTGCTCGCTACCGCGCTCAAGCTTGGCGGCGACCCGATCGTAGGAGAAGCCGTCCGGATGGTGATGAACGACCCGCAGGCCGATGCGATCGTGCGCAAGGCGCTCGAAGGCGGCAACGCGCCCGCGGTGCTGAATCTCCTCGCATCCAGCGGAAGCAAGCGCGCGCTCGCTGGTGTGGCTGCGCTCGTCACGGACATCCCGGCGCCGGCTCTTGCGAAGGACGCAGTGGCAGCGCTGTCGCGCACGCAGTCCGGAGCGGAACTGCTGGTGAAAATCGCGAAGGACGGGAAGTTTCCGGAAAGCCTCAAGCTCGCAGCAGCCGGTGCGTTCTCCGCCGTGCAGTATCCGGGCCTCGCTGCCGACATCGCCGCGCATTTCCCGATGCCCGGCGCGCAGGGAGGTAAGCCACTCCCGCCGATTGCGGAACTCGTGAAGCTCACGGGGAACATCGACAAGGGACGTGCGATTTTTGAGCGGACCGAGAGCACATGCATCACCTGCCACACCGCAGGCGGCAAGGGCGTGGATGTGGGGCCGGGACTTTCGGAAATCGGGACGAAGCTGCCCAAAGAGGCGCTTTACGAGAGCATCCTGAATCCGAATTCCGGACTGTCGATGGGCTTCGAGACGCAGATCTTCACCCTGCGCGACAGCGGTGTCGCGAGCGGCATCGTGCGCAGCGAGACGAAGGATCAAATCACCGTCGTTCTGCCCGGTGGTGCAACGCAGAGCGTGCCTAAGAACAACATCGCAAAGCGCGAGAAGCTCACGACCTCGCTGATGCCTGCGGGGCTGAGCAATGTCCTTTCGCAGGATGATCTCGTGAACCTCGTCGAGTATCTCGCGTCGCTGAAGAAGAAGTAGACGGGCCTGCCGTGAATATTTCGCGACAAATCCACAGCGCTCTGATACGAGCACGCTTCGAACATGAAACGCCTCTTCATCCTCGCTCTTGCACTTGCGACTTTTTCCGGCTGCACCAGCTCACGTGAGTACTCATCGTTGTCCGAACCGGTGAGCGGTCCGCGTCCTCTGGACCCGATCGTCAGCACGCCGCGGAACTGGAACAAGCCTGTGAAGAGCCAGACTTCGGTCCGCGTGGAGGAGGAGGAAGGGTCGCGGACCATTCAAGGCACCGTCTGGGAACGGACGTGGCACGGCGAGTAACGAATCCCTCCGTTATGAATGCGGCGCTGCTCGGTTTCGTGGCCGTGGTTTGCGCGGGCGGCATATCATTCGCGGCGAACGACGCTGCTCCAGTAGTGCCCGCTCCGGTCGCAGTTCCGTACGCCGAGGCAAAAAAGGCGATGGATGCCGGAGACTTTGCCGCTGCGGCAAAAGGACTCGAAGAGGCGTTGAATTCAATCGAGCCGGGCACGGACGGAATCAATCTTCTGCGGCTCGCGCTTGGCAACGCCTGGCTGCGTGCGGGTGAGTACGCGAAGGCAATCGCGCCGCTGGAGATCGTGTCTACCTCGGATGCGACCGTGTTTCCGCTGCTTGGCGATGCGTTGCGTGGTGCCGGGCGCTTTGAAGATGCGCGCCGGGCCTACGAGCGGGCGGCGGATGGTGATTCTCTCAATGCCCGATACTCACGGGCGCGGATTTCGGAATTGGCCGGCGCGGCAGAGGTTGACCAGGCGGCGGCTTTGGAGCTTTTCTTCAACGCGGCTGACGCGTTCGCGGCACTCGGTGCGGACGATGCAGTTTATTTCGACGAGGCTGCGAAGCTTTACGAATCGATCATTCGCAATCGCAAATGGCGCGGCGAAGCAACGGCGCGCGCAATCTATTCCATGGGCGAACTGGAACGCGTGCGAAAGCGACTGCCGGAAGCGATCGCGTATTATCAGCGCTGCTTCGTGACGTGGATGCGATATCCGAAATGGTGTGCCCTTTCCTACATGCGCGCGTCCGAGTGCTTCGAGGCGCTGGGCCGACGCCCGGAGGCGATGGCGCATCTTCGGGAACTGGTCCGCAAGGCGGATAAATACGGCAAGTTTCCGGAATTCAACGAAGCGAAGAACCGCCTTCGCGCGTGGGGCGACGTGGTGCCGTAGCGGATTTATTTAACGGCGTCGTCGCGCAAAACTTCCACGGCGGACAGAAGCGGAGCAGAACCGGAATGACTGCGCAGTTCGATATCGAGGGCTGCTCCGCACGGAACGCCCTTGAATTCGCGCATCACCGCCCGCATCGGCCCGCCGGATTCGCGAACCAGATCGAAGCCCGCCGCGAGGACCTTGCCATTCAGCGCAATGTCGAAGACCCGCCCGCCGGGCTTTGCCGCGCCGAGTTCTGCGAAATGAAGGCGCACCGTGTAGTTCGCAGATGTCGGTGCCGCAGCGAGCGTGCGAATTGTGAAAGCTGTGCGTGTGAAGTTCCTGACGATATCCGGCGCTTTGCGTCCGTAAAAGGCCAGTGCGTTCGGCGAGGCGACGAGCTTCTCACGGTCGAGTCCCGCATCAGCCAGCGATGCCCAGGGAATCGCGAGTTCCGTGGCTTCCTTCGCTGCGCTGCGAATTCCGGCAAGGTTGAGCGGCGAAGGCGAAATCTCGGCCAGTGTCCTCACGTCCGCCTTGCGGTCGAAATCCGGCACATCGAGACGCATCGTCGTGGTGCGTCCGCCTGTGAAGCTGATATTCACCAGCTTCCGAGCACCGGGATCGCCGAACGTGATTGTAAATGGAGGAGCTTTTGCACCGGGCTGAGTACGTGTGGCGATGTAAAGATTCTCCGCATCGTGACGCATCCAAAGCGTGGCATCCTTCCGGACGGGAACTGCGCCGAAGCCGTCCCAGCACGGGTCGGCGAGGCTACCGTCAATGGTCGGAGCGGGTGAGGCGATGCTCAGGCACTGGTTGCCGGGTTCATAATACTGGAGGTCGAGATGGAATCGTTGCAGCCCCGCGATGTGGGATCCGTAGAGCCAGGGCTTGTTCGTGCCGGTGATCGCGCGGCGGTCGGTGTTGATGCGCTCGCTCCCGCCGGTGGAGTCGATGGTTACGGGCACGGTCAATGCATTCCCCATTTTCACCGCGAGCGGCGGACGCGGAATCGCGAGCCAGAGCGTGCCGGTTTCATCGCGGCGATCGCCCGGTGCACCGAGATTGAACGCAACGTGACGCAGGCTCGATGTGCCCGGTTGTGTGTCATCGAACATCGCCCAGTCTTCATTGCGCTGCTTTGCGGCCGGAGCCATTCCGAATGAGGTCGCGAAATTGTAAGTGCAGAGACAATTCCCGGTGCCTTCGGCGTAGAGCAGCATTCCGAGTGCGGGGACAATCGTCTGGCCGCATCCGCTGCGAATGCCGCTGATGTTCCGCATTCCGGAGTCATCGCTACGGTCATACATTCCGATCGTGCCGCTGCGCATGAAATCCATCACCGCCGAGCTGATGATGCCGCTGCACCCGTAGCTCGGCGTGTAATCCAGCGTGCCGCTCTCACCGGTGAATGGCTCCTCGCGCATCTCAAACTCGAAGCCCCTTGCGCGTGGCAGTTGGGTCAGTTTCGATTCATCCGCCTTCTCATTCGCGACTCCCGCTGCGGAAAAGTCGCTCAGGTCTGCCTTCGGTCTGCGCTGCGAAAGCAGAGGCAGAGGCCCGCTCTCACCGCGCGCCGGCTTCAGCGGTGATTCGGCCAGCGGTCGTGCGGGCACATTTACCGAGCCCGTTGTCGCATCGCGCGAGACGACGATGATCGCTTCAGAGTCGTGGAAGGACTTCGGGCGGCCAGTGGTCAGCGGCTTGTCCCAGAGTACGAGGTCGAGCTTTGGTCCCCAAAGTTTGCAGTCCGCGGCGAGCGCGAAATCAGTCGGACGCCATCCCGCGAATCGCTCGATTTCGTCCCACGAAAAGCTCACTGCGATCCTACCGGCTGCGTCCTTTTCAATTCGTGGAGCCGGATGGCGGAACGTCGGGTGATTCCGCGTTGCCCCGTCGTGCACCCCGATGACGAGTTGATAAGTGCCCGGCCCCGGAGCGTTGAGGCGCGCATCGGCGGAGCGGAAATCGAATCCGAGTTCCCATGCATCGTCCCGCTGGGCGTCCTTGTTTTTCGCATCGAGCGTAATCCGGAGAGCCGCTGGCGTGGATTCAATGTCGATGGCGCAACTCGCACCAACGCGATGCGTGCCGTCGATGTGCAAGGGCTTGGTGGCGTCGAGAACCGGCTGCATCGGGCCGGCTTCGCCGTATCGTCCGATCAATCGACCGGTCGCTGCGTCGAAGCGGACGATTCCTGCGCCTGCGGCAGCGTAGAAGGAATCAGCAGTAGCGATCGCCGGGGCGTCCATTCCGAGCGATGAGTTCAGCCGCCGTGACCAAAGCTCGGTGCCCGTGTACGCGTCGATTGCGGAGACAGTGTTCTCACCGAAAACAAACAGGCGTCCCGCTGCGGCGAGCGGCGTCCGCGGACGTGTGTGGCGTGCTTTCTGTAGCTGCGAAGACGGGCCGCCCCACCACGAAAACTTCAGCGGCCATTTCACCCGTTCATCCGCTGCGACCTTTCCGTCCCAATCGAAAGCGCCTTTTAGCGCACCGCGGACAAGAAGCCCGTCGCGCATTACCGCATCCGGAATCTCTGCAGCTGAAGGGAGCGGTACGAAAGCGCTGCACAGCACGCCTCCATACGGACGCAGAACTCGTCCGAGCTCCGATTGAGGAACACCCGCTGCGTCTTCATTGATAACCACAAGCGTTGCAAAATAGTCAGGAAACGTGACGTCGCCCGCGGCATGGACGCTAATGCGGGAACCGTAGAGCGAAGTCTCCGCAACGAGTCGCGCCCGCTCCCGGTTTACCAAAGCGGAGTCCCGAAGCACTGTGGCGATGTGGAAGCCCGTGCGTGCGGCAAGACTTTCCGCGAGTCTGGCGTCTTGTCCTCCGAAAACTGCCGCGAAGCCGCTTGCGGAAGGAAGCGCTTTCAATGCGGCTTCCACGCTTGGTGAAAGTGAGGCTGCGGAGTGCTTGCCTGATGCCGTGGCGGTGATTGCCGGCGCTGTACTTTTTCCAAAGACGTGCAGCGCGCCGGTCGATGTTGCGACGAAGACGCGTCCATCCGCGATTGCGATACCCCGGGCCGTGCCATCCACATGCGCCGCCCACAATTCCGCGCCGTTCCGCGGATCCAGCGCATTCACTCTTTCGATCTGCCCGGTGAAAAGCGCGTTTGCCGCGAGTGCTTCCGCGTAAACGCGCGCGTGTTCAATGGTCCAAAGGGCCTTCGGTTCTGCGCCTGCGAGTTCCCATGCATCAGCCTTTCCATTTCCAAACGCGAACACGCGGTCGCCATCGATTACCGCTCGAGTCTTGCCGAGAAGTCCGGCTGCGACCTGTCCACGCCACCGTGGGGATTTCCATTCGGGCGCGACAGTTTTGAGCGCCGCACCGGCCTTCCATTCCTCAACGCCGGTAGTCGCCGTAAATGCTGCCAGGCTGTCGGCGAAGTGCTCGACGCTCTCGCCAAGCCGCGGAGGGATGTCCGGCTGCCAGCCCACTGCTGTGACAAACACGGTGCCATTTGCGAGCGTCGCCCACGTGCCGCCTTTGTGTCCGACTGCGCTATCAGCCCGGTAGTGAAGCAGGCTGCCGGTTTTGCGATCGTAGGCACCAGGAACGCCGCGTCCTGTGGGAACGAGCAAAACATCATCGTTCGCAAGCAGCGGACCTTGAGGTGCAGGCCCGCCGAAGGAGGCCGATGGGACGTGTGGATACTCGATGTAGTCGTAACAGCTCGTGTCGTTGCACCAGATTTCGGCACCGGTCTCGGCATTGAGCGCAAAGATGAACACGCCCTCGCTCGGCCACATTCCCGCGGTGGCATAAACGACTCCGTCGCGGACGAGAATGCCGCTGCGGCAGGGCCAGCGCGATGCGATGCGACCGTTGGCGATGACGCTCTCGCCATTCAGGGCAAGGCGCTTTTGCCAGACGATTTTGCCGCTTCTCAAATCGACGCAATAGACGTTGCCGTCGTCCGAGCTGAAATAGCACTTGCCGTCGGCAAGGTGCGGTGCAATACGCACCGGTGCACCGCATACGAACTGCCAGAGCGGCTGGCCGGTCGCGGCATCAAGAGCCCTCACGGTGTCGTCGGCCGATGAGCCAAAGACGACAATGCCGGACGCGACGACGGGCTGGAACGCGTAGTCGAAATCGAGAGGATTCAGGGACCTTCCGGGATCTCCCCACGCAGGAGTGGGCTGTTGTGGAGAGTTCCACTTCCATGCGGGCACCAGCGGAAGCGAAATTGATTCGCCGGTGACTGATGAACGGGCTGCGTCGCGCTTGAACGCCGGCCAGTCGGCTGCATGAACGGCGGCCGCTGCCGCAAGTAGGAGCGCGAAGGTTTTCTGGAGCATGAAGAGGACTTGGTTTCGTAATGCAACGCTTTGACGAATTCTTGTGAGGCAATCGCCCGCTGCAATGTATCAACCCTCCACGTGCTGTTTACACGAGGATATCCTTGATGATTTTCGCCGGATCGACGCCGGTGAGACGCGCGTCGAGTCCCTGCCATTTGTAGGTCAGGCGATGATGGTCGAAGCCGAGCAATTGCAACAGCGTCGCGTGCAGGTCTCGGATGTGAACCGGGTTCTCGACGATATTGTAGCTGAAGTCGTCGGTGGCCCCGTAAACGACGCCGCCTTTGATTCCGCCGCCGGCGGCCCACATCGTAAAGCAGCGCGGGTGGTGGTCGCGTCCGTAGTTTTGCTTCGAAAGCCCGCCCTGGCTGTAAATCGTGCGCCCGAACTCGCCGCCCCAAAGGACAAGCGTGTCATCGAGAAGCCCGCGCGATTTCAGATCCTGAAGCAGCGCGTAGCACGGCTGGTCCACATCACGGCACTGATCGGGCATACGCCCGGAGACGTTGGAATGGTGGTCCCAGTTGTTGTGGTAGATTTGAGTGAAGCGAACACCGCGTTCGGCGAGGCGTCGCGCGAGGAGGACAGAGTTCGCGAAGGTGCCGGGTTTCTTGGCCTCGGGACCGTAGAGTTCGAACGTGGACGCCGGCTCCTTGCTGAAATCCGTGAGGTCCGGCACGCTGCTTTGCATGCGGAACGCCATCTCGTACTGGGCGATGCGGGTGTGGATGTCCGGGTCGCCCACAAGCGCGGCGTTCTGCTCGTTGAGCGCGCGAATGCCGTCAAGGGTGTTCCGGCGTACGCTGGTCGGAACACCAGGCGGATTATTGATGTAAACAATCGGATCGCCCTTGCTGCGAAACGCTACGCCGGCGTGCTGGCCGGGCAGGAATCCGCTGGTCCACAGCTTTCCGGAGATTGCCTGAATCTGCTCACGATTGGTGGGCTCGGCAACGAGCACCACAAATGTCGGCAAATCCTGATTTGCGGATCCCAATCCGTAACTTGTCCATGAGCCAAGGCACGGGCGTCCGGCAAGTTGATTGCCCGTCTGGATCATCGTGATCGCCGGTTCGTGGTTGATGGCTTCCGTGTGCATCGACCTGATGAATGCGACATCATCCACGCACTTTGAGAACCACGGGAGAAGTTCCGCATTCATCCACATCCCGTTTTTGCCGTACTGCGCGAACTTGTATTTCGATGGCGCGATGGGGAAACGTTTCTGCCCGCTGGTCATCGTGGTGAGCCGCTGGCCCTGCCGGATGCTGTCGGGCAAATCCTTGTCGTAGTATTTCTCCATCTCCGGCTTGTAGTCGAAGAGGTCCATCTGCGAGGGACCGCCGACCATGTGGAGGTAGATTACGCGTTTGGCCTTCGGCGCAAAACGCAGCGCAGCCTTCGCCGGATGCTGCGGCTCGGCCGATGCGTCGCTTCCGAGGAGCGATGCGAGAGCAGCCATGCCGAGTGCGTTTTTTCCGCGGGCGAAAAACTGCCGGCGGGTTTCGTATTTGGCGTAGTCGAGAATGGGATTCATGGCTGTGTTATTTGTTGATGACTTCGTCGAGATTCATGACTTGCGTGGCGATCATCGTCCACGCGGCGAGTTGCGGCGGCGGAAGCGCGGGGTCGGCTTTGCTTTCACCGTAGGAAATGAGAGCAGTCGCATCGGCCGGAGTCTGCGTGTAGTGCGCGGTGAGGGAAGTGAGGCTTGTTTCGAGAACAGGCGTTTCCGACGGCCGCAGCGGACGGCAGAGAACACGGCGCGCGATGAAGTCGAGCGTGGCCTTTGGTTCGCCTTTCGAAGTCTTGAGTGCCAACTGCGCAAGATTCCGCGCCGCTTCTACGAATGTAGGATCATTGAGCGTCACCAGCGCCTGAAGCGGGGTGTTGGTCCGTTCGCGCCGGATGGTGCAGGCCTCGCGGCTGGGCGCATTAAAGACCTCCATGGTGACGGGCGGAGCGCTGCGCTTCCAAAATGTGTACATGCTTCTGCGGTAGAGTGCCTCTCCGGTATCGCGTTTGTATTTGCCCGTATCGCTGCCCGGCATTGCGACTGCCTCCCACACGCCATCCGGTTGGTAGGGACGCACGCTCGGTCCGCCGATTTTGGATTTAAGCAGTCCGCTCGCAGCGAGTGCGTAGTCGCGGATCATTTCACCGTCCATGCGGAAGCGCGGACCACGCGCGAGGAGCCGATTCTCCGGATCGCGTTCGAGCAGTTCCTGGCTGAAGTTTGCGCTTTGTTTGTAGGTCTCACTCGTTACGAGCAGGCGCATGAGGCGTTTCACGTCCCAGCCGCTGTCGCGGAAATCGACGGCGAGCCAGTCGAGCAATGCCGGGTGCGAAGGGGCTTCGCTCATGATTCCGAAATCATCGGATGATTTCACGAGTCCCGTGCCAAAAAGCTCCTGCCAGAAACGGTTCACCGTGACGCGAGCAGTTAGAGGATTGTCTTTCGCGACCAGCCATTGCGCGAGGCCCAATCGATTGAGCGGCGCTCCGGCGGGCATTGGATGCAGTGCCGAATAAACCGCGGGTTTCAACTCCTCCTTCGGCTGATCATATTGACCGCGGTTCAGCAGGCGTGCCATCGGCTGCGAATCCTTTCGCTCCTCCTGGATATGCGTTACCGGGCTGCGTTTCTGAATCTCCGTCCGCTCGCCTTCAAGCGCGGCGATGCGTGAGGTGAGCTCATTGCTCTGCGGATCGCCCGTGGAGAAAAATGCGAGCAGTCGCTGCTTTTCCTCGGGAAGCCGTTTGTCCACAGGCTTCGCGAGTATCGCGCGGAGGTCCGGCACCTCGGCGATTGCGAGTGCTTGTTTCGCGGTCAGCACTCCGGAGTAGATGCGCACATCCTGAACAGCGCCGGTGAAGGCTTCGCCTCCGCCGCCTCGGCGACCGACCATCAGCGGTTGCTTGGTCTTGATGGTTCCTTTCAGCTTATCGTTCTCAATCTTGGTTTTGCGGAGCCGTCCATTCACGTAAATGTTCACGCCCTTGGCTTTGCCGGAGCCGTCGTAAGTGATGGCGATGTGACGCCATTGATCCGGTTTCCCAGCCTGGTCAGTCGTGCTTACCTTCAGTCCGTCGCCGGGCCAGTTGTTGACGATGTGAACCGCGATTTCGTTCTCCGCGTAGAAAATGTCCCATCCACGGTAGCCGTCCGACTTATCCATTTTCGCGAGAATCCCGCCCGCGCTGTTGCTGGCACCGGGGCGGAAAAACCAAAGGCTCGCCGAGAATGCGTCGCCCTTGTCGAAGTCGCCCAGCGGTCCGAGGTCGATGGATGCTCCGTCGGCGACCTGTGCCGCCGGTCCTGTTTTACCATCGGGTTTCCAGACGAGATTGGCCGGGAGTCCAAAAGCCTGTGGCTTGCCGCCGACCACACCCTTCGCCGAATTTCCGCTGCCCTCGCTCAACGGAATCTGTGCGAGCAGGTTCTTCGTGTAAGTGGCATTTTCAATCGCTTCAGCCTTCGCAACAGCCTGCCATTTTTCAAATTCCGCCCCAATCGCTTTCTGACGTTCGGCGAGCTTTGCATTGGCTCCGGCGATTTCGCCGGGAATGGCATCGAAACGTTTGGCATCCTCGCCCTGCGGCAGGACGAGAACCGGTGCGGTGTCGCGGACATTCCTGTCGGTGTGCGCCTGCGTGGTATTCCGGAAGAACGCGGTCATTGCGTAAAATTCCTTGGTCGAAATCGGATCAAACTTGTGATCGTGACACACCGCGCAATTTGAGGTGAGTCCGAGCCAGACCCACGACGTCGTCTCCACCCGGTCCTTCGCGTAGTTCGCGAGATTCTCCTCCGGAATCGTGCCGCCTTCCGCAGTCGTGATGTTGCACCGGTGGAATCCCGTCGCGATGAGTTGCTCGCGTGTTGGCTTTGGCAGGAGATCGCCGCCGATTTGTTCCACCGTGAACTGATCGAATGGCTGATTGTTGTTAAATGCGTTGATGACCCACTCGCGGTAGGGCCAGATCTCGCGGTAGTTGTCGATATGAAGGCCGTGGGTGTCGCCGTATCGAGCCGCGTCGAGCCAGTAACGCCCACGGTGTTCGCCGTAGGCAGGATCGGCCAGCAGTTTGTCCACGAGCTTCTCGTAAGCACCGGGAGAGGCGTCATTCACGAACGCTTCGACCGTTTCCGAAGCAGGCGGGAGACCGGTAAGGTCGAGCGAAAGCCGGCGGGCGAGCGTCCGCTTGTCGGCCTGGGGCGAAGGTTTCAGCCCGGCTGCATCAAGTCGTTCGCGCACAAATGCATCCACAGGATGCGGCGCACCCTGCGGCACCGGCGGCTTTGAAGGGGCAATGAACGCCCAGTGCGGCTGCCATTCCGCGCCCTGCTCGATCCATTTTTTGATGACGGCGATTTCCGCCGGCTTCATCGTTTTGTGCTCCTTCGGTGGGGGCATGATCTCGTCGGGGTCGATGGAGATTATCCTCGTGTAGAGAGGGCTCTTGTCGGGCTGACCCTTGATGACCGTCGGTCCTGAGCCGTCGCGGTCGGAAAAGAAACCGTCCTCGCGGTCAAATCGGATGCCTTCCTTTCGCGTCCCAGGGTCCGGTCCATGGCAATGGTAGCAATATTCACCGAGAATCGGGCGCACATCGCGGTTGAAAACAACCCGGTCGCCAGCGGCAATCGAGACAGCCGGAAGCAGGAGCACCGCGCATGGAATTAGTGACTGGATGTTCATCGTGCGAGGATTACCACGAAGCCAATCGCGTATTGGTGCAAATATTGTCGGACGCACGTCGGAAATTGGCGTCTGCGAAGGTGGTTAAAACGTGTGGCAGTTTTGGTTCGCCAGACTCCAGAGACTGCGTTTTGAATATCCCGCATATGAAGTTCATCGTTTCCGCTTTTTCCGCCGCGGCTCTTTGTTCACTCGGTTTCGCAGACGAGAAGACGCCTGAGGCACCAAAACCCGCAGAGCCACCGAAAGCCGCCGAGCCGACCGCGCCATCCGGTGAGAAGATTTACGCGCCAACTGCTCTCGAAGAGCTTAAGCCGCTCAAAGGCAAAAAGGTGACGCTCGAAGGTCCCATCGTGAAGCAGGGCGAGAACAAGGCGGGTTCGATCCGCTATCTCAATTTTACCGACAACTTTCGCCTGTCTGTCTCGCTCACGTTTTTTGCCAACGCAGGCGACGGCAAGTTCACGAAAGAGAAACTCGCCGAGTTCGTAGGGAAAAAGGTGCGGGTCACCGGCGAACTTACGGAGTTTAACGGGACGCTTCAGATCAAGATGACTTCGATCGATCAACTGAAGGTCGTGGAATGACGCGGACTTTGCTCGTTTTTCTGGCGGTTCCGGCGGTCTGCAACGCGTGGGATCCCGCAGGTCACATGCTGGTCGGGCAGATCGCATGGCGGCATATGACTCCGGTGGCTCGCGAAAGGGCCGCCGAACTGGTCGCTCTGATCGACGGCAAGTTCAACGGAGGCAAACCGTATAATTTCGTCACCGTGGGCTGCTGGATGGACGACCTTCGCGAACTGCCGAAGAAGGAATATCCGTGGAGCAAATGGCACTACATTGACGGAGAGAAATCCGCCGATGGTTCCGGTTTTAAGATCCCCGAGCCGCCCCATGTCGTGTGGGCGATTGAGCAAAATATTGCGACGCTTAAAGATGCCGCTGCCACGAAGGAGAAACGCGCAGAGGCGCTTGGTCAGTTGATCCACTGGGTGGGCGATGTGCACCAGCCGCTTCACGCCACGACATGGAACAACGACCGCGGCGGCAATGGATACATGATTTACGGCGTGCCGTTCAGCGATCTGATGAGCGGTCAATCGAGCAATCTCCACACGTATTGGGACAAGGCGTTTCGTTTTGACTCAGCGGATGGTAAGATTGTCGAAGCGTGGAAAGCGCCCGCTGCGCGTCCGGAGGCGCCGGGTGAGGGGATTATCGCGGAGCGCGCGAACGAGATTGATACAGCAATTTCGCCGGGAATTGTCGCGGAGATTAAGAATGCCACCGGAGCCGAAGCGTGGGCGCGGGAAAGTCACACCATCGGCTGCACCAAGGCTTATCCTCCCGGCGAGCATCCGGCGGATATTGAGGTCCGGAAGCTTGAAGCAGCCTGGGTCAAGGACAGCCGGAAGGTCGCCGAACAACGGATTGTGATCGCCGGGCACCGTCTGGCGAATCTGCTCAACGAGCTTTTGAAGTGAGCGCGATTTGCGAATCGAAAGGACCGCGTTGAGACGCAGCATGACGGCGGCGTATCGTCAACAGCAGTTGCTGGCCCCCCTTCCAGTCACGCAGTGTTCTTCCCAGCAACAAAGACTGCCGCCAGGCGCGGAATAACGCCGTGCTACTTAGTTCCGGATTTTGCGAGTTCGGAGCGCAGTTCCTCGCTGGTCGAAATCGTCTTCGCGAGCAGATTCGCAACGGTTGGACGGGCCTGGGCGCGGACGTAGATCTGGTAGCTGAACAGCCCTTTAAGGAACGGAATCCGAATGAAGGCCTGATTGATGAGCATCACAATGCGGCTGAGAATTCCCATGCCGAGGACCTTGGGATAGGGAGCCGGGATGCCCCGGATTTCGCTAATCTGATAGCCGGTTTGCTCAAATAAATCGCGCAGGCTTCGGAAGGTAAACAGCCGCGTATGCGTGCGGTCGAGGATTCCCTTCCGGCCGTAATTGAACTGTCCGATGAACAGCATGAAACGCGTCACGAAGAATGCGATGTTTGCCGTGGTGAGTATGATTTCCGGGCGTTTGTGTTCAGCCCGCTCCCGGAGCATTTCCATGAAAACTTCCGGGTCCTTGAGGTGCTCGATGATATCGAGAAGGAAGATTTGATCGTAGTCGGAAACGTTCACCGGGCACGGGGCGTTGTCGATGTCCCACTTCTTGTAGTCCACATTCGGAAGCTCGCTCGTGTCCTTTGAATACTGATCGAGTCCGGTGACGTGTGCTGCTTCCTTCGCCATGAGTTCGGCCACATAACCGCGGCCGCAGCCGATATCGAGCACCCGGGCGCCCTTTTGCACGGCACAAAGCGCCATCGTGTGGCTGGAGCGAAAGCCGAGCTTCAGATCGTAGGTCTCCTCGACAGCGCCAACGTCGAATTTGCGATCATACAGCAGATTCTTCCGATGCATTGCAGCGCGGATCATCGTCTTGAAGCAATCCCAAGCGTATTTCAGACCGTTTACGTGGCAGACTTCGTCACCGTAGAATGTCGGAATCGGAATTTCCGCGATGCGCATTCCGGCGAAATGAAGCTGGATGATGATGTCGGTATCGAAATGGAAATCGTTTGAGTTGCGCTCAAACGGGATGCGCTTCAAAGCCGCCACCGAGTAAAGCCGGTAGCCGCTGTGGAACTCGCTCAGCTGCGTTCCGAGCATCACGTTCTGGTAGCTGGTGAGCACCTGATTTCCGATCCATTTGTAGAGCGGCATCCCGCCCGCGAGGGCGTCCTGCTTCTTGATCATCCGCGAGCCGAATACGGCATCGGCCTCGCCCTTGATGAGCGGTTCGACGAGGGCAGGCAACTTCTCCGGAGCGTATTGGCCGTCGCCGTGCACGAGCGCCACGATATCGAAGCCGTTCTCGATCGCGTAGCGGTAGCCGAGTTTCTGGTTGCCGCCGTAGCCTTGATTGACCGGATTTCGGAGCGTGATGATCCGGAGGTTGTCGATGCTCGTCTCGGATTTCACGCCCTGTGCAAAGGTCTGATCCTTCGAGGAATCATCGATGATAAGCACTTCTACGCTCGGGTTGCGCAAGGCAGGCGGAATGCGATTGAGCACGCTGCCGATGGTTTTCTCGGCATTGTAGGCAACGATGAAGATGAGAACGCGTTTCTGCGCGAAATCGATGGTATCAGACATGATTGGGCGAATGTCTTGTAGCGAAACGTGTGCCGCGTGGAAGCGCGGGTTTCTGAATTCTGCCAATCTGACAGCGGTGCTGACCTTATTTTCCGCGCGCTTTGGTCTTCTTTTTCTCGATGACGGCGTAAGCGTTGTGGTTGTGGATGCTCTCGAAGTTCTCCGCTTCGACGCGATACCAGGATATGTCGGGTTGTGCGTTGGAGGCGGCGGCGATGTTCCGGACAAGGTCTTCGACGAAGACCGGGTTGTCGTAGGCACGCTCGGTCACGGCTTTCTCGTCGGGGCGTTTGAGCAGACTGTAGAGTTCGCTGCTTGCGCTGCGTTCGATCAGGCCGATGAGATCCTCGATCCAGACGGGCTTCTTAAAGCGCACGCTGTAGGTCACTGCGCCGCGCTGGTTGTGCGCGCCACGGTCCGAAATAGCCTTGCTGCAGGGACAGAGAGTGGTGACGGGAACGATCACTGTGCACACAAAATCGACGCTTCGCCCTTTGGCTGTGGCGTCAAAGCGAACGGTGTAATCCATAATGCCGGGGGCCTTTGTGACGGGCGCCTTTTTCTCGATGAAATACGGGAACTCGAATGTCACGTGCGCACTCGTGGAATTAAGCTTTTCGCGGAGCGCATGGAGAATCTGCGGCACGCTGTCCACGTGGATCTCCGGGCCTGCTGCGTTCAGCACTTCCACGAAGCGGCTCATGTGTGTGCCTTTGAAGCGCGACGGCAGATCCACGGTGAGCGTCACGCTTGCAACCGTGTGCTGAAGCCTGCGTGCTTTATCGCGCACCTGCATCGGGTAGCGCAGCGCGCGGACTCCGACGCGGTCGATGGCAATTCCCCGCCGGTCTTTTTGGTTTTGCGTGTCGTGCAAATTGTGAAGTGGCTCCATTCCCGCATGTTTCCAATAAGCTGCGCGCGGTTCAATCAAGGAATCCGCGCCGCTTGCGCGCGGGATGTCGCCGCGATAGAGCAAGCGCCGCCATGAACATTATTGATCACGAATACTCCGATTTGCAGACGCCAACAGTCCCGATGCGGACCCATGTCTTCCGTCCGGTCGCCTCCGGTCGCTATCCGGGTATCGTTTTATTCTCGGAAATTTTTCAGGCGACCGGCCCGATTCGGCGAACGGCGGCACTGCTGGCGGGGAATGGATTCGTGGTGGCCGTGCCGGAGATTTTTCACATGCACGAAGCGCCCGGAACTGTGCTTGGCTACGACAGCGCGGGAGCGGATCGCGGGAATTGGTGCAAGGTGAACATCGATATCGAGCAGTATGATGCGGACATGGCTGCGGCGCGTGCTTTTTTGAAAACGCATCCCGCCTGCACGGGCAAACTCGGTTCCATGGGGATTTGCATCGGCGGTCATCTGAGTTTTCGCAATTCGATGAGCAGCGAGATCCTCGCGGGGGTATGTCTCTACGCAACGGACATTCATAAACTGGAGAGCCATGCGCGTGGGCTGGGTACGGGGATGAGGGATGACTCATTGGAGCGCGCCAGACGCGGGGACATCAAGGCTGAGCTATTGATGATCTGGGGCCGGCAGGATCCGCACGTGCCTTATGAGGCTCGGGTGCAGATTCGCGAGGCGCTTGAGCAGGGCGGCACACTTTACACCTCGCTTGAATACAACGGCGCTCATGCGTTTATTCGTGACGAGGGGCCGCGGTATAATCCGGTACTCGCAAACTTCGTCTATCTGCACGCAATCGAGCTGTTCAAACGGAAGCTCGGGGAGGGGGATTTGAGCGGTGTCGCAGGCTCGTCCGAGTCCCGTCATTAATCACTTTTACTGGCGCTCGTATTCGCCGCTGGAGACTTTCTTGAAAACGCTGAATCCGGCGTTGCGAGCCTCGGCTGGTCCGATAGGCCGGCTGATACGCGGAGTGTTCACGTTGGAGATGACCTTCCGGCATTCCTTTTTGCAAAGAGGGCAATTGGTGAGAGGCGCGCGGTCGATGGGGCGGTTGATTTCGAAACTGCCGCCGCAGATTTTGCACTCTCCGTCGCAAGGCTCATAAACGTAAATTGGCATGGCTAAATCAGTGCCGGAAAGCCGTGGTAATGGCCACAAGGATTCCTCCGATAACCAACGCGGCAACAATGAAAATGAAAGCCGTGATGGCGAACGTAATCTTTCGCCGGTTCGGCATCATCACGTCCATCATGTTCTCTACGTGGAGCCGGGCCTCGGTCAGTCTTGCCTGAATTTCCTCCGGTGTAAGCTGGCGCGCAGAGCCCTCGGGAACACTGTGCTGCGTCCCGCAGTACGCGCATTTCGCGGCCTCGCCAATCGACTGGAGTTCGATCGTCCCGCCGCACTGAGGGCATTTGAGCGGAGCTACTGGCATTGTTTCTACCAGCGAGCGGGGGCCAGCTCGGTTGTGGGTGTCTTCACGCTTCCCCGCTTCATGCAAATGACGAAAAGCGCAGTGAAGAGCGTGTTCGAGACCAGTTCATTTCGAAGGAATGTCCACGTCGGCGCATAGCCGGGAAGGCCGGTCGTGAGAGCTTGAAACCAGCCGGAAAAAGTCTTCGCGTATTCCGGAATCAAAATCCACGAGAGCGAATTCGAAACGAAGTAGAAGAAGATGCTCGAAGCAATGGCCGCAGGCAGCATGGTCGAAAACCCGGCCCGTGAACGCAGTCGCCAGCCGAGAAAGGCGATTGCCGCAAATGCCGCGAAATTTCCCGCCATGTCGGGCGTGAGGGCGGGGGATTTGTAGAAATTGTTCAGCGCGATGTCGGTGAAAAGGATGGTCGCAAACGGAAGAATGATCGCGGTCCTGCGCGGTAGAAACGCGGCGCTGCAGAGGATCATCGCGACGAGCGGAGAGAAACCGGGCAGCCACGACGGCTGCTGGGTGGAGACTTCCATAAATATGGGGAGTAGCCGGTAGGTTGCTGCTGCGATGAGAAGTGCGATGCCTGCGATCATGCATCGAACATAGTGTGTCGTCGCGCGGGCAATCAACGTCGAAAAGCCCTGTGCGCCTTTTTTTGTGCGCGCTGTGGACGGCGGACGCACGGCGCGTTATGTAGTCGGGCAGTGAAATCGATTTTTCAAATCCCCGTTTTCAGCATCGCGTTTGCCATGCCTTTATGGGCTGCGCATCCCGCGATCGATTCTGCACGGCGGGCGCTGGAGGCAAGAATTCCAGAGGTTGCGCTCGCGGAGCTATCGCTGGCGCTCCGGCAGCCGGATTTTCCTGCCGCGGAGCGGGATGACGCTCTGCTGCTGAGCGCAGAGGCGATGCTTCGGGTCGGAAAGGCTACCGACGCTATCGCGGCACTGGAAGGTGCGCAGGGACGCAAGGCAACAATCCTCCGCGCCCACGCTCTCGCGGCCGATGGACGGTGGACGGAGGCCCTTGCCGGTTACGAAGCTGTCGGCGAATCGCGGAGCAACCCGGTATCCGCGGCAGTCGGCCGGGCTGAAGCATTGCAAGTCCTCGGCAGGACTCCTGAGGCTGTCGCGGTGCTGGAGAACTTGATTGCCAGCGGGGCCGCGCCAATTTCCGCGAAGCTTCGCCACGCAGGATTGTTGGCCGAGCTCGGGCGGCTTTCGGAAGCCGGGGCTCTCCTCGACGCAATCAAGCCCGAAGGCGCTTCGGATCGGAAATGGCGCGATTACGTGAAGGCTCGCATCCTTCTTGCGTCGGCGGTCCGTAATGGTGATGCAGAGTCCGCCGGGCGATGGCAGGATGCGCTGGATGCGCTGGATCGAATTGTTGCCGAGCCTGAGGGAATGACTCCCAATCTTCATGCAGCGATCGTCCTCGCTGCGACCGAAGCAAGGCTGAAGCTCGGTAACCAAGGTTCGGAATCCGCGGCCCGCGCGTTGGAGACATTCCTGTGGAATTTTCCCGATAACCCCGCCATCGAAATGATCTTCCGGCGTCTCGATCAGATCAACGCCCGCGATCGCAGTCCACGTGAGACCGAACTCCACAAAATGGCCCGCGAGCGGGAAGGTGAAACCCGGAAGCGGGCGGTCTTGGCGCAGTTCTACATTTGCCGGATGCAGTTGCGCGAAAAGACCCGCCGCCAGTACGCGGCGACATCGATCGAGCAGTTCCTGACCTTTTTTCCGGGCGATCGTCTCACGACATATGTTTACGAAATGCAGGCGGACCTTGGGCTTCTCGATGGCCGTTTCGACGCGGCTTTGGCGTCGCTTGAGGCTGCCCAGCGCACCGCATTGGAGCGCGAGCGCTCTGCTCATCTCGAAATGCGAATGGGGCTCGCTGCTTTTCAGAAGGGTGATCCATCGCTCGCTGTAACGTATTTCCGACTCGCGGCCGAACATTCGGTCCGATTGCAGAAAAGTGCTGCGTTCAATGCGGCGCTCGCGGAACTCGCAGGCAGGAATCTCGCCGGGTTTCAATCGAGGTTCGCTGAGTTTTCAGCAAGCTATGGCGCTGATCCTCTCGCGGGCGATCTGTTGCTCGAATCCGGGTTCATGCAAGCGCGTGAAGGAAATGCCGGGGCGCCGGTCGCCATCCGCGCATTTCTCACCGATTACCCGACGCATCCGCGAATCGGGGAGGCTCACCTTGCGCTTGCGGAGATTCATCTGGCATCGGGACTCCTAGCGCAAGCGAATGTCGGACTGGCCGATGCGCGAGCTGTCGAGGCTTCGGACACCACGGGAGGACAGCAGGAGCGGAACCGTTATGCCGAGATATTCGCCGCCGATACGGCGCGCCCGCGCGATGCCGAGAAGGTGAAAGCGCTGGCCCTGTCGTTCATCGCCGAACTCCCGCAATCGCAGCTCGTCGCGGATGTGCGGATGAAACTGGGGCAAATTTATTTTCATGAGCAGGATTTTGCGAACGCTGGAACGCAGTTCGAGACGCTTGCGAAAGAGAAGCCCGATGGTGGCTATGCGGAAACCGCGTTGTTTCTTGCGGGTCAGTGTGCCGCGCGGCGCATGGGCAAGGACAGTGCGGAGCGCGCAGTTGCGCTGTTCACGCAGGTAGTCGAGCGCAAGGGGCCGTTGCGCAATTACGCATTGTTCCAACAGGGTTTGATTCAGGATCAGCTCGAGAAGGACGGAACCGCGATTTTTCAAACGATTCTCGAAGCGCAGCCGCCCGTGCCGGATGAGCTTCGATTCGCGACATTGTGCGCGAAGGGCGACAATCTTGTGAAGATCGCGAAGGGCGCACCGGAAAAGCTCGGCGCGGCTCTGGCCTCTTATACGCAGCTTGCGAGCACGCCCGATGCGGGGCCGGAGTGGCACAATCAGGCGGTTTACAAACAAGGCCGCGTACTTGTGCAACTCGGGAGGCAGCAGGAAGCGCTCGTTCTTTTCTCCCGACTGCTCGACGATTCCGCAGCCGGAGCCAAGGAGACGTTCTGGCTTTATAAGGCGGGCTTTGAGGCGGCGGGAATGCTCGTAGCCCAGGGCAGCTGGCGCAGTGCGTTTGGAATCTACGAGAAGCTCGGTGGAATCCCGGGGTCGCGCGCTGCGGAGGCGAAGGCCAAAGTGAAGGAGCTGCGATTGAAGAAGTTCATCTGGGACTAGCGTATGCCCGACATTGTTCTGGCGACGCTCAACGCGAAATACATCCACGCCTCATTCGGCTTGCGCTACCTCATGGCCAATCTTGGTGCGCTCGAATCGCGCGCGGCCATTGCGGAATTCGATATCAATCAGCGCCCGCTCGAAATCGTGGAGCGCATTCTCGCGATGCAGCCGCGAATCGTCGGATTCGGTGTGTATATCTGGAACACCGTCGAAACGGCCGAGGTGATTTCTGCCATCAAGCGTATAGCGCCGGAAGTTCGCGTGATCATCGGTGGCCCCGAGGTTTCCTTCGAGACGGAAGGGCAGGCGATTGTGAAACTCGCCGATCATACGATTACCGGTGAGGCGGACTTTGCGTTCGCTGAAGCAGTCACGGAGATCCTGGCAGAACGCCCGCTTCCACGGATTATCGCGGCACCGCTGCCGAAGCTGGATGCGGTCGCTTTCCCTTACCGGCTCTACTCCGAACACGATCTCGCGCACCGCGTGATCTACGTGGAAGCTTCGCGTGGGTGCCCGTTCACGTGTGAGTTCTGCCTCTCGTCGCTCGATATTCCGGTCCGTGCATTTCCGTTGCAGCCGTTCCTTGCCGAGATGAAGGGCCTCATTGATCGCGGGGCGCGGCAGTTCAAGTTTGTGGACCGGACGTTCAATCTCCATCTGCCGACGAGCACGGCGATTCTCCAGTTCTTCTTGGACCACTGGATCGACGGTATGTTCGTGCATTTTGAAATGATTCCGGATCGCCTCCCGGACCAGCTCAGGACGCTGATTGCCCGATTTCCAGCGGGTGCACTTCAATTTGAAGTGGGCATCCAGACCTTTGATGAACTTGCCTCGCAGAACATCTCGCGACGTCAGAATCTGGAACGGTTGGCGGACAATTTCCGTTTTCTACGTGAACACACTGGAGTGCACATCCACGCGGATCTCATCGTGGGATTGCCGGGGGAGGGAATCGAAAGTTTCGGCCGCGGATTCGATCGACTGGTTGCGCTTCGTCCGCAGGAAATCCAGGTCGGAATTCTGAAGCGCCTGCGCGGGACGCCGATTGTGCGCCACGATGGGGAATACGGGATGGTGTATGCGGAACGGCCACCCTACGAGATTCTCAAAACCCGCGACATTTCCTTTCCGGATATGCAGCGGATGCGGCGCTTCGCACGCTATTGGGATTTGATGGGAAACAGTGGCAACTTCACCGGAACGCTCCCTCTACTTTGGAGCGACGGACCCAGTCCTTTCGCGGCGATGCTCGCGTTGAGCGACTGGCTGTGGGCCACGCTGCGCAGGACTCACGAAATCGCTCTGCTCACGCTTGCGGAGTCGCTTCACACATTTCTTGTCACAAATGTGGGAATTGACCGGGATGCTGCTTCGGAAGCGATCATTCGCGACTGGCAGCGAATCGGGCGGAAGGGCGTGCCCGCTTTTCTCGATACCGTCGAAAACGTGGAAACTGCGAGAAGACTGCAGCCGAAACGGCAGGCCCGGCACCAGACGCGCTGAGCGCTCTCCGGATTAGTCGCGCTTCGTGCCGGTGACGCTCCGTCCGCTCCGTCCTTTTACAGCCTTCTTCTTCTTCGCTTTATCGAGATCGGTGCGATGCTCGATTTTCTCCACGGTGCCGTGCTTGAGATACATTGAGCGGAGCGTACCAAGCATCTGGTCACGGCGATCGTAGAGCCGCTTCGGTTTGCGCGGTTTAACTTTGCTGAGCGCGTATGCCGTGATGATGGGCAGCGTGATGGTGCTGTCGGCGTAGCAGACGACGCAATCCGGTAGATTGTCGGGATCGACCTTGCCCCAGCTCACCGCCTC
>SXWH01000008.1 GCA_005791535.1 Verrucomicrobiaceae bacterium | reverse complement strand
TAACGCCATCGCCCTGCGGCCTATGAAAACCTTACCCTGCATTGCATCGCTCATCGCTTCGCTCGCGCTATCGGCGCAGGCCGGCACCGGCGCCGCCGGAAAGCTGGCGACTCCGATGGCTGAAATGGACCCGTTTGGTCAAATCACGGTTGGCGGCAAATTCGCCGAGGACCTCAACTCGGGTTACGCCGATATCATCACCGGACTCTTTCGCACGCAGGACACCGCGCTTTTCCTGAATCTGCGCGGCACATTTGCCGACAATGATCAGGATCTCTTCAGCGTAGGTCTTGGAATCCGCCACCTGCTTGAGCAGCAGGGAGTCGTAATTGGCGCGAACGTTTTTTATGACCGCATCGATTCCGCATCCGGTAACACTTTCGATCAACTCGGTCTGGGTGTGGAAGTGCTCAGTAAATGGGTGGATGCTCGCATCAACTACTACATTCCTGAAGGCGGGGATAAAAAGACCGGCTCCTTCTCGCGTTCGGGTACGAATCGAAAAATCAGCCAGCAATTCACGAACGGGAACCTTTTCCAGCGCACGGTAACGGACCGCACGGTGACCAATCGCTTCAACACGATGGAGCAGGCGCTTGAAGGCTGGAATGCGGAAGTCGGCGTGCTGGTCCCGTGGGTGGAGGAGTATTTGAGCTGCGCATTTTCGCGGGCGGATACAGCTATGACAACCCGCTCGGTGGAGAGACGGCTGGCTTCAAAGCCCGTGCCGAAGCGCGCGTGACGGAAGGAATCACTCTCGACGTCGAGTATTGGGAGGACGAGCAACTCGTCGGCGGAAACTGGGTCGGTGGCGTTCGCGTCTCCGTGCCATTTGATTTCAGCGACCTCTGCCGCGGGCGCAACCCGTTTGCGGGCGCTGGCAACGTTCTCGCTGCGAAGAAGGCTGCTCCATTGCGTAATCGAATGGACGAAATGGTCATCCGTTCACACCGCATTATGACCGGCAATTCCTCACCGCAGCCAGCCGGCCAGACTGTGACGGAAACATCGACGAACGTCACTGTCGGAACCAAACCTCAGCCAACGGTGGTCGCGCCGCCGGTTACCAAAGGCGGTGACGACGGAGAAGGTGGTGGCGGCCAGGGTGGAGAGGGTGAGCAGCCTCCGACGTAACCAAGTTAGATAAAGACCGAGCGAATTCTCCGGCCCGCGTTCGTCCATTTGGCGGCGCGGGCCGGTTTGCGTACGATTATTTCTGCGGTGCGTCAGCCTCTTCAAAGAGCACCGGGAGATGTTCCGTGTTAGCCGTACCGAAAATCGGCATCCGCAGCGAATTGCCGGATTCGCCTTTTTTTCCCGATGCAAGAACTGTGCGGATGGCATCCTGCGAAAGTTTTCCACCGACTCCGCTGAGGCTTGGCGGTGTTTTCTGGCGGTCCCCGAGATACTCCAAACGGAGTTCCGAGATGCCTCCGCGGCGGTCGCGCGAGTGGCACGCGTAGCAATTCAGCGTCGTCATCGTCCGGCGGATTTGCTGTTCGGCCGTTAGCGGAATTTCCAAGACCTCCTGGCTTCGCAGCCCGGCGAGAATCACGGTCTTCTGGCGTTCGGTGAGATCGAATCGCGCGGTGTTGCCCTTTGGATTCGGTGCGATGCAGCCGGCAGCATTGCGTGCACGCAGCATCTCAAACCGTTTCGCAGCCGGCACCTGCACAGTTGTCGGGGGCAGAGGAGCATCCGTATGGCACTTCGTGCATTGCAGGGATGCAAAGTAGCCGGCTCCGGCAGCCGCTTTTGCCGGGTCTACTGAAAATGGAGTCGCGGGTTGTCCGCCGGTTCCTTCCTTGAGCAGAAACATCGCGATGGATTCGGCTTCCTCGCCGGTGAGCATCTGCGATGGCATTCGCCCTCCGGGTCTCGATTGCAGTGGATCTTTGAGAAAGCGCGCGAGTTCGCCGACCGAATACTTCCGTGCGATTTCCGGCCCGCCAAGAGGAACGCTGCGCGCTGCAAGTTCCGCGAGTTCCGATTCGCGACCTGCCGGCGCTGTGAATGGTTGATGGCACTGAACGCAGCCGACTTCGTGATACAGCCTGCTGCCGGCGGTTGATTTTGCAGCTTCATCGACCGGTTGGGTTTTCTCTGCCGGCCGCTGGATACTCACGAGGAAATGAACAAGAGCGTCTGTTGCAGCCTCCCGCTGTTCCAGCGGAAGCGTGGCGAGCATATCCGGCATCAAAGTGCCCGGTTTCGTCTTCTGCGGGTTCGCGAGGAATGCACGCAACCACTCAGCGCCGGCGTTTACTCCATTCGTACCAAGCCGCGGCGACGGCCGCGATGCGAGACGCGCTGCAGTCGCTGCCGACGGCTCGTGGCAGGCGACGCAGTTCATCTCGGCGATGAGAAGCTCGCCCGGCGTCACTTCGGCCGAAGCAACTGCTGCCGATGCGATGAGGAGCGTGGCGATCCGTTTCGGCAGCATAGTTTGGGAAGGTGCGGAATTCGTGAGCCGAATCAGTCCCGGAAGTTGCCGAACGCGAGACCCACTTTGAAGTCCTTGCCGCGGCAGAAGGCGATGACGGCCTGCAGGTCGTCCCGGTTCTTTCCAGTCACCCGAATCTGACGGTCCTGCAACGCGCTCTGCACCTTGAACCCCTGTTCTTTGATAGCCTTCACGATTTCCTTCGCCTTGTCGCCGTCGAGTCCCTGCTTGACCGCCAGTTCCTGCGTGGCATGGCCAAGAGGCGAGATGGCCGGGTCCTTGGCTTCCACATTTCGGAGGTCAACGCCGCGCTTGCTGAGGCGCCCGATGACGATGTCGTGCAGCCCGCGGACGCGACTCGCATCCTCGGCGGAAAGTTTGATTTTCGACTCCTTCAAATCGAGCTCAATGCGGGCGTTGCTGCC
>SXWH01000100.1 GCA_005791535.1 Verrucomicrobiaceae bacterium | reverse complement strand
GCTTTTCACGTCGAAAAAACCCGTCGACTTGGTCTCCACATGGCGTTCGTAACTCCGCTCGATGTCCCGGCATGCGGCCTTGCGGGATTCATCGCCGGTGTCCTTGACGAACTTCCAGTAATCATTCGCCAGCGCCTTGAACTTCGCGGGTTCCCGTCCGTAATCATCGAGCGCCTCGCGGTAGATTCTGCGAATGCCCGCGACGTCCTTGGACTTCGCGAACAGATCCGCGTAACGACGGTGCGCTGCCAGGATTTCCTCCGTGGACGTCAGGCCCTTCAAGTCGTCCAGATGGCGGATATCCCCGCGCAGTTCGTTCTTCGCCGCGTCCGCACTGAGGCGCGGCAGCACGTGTGTGTCCTCCGCTTTGCGGGCTTTGGCGAGCATGTCGGGATCATCGGAAAATCGCCTGCGCAGTGAGTCCAAAAAGCTCTTCCACTCGAGTGCCTCCCGCTCCGGTTTGGATTTCGCCATCAGATCAATTTTCCGCAGCCACAGGTCCGGCTCGTATGGCGTGTTGGAAATCGCGTATTGCACGGCCTTCTGCGCGTTCTCGTCCTGTTTTAAAAGTGCATGCAGCTCGCTAAACCACACGAGCCGCTTCGATTTCAGTGCACGCGTCCGGCTTGCGAGATGCGTGTCGGAAAGGCGCGTGAACACGTTTTCGCTGATGCTCTCTCCGTTCCTCGGGTCGCCCACACGGCCTGCGGGGTAACCGCCCATGCGCCCGCTAAACGACCATTTGTCGTCCGCGGAAAGCCACGCAATCCACGCGTGCGGACCCTGCGGACCATCGCCGGAAATTGCCACCGCCGGGATGCCCATACAGCGCGCGGTGTTTGCGGCAAAATACGCACGGTCACCGCAGATGCCCCCTTTTTTCAAAATCTCCGCGAATGTGTAGTACTCGTACGGGTCCTTCATTTTCCCCGTCACCGCCTTCTGCATATCGTAGGGCACCATGTCGTAGGCCTGCCCCCAATTGCCCTGCTTCAGCTTCCGCCGGAGCTCCGTCAGCGTCCATTCCATCTCGCTTTGCGGCACCGGGGCGCCCACTACCCATGAAAGTTCCCACGCAGACAAATTGGTGAGCTTCGTTTCGAGCTGACCGGCTTTATCGTGCTTCTTATACCATTGATACCGGTCTGCTGCGGAGATCGTCGTGTCGTGTCCGTTCCACTTGAACTGATGTGGCTTTTCAAACACCAGGCTGCAGGCAATCGCCAGGTCCCGATAGGTCCCGAGCGCCTCCGTATCGTCAGACGCCAGGCCTGCCCAGGTCTGCATCACGTTCCGGAAATTATCCCGTGCCGTCGCGGTTTCGAGATACGCCTCCATCGCGGCGTTGTTCTCGCACACTTTGACGAGATGACTCGCCAAAAGGGAACTCTCTGCCGCCAGTTTGCGCGTCCCTTCGTCCGCTCTGCTCAGCAATTCGTGCTGAAAGAAAGCCCGCATGAAAAACGGGTTTTCAAAGAACCGATCATAGCGCTGCACCGTGTCAAAATCGACACTCCGCTTCACCTCCGCGGCCATCGATCGCTGCAACAAGTCCGCGTACTTCCCCACTTCGTTATTCTGCAAGGCCGCACGCAACAACGCAGCCGCGCGTTGCGAAACTACAGGTGAGCGCGCAGCGACTGCATCCAGCGAAAGCAACGCCGCATACGGGTCCACAGACGCGACAACCGGCGCAGGAGCCGGCGTTGGCGCGGGCTTGATCTCCGGCATCGGCGCAGGGACAGGCGCGGGCACCACAGGGGCCGCGGGCTTCGCAATCACGAGCGGCGGCAGCGGCGTTGCGACCGGCTTTGCCTCCGGCTTAAAAACGGGAGCCGGCGTCGCGGCTACCGTTGCGGGTGCTTCGACAGTCTTCTCGCGATTCACCCACCACCAACCCGCTCCGCCGAGAATCACCACCGCCGCAGCGACCGCCGCCGTCCACGCATTCGAACTACCACGCTTCACCACGACAGCCTCCGTCTCCGCCGCGACCGGCGCAGCCACAGGTTTCTGCGGCGCTGGCTGCTTGGCGACGGGCGCTTTCGCCTTCGCGACCACCGGCGCAGGCCGCTCGGCCACCGGCTTTGCCGCGACGGGCTTCGGCACCGCAGCCTGCGGAACCTTTGCCACCGGCTTGACAGCAGGTCGCTTCGCAACCGGTTTCTCCGGGCGTCCATTGCGCTTCGAATTCGGATCCATAAAACCCCATCCTTTCACAAAAAAAACCCGCCGCAACAAACATTGACGCCCCAAACCCGCCCAGCCATTCACCCCCGCATGAAACGCAACAGCCCCGACCGCACCGGCACCCGACGCACCCCCGGCGTCCTCAAAAACCTCTCCCCCCTCCTCCGCCTCGTCGCCTTCATGTGGCTGCTCGAACTCATCGACGCCACACTCCTCCGCCACCAGCTCGACTACCTCGGCATCGTCCCCCGAACCCTCCCCGGCGTCATCGGAATCGCCCTCGCACCGATCCTCCACCGCGACTTCTACCACCTCCTCGCCAACACCGTCCCCCTCCTCATCGCCGGAACACTCATCATCCTTCAAAACGCCCGCACATTCCGCCAGGTCACAGTTACCGTGTGGCTGATCGCCGGCCTGCTCGAATGGACCTTCGCCCCATCCAACATCTCCTCCATCGGAGCCAGCGCATTAGTCTTCGGATACATCGGCTTTCTCCTTACCCGCGCCATCATCACATACCACATCGGCCACATCGTCGCCGCACTCATCTGCGCATACCTCTACGGCGGCACCATCTTGCCCAGCGTCCTCCCCACAAAAGAAAACCTCACCCGCCAAATCTCCTGGCACGGCCACCTCTTCGGCCTGCTAGCCGGCATCTACGCCGCCCGCGTCGCAAAAGGAAACCGAGCGTAAAACAAAGCTCCTCCATCCTTTCACCGACATAGTCCAATAGGTCCTATTGAAGTCCTATAGGACCTTCGAAGGCGGCATCGCGCTTCGCTTGCCACCGCACTACAAGGTCGCGGCCTTTTCTCCGCACCAATTTGCATGCGCGTCGGAGGGCGTGCTTTGCGGGTCGGATGGCGAATCTTTCACGCTTTATTGTGTAATCGCTCGGAAGTTTTGCCGGTATAGCCCGTGAGTTTCTTGTTGAAACCACTCCTTTACCATTATGTCCCAGTCCGAATCCCAACCCGAAAATCCGAAGCCCGCACCCCTTGAAACGCCGCCCATTACTGCGATGGGGAATGGCTCGGTGCCGCTGAGGGATATCCCGAAGCTTTTGGATATCGCCTTTCGCGCAATCGCGGAGAACGCTCTGGCGGAGTCGTATCCCGCGGTGGCGGACCCGAATCAGATGACGCTGGCGACGGCGATTGAGCTGGGGAAGGTGGCGATTTATGTGCCGAGTGTAGCGTCTGGTACGTTGCGCGGGGGGCCGATCTATGAGGTCGTGATGAATTGGGACGGGAGTCAGCCGTCTGTGGAGACGATTGTAGCGAGTCAGGTGCGCGACTGGCAGTCGCTGTGCAAGCCGCTGAAGCATTTTCATTAGAGGCGGGGGTCGGTGCGGCGGGATGTTTTGGCTTTTCTCCGGAAATGAAAACCGCCGGGAAAAGCTGGTGGCTCTTCCCGGCGGTGAGTTTTTTCTGCGGATGCTGCCGTTTTTTACATGTGGGCGATGATGTTGTCGCCGAATTCGGAGCATTTGATTTCGGTCGCGCCTTCCATCAAGCGGGCGAAGTCGTAGGTGACTTTCTTGCTGCCAATGGCGCCGTTGAGGCCTTTGATGATGAGGTCTGCGGCTTCTGTCCAGCCGAGGTAGCGGAACATCATTTCGCCGGAGAGGACGACGCTGCCGGGGTTGACCTGGTCTTTTCCTGCATACTTGGGTGCGGTGCCGTGGGTGGCTTCGAAGATGGCGTGGCCGGTGACGTAGTTGATGTTGCCGCCGGGT
>SXWH01000099.1 GCA_005791535.1 Verrucomicrobiaceae bacterium | reverse complement strand
TCGGCGTCATCTTGAACTCCTTCGCGCGGCGGGCGATGACCTCGCGCAGTTCGCGAAGGTTCTTCAAAATGATGTCGCTCGCCTGCGCGGTCTGCACGGCGAGTGTGGTGTCGAGCACGTCGCTGCTCGTCATGCCCTGGTGCATCCATCGGCAGGCGGGTCCGACGTAGCTGGCGACGTTTTCGAGGAATGCGATCACATCGTGATTCGTGCGGCGCTCGATTTCCTCAATTTCCGAAAGCACGAATTTGCCCTTCTCGCGAATCACACGGGCGTCCTCCTTCGGGATGTGGCCGAGTTCGGCCTGCGCCTCGCAGGCAAGCGTCTCGATTTCCAGCCAGATCTCATATTTGCGTTGCTCCGACCAGATGGCGCCCATTTCGGGCAATGTGTAACGTGCGATCATATTCGTTTTGAAAAAGGGCGCGGACCATGTGCCGCAGATGACCATTCGGCAAGTGCAACCCTTCCGCGCTGTGCAAAAAATCACTGCGCACTCGCCATGATTCGACGGCAACGTATAGTCCGCGCGCTCATGCCTACTGAACCTTTGACCATTGCCGGACGCCAGTTTCGTTCCCGCCTGCTGCTGGGGACTGGAAAGTTCCCGTCGAACGAATCGATGGCCGGTGCGCTGGAGGAAAGCGAGACGGAGATTGTGACGGTCGCGCTCCGGCGCGCCGACCTCAGCGGGAAGAAGGATCCTTTTGCAAACATCCTCGAATTCATTGATCCGAAAAAGTATCTGCTGCTCCCGAATACAAGCGGCGCGATGAATGCCGAGGAAGCCGTGCGTCTTGCGAGGCTTGCGCGGGCGGCGGGGATCAGCGACTGGGTAAAACTCGAGATTCATCCCGACCCGCAGTATCTGCTGCCGGACCCGATTGAGACGCTGAAGGCGGCGGAGATTCTCGTGAAGGAAGGATTCACCGTGCTGCCATACATCAACGCCGACCCGGTGCTCGCCAAGCGACTCGAAGACGTGGGCACGGCGACGGTCATGCCGCTCGGCTCGCCCATCGGCAGCAACCGCGGCATCGAGACGCGCGCGCAGATTGAAATCATCCTGAACCAGTGCCGCGTGCCCGTGGTCGTCGATGCCGGAATCGGCGCTCCCAGCCAGGCCGCCGAGGCTCTGGAAATGGGTGCATCGGCCGTGCTGGTGAATACCGCCATCGCCATTGCGCCGGATCCTGTTCGTATGGCGCGCGCGTTTCGCATGGCTGTCGAAGCGGGGCGCGAGGCATTCGAAACGGGGCTTGCGATGCGCGGAATCAACGCTTCCGCAACGAGCCCGCTCACCGCATTTCTCCACACCACAAAATGAAATCCATACTCATCGCCCTTGCGGCGCTCACGTTCAGCGCATTCGCGCAGTCCACACCCGAAGAAGTTGCGCAGACTCAGCTCACCGCGATGCGTGAGGCGGACTGGGCGAAGTTCACAAAAACCATGCATCCTTCTGCGATGGCTCGATTCCATGAGCTCATGGTCAAAGCCGCGGAGACCGCCACGGCTTCGGATAATCCGCAGGCGAAGCGCGCAATGGATCAGGTCTTTGGCGGAATATCTGCGGCGAAGATCAAAAGCATGAAGCCCGATGCGTTTTTTGAGATGTTCATGAAGAACTTTGCTGCGGGAAATCCCGCGCTGCTCGAGCACTACCGGAAATCCGAGGTGAAATTCATCGGGCACGTGATGGCGGGCGACACGGCCTGGGTGGTGAGCACGGTGACGCGTGCCGTGGGCGACAATACGGTGAAGGCCGGCAACACGGGAGCATTCATCAAGGACGGCGATGTGTGGAAGTCCGCGCTGAGCGGCGAACTTGAAGTTCTCGCGGCGGGGATGATCGTGCAGTTCTCGAAGAAGTAGCCGCTACGCTCCGGCGGCGGCGCGTTTTCGGAGTTGACCGCACGCTGCGTCGATATCCGGACCGCGTGCGCGGCGTAAATGCGCGACCGTTCCCAGCGCGCGCAGTTCGGCGAGAAACGCATCCGTTTGCTCCACACTGCTCGGCTCATAATTCCGGCCGCGCAGACTCAGCCCCGTCGGGTTGTAACGCAAAAGATTCACGTGCATATCGCGGTCCTGGAGCAGTCGGGCCAAATCCCGTGCCTGCGTCAGCGAATCATTCACGCCCGCCAGCAGACAATACTGGATCGTCGTAATCCTTCCGCTCTCCGCCTGGTAAAAATCCGCCGCATCCAGCACATCCCGCACATCGAACCGCCGGCCCATCGGCAACAAATCCGCGCGAGTCGCATCATCCGGCGCGTGCAGCGAAATCGCCAGATGCACACCCAGCCCCGCCTCGCGCAGAGCCGTGATGCCCGGCACAATTCCCACCGTCGAAATCGTCACCTGCCGCCACCCGAGCGCACCGAGCGCCGGATCCGCGATGCGTTGCACGGCGGCGAGCACATTGGGCAGATTCAACATTGGCTCGCCCATCCCCATAAACACAATCGTCCGCAGCCTCCGCCCGCTGCTCTGGGCCTCCGAGCGGAGCCGGATGAACTGCTCCACGATCTCGCCCGACGTGAGATTTCTCTCAAACCCCGTCTGCGTCGTCGCACAAAAATCGCACCCCATCGCACACCCCACCTGGCTCGAAATACACCCCGACGCGCGCTGCGGATGAAAGTCCGGCATCAACACCGACTCCACCGTCCGCCCGTCGCCGAGCCGCAGCAGCAACTTGCAAGTCCCATCGCCCGCCACCTGCCGCAACGCCAGCGTCGCAGCCTGCGCCGGGAACTCCATCGCCACCGACTCCATCATCCCCGCCGGCAACCGCGCGCTATCCGGCACCCGGCCGTCGCCCGCGGAATAAAGCAACCGCAGCACACGCAACGCATGCTTCGTATTAAAACCGCGCGCCTGCATCCAGGCCGCCAGTTCGTCGGCGGCGAGGTCGGGCAAGGGACGCGGTGCAGTGGATGGAGTCGTGGTCAAGCGGCTGGAGAATATGCGCAGCCCTCCGCTTCTGCACTTGAAATACGACTGTTTTCGAAATGTGGCGCGGATCGTTTGAATAAAAGCGCTGGCGCGTCCGACAAAGAGGCTTAACATTTTTGCCGTGAAAGCCGCCTTCCTAGCCATCGCCTGTCTGCTCACTCTCTCCACGTTTGCCGCGCCTCCGATTTTGCGCGAGGCGGGCGCGATTTATCTGGATGATTTTGGCGTGAAGGCGGTGCGGCTTGCAGCGGTTTCGGATGCGACGGTGTATTCGTTGCTTAATCAGGGCCGGTATCTCGGTGTGATCGGGAAGGGCCGCCCGGTGGAGCTGCTGGCGGTGAGCGAGAAGGGCTTGCGGGTGCGCGGGATGGCTCAGCAGGGGCAGGTTTCGGGGTGGGTGGATGCTGCTACGGTGACGCCGCTGAAGCCGGAGTTCATCGAGAGCCTTCGCGCGAACGCGAAGCGGAAGGCGGAGGTGGATGCGCTGATTGCGAAGAACGAGGTGGGGCTGAATATGACGTATGACGAGGTGTCAGCGTCGCTCGGCAAGGCGCAGAAGAAGACGTCGAAGCTGGATGCGGGCGGGCGCAAGGAGACTTGGGAGTTTGTGCGCTACACGCGCGTGCCACAGCAGACGACGGGTTATGATCGGTCGGGCCGGCTGGTGGAGAGCACGGTGTGGGTGAAGGTGCCCTCGGGGAAACTGGTGGTGACGTTTGAGAATAATCTCGTGACGGGCCTGGAGCAGACGGAGGGGACGACGGATGTGCAAGCGCCGGTGCGTGTGATTCCCGCGCCTATCATTGTGCTAAATTAGCGGATCGCCATCCTACGCCGGCGGAGGGAAGTGTTCGTCGCGCTGAATTACGAGCGAAATCATCTGTAGTAACTCCTCGGCAGGCACGGGTTTGATCAGGACAAGGCCGTCCGCGCGATGCAGAAACTCATTGATGCGAGGCTCGCGCGCATGTCCCGTGACAAATAGAAACCGTCTGCAGTGCGAAGGCTTCACCTTTTGAACCGCTAGGTAGAACATATCGCCGGGCATTGTCGGCATCATCATGTCGCAAATGATGACGTCGAAATCCATCGCCATCACCTCGCCCAGGCCTTCCACGCCATTCCGGGCGGTGGTGACGACGAAGTTACGGCTCTCGAGAAGCTCCTTCAGCGTGTCGGCGAGCTCCACGTCATCGTCGAGCAGGAGGATGCTTTTGATTTCGATATCACTCGCGTTCTCGAGTTCATTGGATGGCGTATTTGCGGGCATGGCGGGATTTGCTAGAGCAGATGGTGTGCTCGTGTCCGCGGAAGAATCGGGAATAACCTGACAGGAAGGAGGTTTCGGGAACGTGGTGCCCCCCGAATAAAGAATCGGGCCTCCGGCTTTCCATCCTCGACATCGGCGCTCGCGGGCCTTACTTCGACGCGCTTTTCCAAAATGAGCAACGCAGGCCATTCACGCATCGTCATTCTCGATTTCGGCAGCCAGTACACGCAGGTCATCGCGCGCCGGATTCGCGAGTGCAACGTTTACTCCATCATCCTTCCGTACAATGCGTCGGTGAAGGAGATCGCGAAGCATGAACCGAAGGGGATCATCCTGAGCGGCGGGCCGTCGTCGGTTTATGCAAAGAAGGCGCCGCATCCCGACAAGGGCGTATTCACGATGGGGCTGCCGGTTTTGGGAATCTGCTATGGCGTGCAGCTCATGGCGCACTTCCTCGGCGGCAAGGTGGAGCACAGCGAGCGGCGCGAATACGGCCACGGCAAGCTGGAGGTGGCGCAGGATTGCCCGCTGTTTGAGGGGCTGGGCGCGACGCTGGATGTTTGGAATTCACATGGGGACAAGGTGACGAAGCTGCCGAAGGGATTCAAAGCGGTGGCGCACACGGACAACGCGCCCTACGCGGCAATCGAGGACCGCAAGCGGCGGTTCTACGGTCTGCAATTTCACCCCGAAGTCGTGCACACACCGCGCGGGAAAGAGCTGCTGCAAAACTTCGTGCACGGCATTTGCGGTGCAGGTGCGGATTGGACGATGGGATCGTTCATCGATGAAACGTGCGAGCGCATTCGGAAGGAGGTCGGCGATGACCATGTAATGCTCGGGCTCTCGGGCGGCGTGGATAGCAGCGTGGCAGCGGCGCTTTTGCACAAGGCCATCGGCGACCAGCTCACGTGTGTCTTCGTAAACAACGGTCTGCTCCGCGCGAACGAGGCTGAGGCGGTGCAGAAGCTGTTTGGTGACAATTTCAAAATCAAACTGAAGTACGTCGACGCGTCGCGCCGCTTTCTCACAAAGCTCAAGGGCGTGACTGACCCGGAGAAGAAGCGGAAGATTATCGGGAACGAATTCGTGTATGTGTTCCAGGATGCAACGAAGCAGCTCGCGCGGGGGAAGACGTCAAAGTTCAAGTGGCTCGCGCAGGGCACGCTGTATCCGGACGTAATCGAGAGCGTGGCCATCGGTGGAAATCCCGCCGCTTTGATCAAGAGCCATCACAACGTGGGCGGTCTTCCGAAGGACATGAAGCTGAAGGTGCTTGAGCCGCTGCGGGAGCTTTTCAAGGAC
>SXWH01000098.1 GCA_005791535.1 Verrucomicrobiaceae bacterium | reverse complement strand
TTGCCTGGACGGCTCGCTTTCGACGCCTCGCCCGCGACTACGAGCGCCTCGCCCCCACTTTCGCCGGCCTACACTGGCTCGCCTTTGTTTCTCTTTTCCTTAACACTCTTTTCCCTTAAAAATATTCCGGACAGGCTCTAGGGGGGATTCCTATCGGAGTCTTTGGCATGTTCAGGGGTGCCGAGTCCCCGCTCAGCCCCCGGGGCGGTCTGTGAACTATCGGCGGCCTTCCTTCAGTTCCCGCAGCATGCGCTTCAACCCGATATCCAGTTTGTGCGGCCCTTCGCCTTCCAGATCGGTATCCACAGCTTCGAGGCGACGGATTAAATCGAGCACTTCCTTCCGTGCGTATGGACCGCCCGCCGCTGCGCAAAAGTGGGTCCGGCATCCGAACGGGCGCGCTTCGTAAACGAGGCACTTTCCATTCGCCTGCAACATCGGGCACGCGCCCTCGATGGCCTGCTTCGGCGGCTCCGTGCGACCAGTGGCACGGAGTGCTTTCACCATCAGCGCCACCTCGCCCTTCGTCACCAGCGGCATCACTCCCGTCAGCGCAAACTGACAGCACTCGGTCCGGCGGATGCAATCGCGCTCGACCGGACGCGCCGCGAGTTCGGCATAAACGGCACGCACTTCGTCGAGCGCGGCCTCATCGGAATCGTGGTGTGGAAGTTTTGCAGGCATGGTTTGTTTTCCTTTCACGCGGACAGCCGGATTGTCACGGCAATATCCGCTCCATTTCTATCGTCGACGCCGACCACGGCCTCCACGTGCTCCTTTTTTCGCTCCATTTTCCCGCTGGCGTGCGCCGGACCGACTGCGCTCCGGCTGGCGGCGATTCAGTCCGCGATGATCACGAGCCGGAGGTTCTGGAGCTGTCGGCGCTGCGGGTGTCGCAGTCGTTTGATGCGTTCCCTTCACGATGGAAAAGTCCATCGTCCGGCGCTCATTATCCACGCGCACGACAATCACCTTGAACCGGTCGCCGAGCTTGAAAACCTGCTTTGAACGGCGATTCACGAAGCGGAGCCGCGGGCTGTCGAAATCGTAGGGCCCGTCAGGCAGAAGCACTGCGGGAACAAAACCGACCGTATCGACATCCGGCAACTCGATCAGCAGGCCGTGCGATTTTACATCACTCACGAAAGCCGCGAACTCGTCGGGCTTCGCGCTATCGAGCTGACGCTGGAAATACTCAAGCCGCTTCACGGTACGGCTGTCCCGTTCGGCATCGGCCGAAGTCCGTTCCGTTTCAGAAATGTGCTTCGACACCTCCTCAAGTTCCTTCCTCCCGCCCACACGCTCACGAGCAAGAACCCGATGTGCGAGTAAGTCCGCGTAGCGCCGAATTGGCGAGGTAAAGTGAAGGTAGTCAGCCTTTGCGAGACCGTAATGGCCAACCGGGTCCGGCGCGTAGGCGGCGCGCTTGAGGCTCTTCAGAAACTCCAGCTTCAGCCGATGCTCATCCGGCCGGCCCTTGATCGCGGCAAGCATCCGCACAACTTCGCGCCGCTGGGTGAGATCGCCCACTTTCATCCCGAGCGTCGCCGCGTACTGGCGGAAGTCATTCAAGCGCTCCGATTCCGGTTTCTCGTGAATGCGATACACACAGAGCGATGGCCGGTTCTTGATTTCGGCAGCTACCGCTTCATTTGCGGCAAGCATGAACTCCTCGATGAGCTGATGTGATTCGTCGTTCACAATTTTCTCGATGCGCTCCGCGCGTCCCATCTCGTCGAGATACACTTTCACTTCCGGGAAATCCATTTCCAGCGACCCCGCCGCAAACCGCTGCCGCCGCAGCATCGAAGCAAGCTCCCAAGCCGTCTTGACTGCCGCAGCAACATCCGGCCCGAAACCCGCGACCTTACCGCCCTGCAACATTTCGTAAGCCTGCCGGTAGGTAAGCCGCGCATGAACACAGATTACCGTCTTCGCAAAGCTCACCTTCTTCACCTTTCCCTGCGCCGTGTATTCAAAAAAGACCGAATGCGCCAGCCGGTCCACTCCGGCGCGCAGCGAGCAAAGGTCCGCGCTCAATCGAAATGGAAGCATCGGAATCGTGCGGTCCGCAAGATACGTGGAGTTTCCCCGCTTGCGCGCCTCGCGATCCAGCGCCGTCCCGGGGCGGACAAAGTGAGCCACGTCCGCGATGTGCACCGTCGCGCGAAAGCCCGTCGCCGTTCGCTCCACGGATATCGCGTCATCGTGATCCTTCGCATCATCAGGATCAATCGTGAGCACGAACTGTCCGCGGCAGTCCACGCGTCGCGCGATTTCACTTTGCGGAATTCCGTCCGGAAACGACGCCGCCTCCTTTTCGCACGCAGCCGGAAAATCCGTCGCGATGTCATGCGTGCGGATGATTGAAAGCATATCCACCCCTTTATCCGTCGGGCCTCCGAGCAATTCAATAATCCGCCCGACCGGCGCCGTCCGCGGGTCCGTCCAAGGCTCCAGCTTCACCACAATCTTGTCGCCCGCACGAACCTGCCTTGGCAGCGACGGGCCGCCGGATTTGATCAAAATGTTGAATGGCATCCGGGGCTCATCCGGCGCGAGGAACGTGTGCTCGCGGTCCTTTTGATAACTGCCCACAAACGTGTCTTTCACGCGCTTAACCAGTTTCACGACACGACCGCGGTCGCCTTGAGTGCGCACGACCTCCACGCGGTCACCGTGAAATCCGACGCCCGTGTCGCCTTCGGTAATCCATGCGAGAAGTTCGTCGTTTTCGCCAACCAACCGCGCCCCTCCGCCACGCATGTTGAATAGAAGCCTGCCGGTGAGAGGGGTGTTTTTCTTTGCTGCCATGACGGAAGGTTACAGCAGAACCGGCCATTAGCGAGAACGAATGCCTGGATGATGAGTTTAGATCTCGTCGCACAGTGCACCGTTATGGGAGTTTCGAGCCGTGATTCGCCGCCTATTCATCCGCATCGTCCTGCTAGTTCTTCTGCTCCTGTGCTGCGGCATCCCGCCGGCGATGGCGCAACGGCTCAGTCCGCTGGCCGCAACTCCGGATTGGTCGCGTCTGGAGGCCATGCAGGAGACGATCACTCGCGCGGAGTTTATGCAACTACTCGACACAGTGTTCGCACCAGGAGGGGCTTGGAACGGGGTCATCGAAGCAACCGAAACTGAGGCCGTGATTTTCAAAACGCTGAGCCCACCGGATTCGTTCAGGCTGCGATTTGCCGCGAGTGATGCCGCGCGTAAATTGGCCCCCAGATACTGGAGGAGCGCCGAAACGATTCCCGTTGGGAAACGCGTTCTTTCCAATGTGCGCCTCGTGCTCGATCCCGGCCATATCGGCGGGAAATGGGGACTGATGGAGGAGCGCTCTTTTGCCCAAGCCGGGGACAAACCGGTGCAGGAAGGCGACATGACTCTCCTCGTCTGCCAGCTCGCTGCAAAAAAACTCCGGGCGCTCGGAGCGGATGTCCGCCTCACGCGCGAATCGGCCGCGCCAGCCTCGCCTGCCAATGTTGATGCGCTTCGGCCGCAGGGAAGGAAGGAACTGGAACTACTCGGGGTAACGGAGTTCCGGGAGAACTACGACGGCCCACGCGACCCGCAGAAACCGCAGACTGTGCAGTGGCAGGCGGAGAAGTTGTTCTACCGCGTCGCGGAGATCCGCGAACGCGCGAAGCTCGTAAATGAAACACTGAAGCCGGACCTCGTCGTGTGTGTTCACTTTAATGCAGACGACTGGATTGATCCGGAGGCCCCCGTATTCACAGAGCGCAACGATCTACACACGCTCATTCACGGCGCAATGAGCGCGAGTGAATTGCGGTTCGATGATCAGCGTTTCGAGATGCTTCAGAAGCTTCTTACAGGCGCTCACTTGGAAGAATTGCGCGCTGCCACGGCGGTGAACGATTCGCTCGTGAAGGCGACCGGCCTGCCGCCTTTCACCTACACCACAGGAAATGCAGTCCGCGTGAATGCAAACGAGTTCCTGTGGGCGCGGAATCTCCTCGCGAACCGTCTTTTCAACTGCCCAGTCATCTTCCTTGAGCCCTACCGGATGAATCACGCCGGTACCTATGCACGCATCCAGGCGGGCGACTACGAGGGCCAGCGGGATTTTGGCGGCACCATGCGGCCGAGCATTTTCCGCGAGTATGCAGACGCGATTGTCGAAGGGCTCGTGTCACATTACTCCAATCTCGCCAGACCGGTCGCGAAGGTGCTCCCGCTCCCAGGAGAGACCTTTAGCATCGAAGGACGCCCGGCGTTCGTGATCCCGTCGAAGAATGCTCCACCCGGGAAACCCAAGCCCTGGGTTTGGTACGCGCCGACCCTCGATGATCTTCCCAGCTCGGCGGAGCGATGGATGTTCGAGCAGTTCCTCGAAGCAGGCATCGGAATCGCGGGTATCGACGTTGGTGAATCGTATGGCAGCCCCGTCGGCCGCAAACTCTATTCCGCACTCTACACGGAGCTCACGCAGAAGCGCGGATATGCCCCGAAGATGGTCTTGCTAGGGCGAAGCCGCGGCGGGCTGATGACCCTGAGTTGGGCCGCCGACAACGCAGATAAAATCGCCGGCTTCGCGGGCATCTATCCCGTGTGCAATGTCGCGAGCTATCCGGGCGTTGCGAAGGCTGCCGGCGCATACGGTCTCAGCCCGGAGCAACTGGAATCGTCTCTCTCCACGCATAATCCGATCGACCGACTCGCCCCCCTCGCCGCCGCGAAAGTGCCGTTCTTCGCCATTCACGGCGATGTGGACAAGACCGTTCCACTCGAAGCGAACTCGGAGCTCGTAAAGTCACGCTACATTGCGCTCGGCGGCTCCATGGAACTGATTATACCCAAGGGACAAGGCCACAACATGTGGAGCGGCTTCTTCAAATGCGAAGAACTAGTCGCCTTCGTGATGAAGAACGCGCGGCGATGAACGTGTCGGCTCTCGATTAAAGCATGTGGCCCATCTTGAGACGCTTGGTTTCGAGATACTTCGCGTTGTGAGGATTCGGTTTTGACTGAATCGGCACGACTTTCACGATCTGCAGACCGTAGCCTTCGAGTCCGACGACTTTCTTCGGATTGTTCGTCATGAACCGCATCTTTCGCACACCAAGGTCGTGGAGAATTTGCGCACCGACACCATAGTCGCGAAGCTCGGCGGGGAAGCCGAGTTTGAGATTCGCCTCCACCGTATCGAGCCCCTGCTCCTGAAGCTTGTATGCGTGAATTTTCGCCGGCAGGCCGATGCCGCGGCCTTCGTGCTGACGCATGTAAAGAAGCACGCCGTTCCCCTCGGCCTCGATTTGCTCCAGCGCCGCGTGCAATTGATTGCCGCAATCGCAGCGCATGGAACCGAAGATATCGCCGGTGAGACATTCACTGTGAACACGAACAAGCGTGCTCTTCCGCCCCGAAATCTTTCCTTTGACCAGTGCGACGTGGTGCGCTCCGTCCACCAGGGAACGGTACAAATGGAGGTCAAACGAGCCGTAATCCGTCGGCATCTTAATCACCTGCTCGCAAACGACGAGACGCTCGCTTCGCCTGCGATACGCAATCAGCGCCGCGATGCTGCACATCCGCAGCTTGTGCTTCTTCTTGAAGGCGGCGAGTTGCGGCAAACGGGCCATGGTGCCGTCTGCGTTCATGATCTCGCAAATCACCGCTGCGGGCTGGAGCCCCGCCATCCGCGCGAGATCCACGCCCGCTTCCGTGTGCCCGGCACGCCGGAGCACGCCACCCTGTTTCGCACGCAATGGAAAGACGTGTCCGGGCTGCACCAACTCGGACGCGACCGATTTTGGATTGGCGAGAATCTGGATGGTCCGGGCGCGATCGGCGGCGCTGATTCCGGTTGAGATCCCTTTCGCAGCGTCTACCGCAACCGTAAAATCCGTCTTGTGCGACTCACGGTTCTCTCGCGCCATCGGCTCGAGTCCGAGCGCGTCGGCACGCGCCTCGGTCATCGGCACACAAATCAAACCACGCGCATGAGTCGCCATAAAGTTGACCGCCTTCGGTGTCACTTTTTCCGCGGCCATCACGATGTCACCTTCGTTCTCACGGTCCTCGTCGTCAGTGACAACGATCATCTTCCCCGCACGGAGATCGGCGAGGACATCTTCGATGGAATCAAACTGTGGCGCTTTCGGCATTTCGCATGCGTAGCGCGGAAACCGCGTCTGCGAACAGGAAATTGATCAGCCGCCTCCGACGCTCACTGACTGCCGTTCGCGCCGTTGGTGCCGTTCTTGTAGAACTTCGTTACAAACATCGGCGGGAGATTCACGAGACAGTACTCGCTCTCGGCCTTGCCAAAATGATCGCAGTGACCGCGCGTGCGGAGCTCGTTTGTGACCTGATAAATGATAAAGGCCGAGTGATCCTTCGGCGCAAGAACGGCGTGCGTCTTTTCCAAAATCTCCCGCTTCTTCGTTTTCTCCAAAATGCTGAACGGAATGCCGGAAACCACGTAGTCGCAGTGCTGAATGCCCTTGTCTGCAAGAACCTCCGGCAGCTGCGCGCAATCGAGATTGTGGACACTCACGCGGGAATCATCCGCAAACTGCACTTTGAGATGCTCGGAAAGCTCCTTATCGAGTTCGAAGAGCAGCAGTTTGCTGTCGCGATGCATCCGCTTCGCGATCTCGCGGGTGTGGCAGCCCTCGCCTGGACCGTACTCGGCGATGACACGCGGCACGGAGTGATCCATCTTGTCGGAGACGCGACGGATCAGCGTTTTCGAACTGGGCACGATGGACGCGACCTGGAACGGATTCTTAAAAAATCTCTTTAGAAATATAGCGCTCATCGAAGGGTTCTTGCTCTCAATCGGCGGCGGACTGTAGTGACCCGCCCATGCATGGCAAGTGCGGACGAACAAGAGCGCGAAATTCAGACAAAGATTGAGTGATTTCGAACAAACCGTTGCCATTCCTCGCAGCGGGACATAAATCATCGTTCATGTTGCAAGCCCGCGCAGGCCTGAGCACTCAGCCCGAAGCCAACGAAGACAAGGAACGCTATCTCGGCGTTTATCGCTGGATGCTGCTCGCACGCGTCCTTGAGGAGAAACTCGCCATCCTTTACCGCGGAGGAAAGATCACCGGTGGCGTCTTCCTCGGTCGCGGTCAGGAGGCGCTGAGTGCCGCGCTCGGTTCTGCACTGAAGAAAGGCGACATCTTCGGCCCGCTCATCCGTGACATGGCGGGAAGGCTCGCGTTCGGCGAGGACATCACTGATGCCGCGCGCACCTACCTCGGTTCCCGACTCGGACCGATGCGTGGGCGCGACGGAAATATCCACCGCGGCGAACCGGCGAAAGGCTACTACGCGATGATTTCCCACCTCGGGGCGATGGTCGCGTCCGTCGCCGGCGGACTCTTTGCCCGCCGACTGAAAGGTGAGACAGGCGTCGTGGGTGCTACATGCGTTGGCGATGGTGCGACTTCAACCGGCAGTTTTCATGAAGGGCTGAATATGGCCGCCGTCGAAAAGCTTCCCCTCGTAGTGATCGTTGCGAACAACCAATACGCCTACTCGACCTCAAACGCGCGACAGTATGCCTGCGAAGACCTCGTCCAGCGCGCGCTCGGCTACGGCATTGCCGGCTACAAAATCGACGGCACCGACCCGACCGCATGCATCGAGACTGTATTCGAAGCCGTGGCGCGTGCCCGCGCCGGCGACGGCCCGCAGATGATTGTCGCGGACCTGCTCCGCCTTGTCGGGCATGGCGAACATGATGATTTTCACTACATGAGTCATGCTCTGAAAGTGTCTCCCATCGGCCGCGATTGCCTCGACGTGGCACGCGAGCAACTGATTTCCGCCGGATGGGCGACGCCCGCGCATTTGGATAATCTGCGCGATCAGGCGTCCGCCGAAGTCGAAAACGCCTGCTCCACCGCACTCCGCGAACCCCTTCCGGATCCCAATCAGGAAGATTGGTGCGCACTTCACACCCGTCGCCTCGCCGAAGGCGCCGAGACTTAAACGAAGAGCCCGTGTTTCAAAAACAACCAACCACGCGCACCAGCGCAGCCATCACCTACCTCGAAGCGATTCGCGCAGCGCAGCACAAGCTGCTGAGCGACGACCCGCGCGTGTTTATCTACGGGCAGGACATCGCAGATTTCGGCGGCGCGTTCAAAGCCACCAAGGGCCTCGCAAATGAGTTCCCCGGACGTGTGCTCGATTCGCCCATTTCGGAAGACGCACAAGTAGGAATGGCGATTGGCGCTGCGATTGAGGGAATGCGGCCAATTATCGAGATGCAGTTCGCCGACTTCTCCACGTGCGGATTCACGCAGATCGTCCAGCACGCGGCCACGCACAAATGGCGGACGGGCGTGCCCTGCCCGATTGTAATCCGCCTGCCCAGCGGAGGGACAGCGGGCGCCGGTCCATTTCACTCGCAGAGCATGGAAGCGCTTTACGCGCACTACCCCGGATTGATCGTCATGACACCGGCAACGGTAGAGGACGCCTACACAATGCTTCTGGAGGCCGTGGAAATCGACGACCCCGTGATTTTCTGCGAGCACAAGTATCTTTACTACCACCTGAAGGCAGACGGCCTCCCGAGCACCGCGATGCCCGCGGGGAAGGCACGCGTCGCCAGACCCGGACGCGACGCGACAATCGCGACCTACAGCGCGATGGTTCACGAGTCGCTCGCCTGCGCGACGGAACTCGCAAGCGACGGATGGGAAATCGAGGTAATCGACCTGCGCACGGTCAAGCCGCTGGATACCGACACCATTCTCGCAAGCGTCTCACGCACTGGCCGGTTGCTCGCAGTCGGCGAGGCATTTCCGTGGGGAGGCGTAACAGCGGAAATCATCGCGCGCGTCGCGACCGAGGGGTTTGATTTACTCGACGCGCCCCCGATGCGCCTTAATGCGAAAGACACGCCGGTGCCGTATCACCCGAACCTCTGGGGCACGCATCGCCCGACCGCCACATCCATCATGGCCGCGATGAGAAAGCTTCTCGGCGCATAACTCCACGTTTTCAAACATGCCACGCATTCCAATCATCATGCCGCAACTTGGCGAGAGCATCGCTGAGGCGACCATTGTGCATCTCCCATTCAAGGTCGGCGACGAGGTCCAGGCCGACCAGGACGTGATGGAAGTCGAAACACAAAAAGCCACCATGGGCGTCCCGTCCCCCTGCCCCGGCACCATCGCGGAAATCTGCGTCGAACCGCAACAGAGCTACCCGGTCGGCGCCGTGCTGGGCTATCTTGAAGTCAGCGAAGAAGACGCCTCCAGACTCGGCGTGAACGTTTCCTCTTCAGTCGATGCAGCTACGAAGCCTTCGGGAACAAAGACAGAGCCGGCACACGTGATGCCGACCGTACACGGACTGCCGGTTCCGGCGAACGCCGGCGGAATGGCATACATTTCGCCGCGCATGAAAGCGCGCATGGCCGAACTGGGCCTTCACGCGGCGGATCTTGCAGGAATTGCGGGCAGCGGCGCGGCAGGCCGGGTGACAATCGAAGATCTGGAGGATTTCCTTTACCGTCTCGACGAACACAAACAAAGCAAGGCGTCACCAATGCGGGTGGCCGTAGCCGACGCGATGCGTCGTTCATGGACGCGTCCGCTGGCGACCGTCGGACGTCCCGTCCAGCTCGGCGCGATGCTGGCGCACCGCAAAACGCAATCTGCGAAAGCCGGTCCGGCACTCTACGTTCTGCGAGCACTGGCGCTGGCCCTCGGCGAAAACAGCGCTCCGGCTGGACGGCTTGTCGGTGGAAAAATCGTGCATCCAAAGGCGATTGACGTCGGCTTTGCAGTCGAAGCCGACGACGGAGTGCTCGTGCCCGTGCTTCGAAATGCCGACAGGGTGCCACTAGCGCAACTTCTACCCCGCTACGACGAGCTCGTCGAACTCGCGCGTCAACGCCGACTCCCTGCCAGCGCGCAGGGCGGCAGCATCGCCACGATCACGAACTTCGGAACATTCGGCCTCACGTGGGCGACACCGATTCCGCTCCCGGAGCAGACCCTTGTTCTCGGCCTCGGCGCGGGACGACAAATGCCGCACTGGGATGCCGCAAAAGGACAATTCGTTCCCGTGATGGAAGCGGACCTTACGCTCAGCTTCGACCACCGCGTGCTTGATGGAGGCGCGGCCGGACGACTACTCGCGCGGATCGTCGATCTTCTGCAGAATCCCGGGACACTTTGATGAACTCCGACAAGCTGCAAACCGCCGCGCTCGTAGCTGCAGCGATGCTTCTGGGCGGAGGAGCCGCATTTCTAATGCTCGAAAAGCGGGAATCGAAGACCAGTATTCCCGCTCCCGCAAAAATCGCCGCGGAACAAACGGAGCCGTCTGCAATTTCGCGATTCACTTCATCGCACGACGATGAACTGGAAGCCGCGCTCGCGGATGCCCGCAGCCACCGCACCGCCGGAACCCTCAAGGCGCTCGCGACGACTGCAGACGAATTCGCGCGAGCACTCGGCGAAATCAATTTTCGACTCCATGATTTCTCGGTTCGATACGAGGAGGTCCCCGATTCGAGCGCGCCGACTTTCGCCGCGTACTCCGATGAGTTGAAATCGCTCACAGCGGACCTTGCGAACCTGCTTAGCGATGATTCGCTCATGGAGAAAATGGACGCCGATGACCCGAAGTCACTCGCACACCATCAATCGCTCATGGCCGCCGGGGCGCTGTCGCTCGATACAGCGACGGCCGCAAAAATTGAGGCGATTATTTTCGCGGCCTACGAGAAATCACTTCCGCCCGAGGCGAACGGCAGAGAGTTGACGGCCGAAGAAGCCGCAGAATTCGATGCAAAGTTCGACGCTCTGACCGACGAAATCGAGAAATCGATACGCCCGCTGCTCAACGCTGAGCAAACGGCCTGCCTTGATTCGATGGGGCCCGATCAAGTGCTCTTCGGGCTCGAGCAGGAGTAACCCACTAAACACCAACCGGATGCCACGCGGTCTTCATCTCGACCGTATCGACAATCCAGTAAGGGGAATCCGCCTTCGCGCTTAGCCACTCAGCGACTGCCAAGTCACGGGCCACGTAGCGCTTAAGATTCAGCGCACTCCCACGACGGAGAACCTCTCCCACCGCCTCGTCTCCGGAGCCATCGACTATGGCGTTCACGTCCATGTGACTCGCAAAATGTGGCGCGAGTTCCGAGCGCAAACCGGTGAGAATATTGACGACTCCGCCCGGCATATCGCTTGTCGCAAGCACTTCGGCAAATGTTACAGCCGCCAGCGGCATGGTTCCGCTCGCAAGCGCGACACAAGCATTGCCGCTGAGAATCACCGACGCCATCAGCGACACAAGGCCAAGCAGCGCCGGTTGATCGGGGCAAACAATCACGACCACGCCGGAAGCCTCGGGAAATGTGAAATTAAAGTGCGGCGACGAAACCGGGTTCACAGCGCCGAACACCTGCGGAAATTTGTCCGTCCATCCCGCATAATGCACGAGCCGGTCGATGCATGCATCCACCTCGGCTGCCGCACCCTTTGCACCGGCACGGGCTAGCTCCGCCACGAGTTCCGCACTGCGCATTTGGAGCATCTCGGCCGCACGATACAAAATCTGCCCGCGAAGATAGGCGCTCGATTTCTCCCATCCCGGCTGCGCCTTGCGGGCAGCCACCACTGCATCGCGGAAATCCTTCCTCGATGCGACACAGTAATTGCCGAGTGTTTTCCCGTCGGGCCCGAAAACCGGGGTCACGCGCCCGCTTTCTCCGCGGGGAAATTTGCCACCAATTGAGAGCTTGTAGGTTTTCAGGACATCGAGGCGAGGCATGCTGGCGAGCATTCACGGAAGGGCCGCAGTTTCAACGCGGAAATCGTGCAACGCGCATTTTCATTCCCAAATCCCGCCAAAGAAAAAACGCAGGAGTCGCCTCCTGCGTTTTTCGTAGTTTTAAACCAACCCAGTGCGGCGCGGATTACAGCACTGCGCCTTCCTTGTTGGTGGGCATGTAGCGGTAAAACACCTCCAGCATCAGAATGCAGAGGGTCGTGCGGTAAACCTGACCGGTCTTCGAATTTTCGTCCTGCGGCCCGTGGGCCTTTCCCCCCGGCGCCGGCCAGCTTCCATCGGGGCTCTGATTCTGGACGATTTCATCTTGGAACCAGCGGTTCCACTTCTGCCAGGCGCTTCCACCGAACATCAGGCAAGCCTGCGTGTGATAATACCAGGCATACAAGTCGGCGTGTTCGCTCTTATACTTCACGCCACCCTGTTTTTCAGCCGTGTCGAGCATCCACTCCATGCCCTTACGCAAATCACCACGGTCGCCCTTCCAAAAGAGACTGCACAGAATACCGACACCCGTCAGCGAGTAGCGATCCTCGGCCTTCCGGTATCCAAACCCACCATTGTTGCCCTTCACGCGTTCAAGGTTTTTCATCGCGCGATCCAGCGCTTCGTCAACGCCGGGTATCTTGAGCTGGGAGAGGTGCGCAGCTTTGAGGGACTGAATCTGCCAGCCTGAAACCGATGTGTCGCTCTGCGTCTTATCGTAAGCATACATCCAGCCACCATCCGGTCCCTGTCCCTGGACAATGTAACCAATGGCCTGTTTGAAAAGTTCCATCACGCGCTCGTCTTTCGTCATCGTGTAATACTCGCCGAGCGCGTAGGTGCAGATGCCGTGCTCGTAAACACCGGGCTGTGTGAAGTTGTCGTCCATGCTCAGACGGCCTTGGAATTTCGTGCCGTTATCAAGAATCCACTGCACGGCCTTATTCACCGTTACACCATACTGAGCCGACTCACCGGTTTCGCCGTGGCCAAGGAAGCACAAGAGGGCGAGTCCCGTCATCGCGCCCTTATTTTTGTCGCCCCACGAACCGTCGCCGTTCTGATTCTGCCGCAGCCACTCAAGTCCGCGAAGGACCGCGAGTTCACTGGCAGGCTTCATATTATTCTTCTGCATCGCAGAGGCCCGACCCGAACCGACGCGCCCGCGCATCGTGCCCGGAAGTGAGCCCAAACCACCGGACAGACCCGCCGCAACCTTACCGGTAGCTTTCGCGAGGTCGGCGGTATTCGGAGTCTGAATGTTCACCTTTACTGCTGCCGGAGCCACCTTGAAGCTCGAGGTCGTAGACGTGGTCGAGAGAATGTCCACCGTCGGAGAATTCAGACTCGGAGTCGGCTGCTGGAATGATTCGACCGGAACAGAATCCTGCGGTTGCTGCTCTGCGGGAGGCAAGTCGCTCGGCGGAGCGATGAGACCATCGCCACCCTCGGCGACAAAGTCGTCGGCATCCTTCTGCATCGTGAAAAGCACGATACTGCCACCGAAAATCACGAGCAAAACGTGCATCGTGAGCGAGAGAAAGAAGAACCGCGACTCGGCGAGTTTCTTCTGAATTTTCTCGGCTGTGGTTTCCTGATGAGGTTCGTGGATTGCGTCCATGGGTAGATTAAATCGAAAGGTTGGAGAGCTGTCAAACAGCGCTACGGATGGCAGCGTGCTTTTATTAGGGGTGCAATGAAAAAAACTTTCTTCGGCGCAGGGAAATTCGCGGAATCCGCAAAAAAAACCCACCAAGCGCCGGATAAAGCGCGCCACCCAAGGCAGCGCGATTGTTGACGGCATCAAAATCCGCACCTACTTTGGCGGGGTCCAACATGCAGAAACTTGAATTCGGAGAAGCCGTCGAACTCATTACCGAAGCCGACTCCCGCTACCCGCGGGACGCGTACTTCTTTCTGAGGGATGCGCTGGACCAAACGGTAAAGCTGCGCAAACGCCAGCTTGGTGAGGGCGGGCATGTGACGGGACAACAACTTTGCGAAGGCATTCGGCAGCACGCGTTGAAGCAATTCGGCCCGATGGTTCCGACTGTCCTCGAGTATTGGGGTATCCGCAAAACCGATGACTTCGGAAACATGGTCTGGAATCTGATTGAACTCGGTGTGTTCGGCAAAACCCAGAATGACTCGCTCGACGACTTTAAAGCGGTCTATTCATTCCACGATGCCTTCGTCGCGCCCTACCTCCCAGCGGCGACGCCCAAACACGAGAACGGCGGCAGGCGGGTCGAATCGCTGAAGTCCTAGGATTCCGGCCGCACCCGCGGGGTGCGGCGACAAGAACACACTCTCCGTTCCATGGGCCGTTTTGCAAAAACGCTTTCCGACATCGATTCCCGGCTCAAAGCAGGAGGAACCTACGATCTCACGAACCGTATCGCGGCTTATCGTTCGGCGTTAAAAGATGACGCTGAATACATCTCCAGCCTCGAACGCAAAGTCCCCCGCCCCGGCCTTGCGGAAGGCCACGATCGCGCGGAAAGCCTCGATGATTTTCTCGTTCACATTCTCGACCAGGCCGCTGAGTCAATTCGGCCGCAGGTAAAGTCCCTGCCAGAAATGATGGTCGTCGCACTCGGCGGCTACGGCCGGATGGAATTGAATCCGATCAGCGATGTTGACGTGACCTTCATCCACGGCGGCGGCGCGAAGTTCCCGCCGGGCTTCGAGGAGATCGTGCGGGAGGTTTACGAAATCATCAGCGGCTGCAATTTCACCCTCGGACACAGCACGCGAAGCCTGAACGAGACCATCGCCGAGGCGAACGCCGAGATGCAGTCGAAGACCGCGATGCTTGAGTCCCGCCTTCTTTGGGGATCGAAGGCTCTCTACGACAAATTCCGCGCACGCTTTGAGAAGGAGTGCATCGCGGGCAAGGCGGCGGAGTATTTAAAGATGCGCGTGGAGGACCAATCGGCGCGGCATTTGAAGTACGGCGAGACTCCGTACATGCAGGAGCCAAACATCAAGAACGGGTGCGGCGGGCTGCGCGATTACCAGAATCTCCTGTGGATGGCGCGCGTGAAATACGGTGTCAAAACCACCGCGGAACTCGTCGAGCGAAAGTACCTGAATGAAAGCGAGCAGGCCGAAATCGAGGATGCTTACGAATTCCTCTTCCGACTCCGCACCGCGCTGCACAAACTCACCGGACGGCACACGGATATCATCGTCACCAACCAGCAACTTCCGCTGGCAAACCAGTTCGGCTACGCAGCGGAGTTCCCCGATATTCTGCGGCGGACCGAGGCCTTCATGCGCGACTACTACCGCCACGCTCGCACGATTTTCGAACTGACGGAACTGGTATCCGAGCGCCTCGCGCTGCCCACCGCAAAACCCGACAAACCACGCGGGCTTTTCCGATTTCTCCCGTTCGGCCGCCGCAAGCCCACCGAGAGGGAAACATTCGACGGATTTATCGCGACGGGCGATCGCATCACTTACGAAAACCGGCAGATTTTCAAAACGGACGTCACACGCATGATGCGCCTGTTCCGGCACGTGCAACAGCGCGGACTCTCGATGACGCCCGAACTCCGCCAACTCGTCCGCAGACGGCTCAAATACGTGGACGCCGAGTTCCGCTACTCGCGTGCAAATGCGGAGGTCTTCACCGAGATTCTGCGGCACAAGGGACAGGTCGGCGCAACACTCCGACTCATGCACCGGGTCGATTTTCTCGGCCGATACATGCCGGAGTTTGGAAATCTAACCGCGCTCGTGCAGCACGAGTTTTTCCACCGCTACACGGCCGATGAACACACGCTCGTGTGCATCGAAAAACTCGACAGCCTCCTCGACAATGAGGACCCGAAATTCGACGGATACCGCGAGCTTTTTCAGAAACTCGAAGACCCGTTCATTCTCTATCTCGCGCTCCTTCTGCACGACACCGGAAAGGCCGCAAACGTGCGTTCCCATTCCGACGTGAGCGCGATGAACGCACAGTCGGTTTCCAAGCGATTCAAGCTCGGCGCAGCGCAGCGGCAATCACTCATCTTCCTCGTGGATTGCCACGATGAGCTCGCAAAAACCGCACAAACACAGGATCTCGACGACATGGCGACCATCGAGGAATTCGCCGGAATCGTCGGCACGCATGCGCGCCTCGATGCACTGATGCTGCTGACGGCCGCCGATGGACTCGGCGTGGGCGACGCAAAAATGTGGAACGACTGGAAGATGTCGCTGATGTGGAATCTCTACAGGCAGACCTCAGCATTCATGGCGGATGCGGCCGCCTACCGCGAACAGCGCGCAGGACAGCGCAAGCAGCTTCGACTCGAAGTCGGTCGGATCCTTTCAGACGGGGATTGGGAGCAGGAAATCGATGCGCACTTCAGCTCAATGCCGGACCGGTATTTCCTCAGCGATCGTCACAACGCCGCTGTCATCGCCGGCCACATTCGGCTCTTCCGTCAGTTCCTCTCCGAGCATTGGGCCGACGATAACGCAATCCTCGCGCCCGGTGTCGAATGGGTCCAGCATGAGAACGCAGGCCACAGCGATCTCCAGGTCGTCACGTGGGATCGCCCGCAACTTCTCGCCCGAATCTGCGGCAGCATCTCCGCAGCGGGACTGAGCATCCTCAGCGCGGATATCTTCACCCGGGAAGACGGTCTCGTCCTCGACACCTTCCGAATCTCGACCACGCGCTTCGAGGCGATTACGGACAGGCGCGACCGCGTTCTGGTGGAGAAGTATCTCAACGCCTCACTCAAAGACGAGGAGTTCGACTTTTTGCCGCTCATGAAGAAGGCGCTCGGCCGCGTCGGAAGCACGCACCTCGATTTCCCAACGCGCATTGCCATCGATTCCCGTTCGCACCCTCAATTTACAGTCGTCGAGTTGGTCACCCCGGACCGACTCGGCCTTCTCTACAACGTGCTTCACGCAATCAGCGAAGCGGGCTTCGAAATTGGCGCAGCCCGAATCGCCACCGAGAAAGGCGCGGCGGTGGATACATTCTACGTGGGAAAACGCGGCGCAAAACTCATGAATAATGAAACGGCTTTGGAAAAACCCGTTTCCGACGAAGACCTCACTCGCATCCGCGACGTGATTGTGAGCGCTACGGCCTCGCCGCACAAAGCGGTTTGATTTTGCTACTCCCGCACGTCCGACAATGTGCGGAGAAACGCCACCAGCGCCTTCTGCTCATCGGCGGAGAGGGCGATCCCACCTTTCGGGTGCTTCGCAAGATTCGGATCCAACGTCGCAGTTCGTTGAACTCCGCTGCTGTAGTGCTCCACGACTTCCTCAAGCGTCGCGAAGCGTCCGTCGTGCATGTACGGCGCCGTCCGCTCGATATTACGCAGACTCGGTGTGGCAAACTTCCCGCGATCGGAATCCTTTCCTGTCGCGCGGAACCGGCCCGTATCCTCGGTCGGAGAAAGTCCGTTATTGTGAAACTGATGGTCGCTGAAAAGCGGGCCGCCGTGACAATGAAAGCAATCAGCGCCGCGCTGACCGGTCCGCGGATCAAACTCGGTCATGAACAGCTCAAAGCCCCGCCTCTCGTCATCGGAAAACGTCGCTGCACCGCGAATCGCGCGATCAAATTTTGAATCACCCGCCAAAAGCGTGAGCATGAACTGCTCGAGCGCGAGGCCAATCTTCTCGGCAGTCATCTCCGGCGCTCCAAAAGCAGCCGCGAACATTCGCGGATAACTGGCGTCCTCCCCGAGCTTCCGGATCACATTCTGCACACTCTCATCCATCTCGGCATGATCCTCGATCGGCATCAGCGCCTGCGTCCGCAACGACGGCGCGCGACCATCCCAGAAAAAGGAAGTCTTCCACGCGAGGTTCATCAGCGGCATCGAATTTCGAGTTCCTTTCCGTCCATCGACACCAATGCTGAATCGCCGTGCGTCCGTGAACACGAAGTTTGCGACATGGCACGATGCACAGGAAATCGAACGATCCCTGGAAAGCGCCGTCTCGCTGAATAACGCCTTCCCCAACGCCACACGCTCTTCAATCAAGGGATTGTCCCGCGGCAAATCCGGCAGCGGAAAAGTCACATTCATCGTGAACCGATAGGGCGTGTATTTTTCCGGAAGATAGAGTGGCTTCACCGGCGCCGGGCGCGAAATCGCGGGCTTCGCCGAAAGAACCTGCACCACGCGAAAAGCGCCCGGCAGGTTCGCCACAAGAGCCGCCGCAACCGGGTCACCGTCCCGTGAATGCGTCGCGACGCCATCCTTCGCAAACGAAAGCGCTCGCGGAGCATTCAGCAGCACCGCGAGATCGAAATCCAACACCAATGCGGTATCCGCCGTCAGATCCAGCGGAACTGCGAGACTGACACGCGTCCTGTTCGGATCGCGCGCGAGATGCAGCGAGAAGCCATCGAGTCCCCCCGCGCGGTAGCGCCCTTCGAGCGCTAGAAATATGTATCCCGTCTGCCAGCTCCAGTGCAGTCCATTCAGATTCGGGTTCAGTGGATGCTCCGGCGCGAACTGCGACGGTTCCCGGATATTTGCCGCTGGATCGGGTCCAATGTGAAAACGGACCGCACGGTACTTGCCGGGAGGAATCATCTCAATCCGGCAGGAATCCCGACGGGTTCCCGCATCGATCCATGCGTAAGAATCGGGGAACTCCACCCATCCACCATCCTCCCGCTCAAGCGCAAACCCGCTCAAAAGATAACTGACCCGCGTGAACGAAAGCGTCTCCTTCGCCGTATTCTGAAACCGGAGGGAATCAAGAATAAGCCCTTCGTTCCCGAATTGATGCCGGAATGAAACTTCAAGCGACGCCGCACGGCTGATTCCAGCACAAAAGAGAACCGCCAGAAGCACGAGCATCACACTCCGCCCGAAACTCCGGTGCTCATACGACTTTGAACTATCGTGACTCATGCCCTGAAGCCGGAATTGATGCCGAGCGAACGCATCCTCAACCACAAAAACACCACGGGCGTGACAATCAGAATGTGAACAAGACTACTGAGCATTCCGCCGAGAATGGGCGTAGCAAGTGGCTGCATCACTTCCGAACCGGCGCGCTGGCTCCACATGATGGGCAGCAGGCTGGCGATGATCGTCGCGACCGTCATTACTTTTGGCCGAAGGCGGAGGCGCGCACCTTCTTTCACTGCAATAATGAGGTCGGCTTGCGAGAACGCACCGACGCTCTGCTTGCGGGCGCGTTCCACGGCCTCGTCGAGATACACGACCATTACGACACTCGTTTGTACGGCAGTGCCGAAAAGCGCGATGTAACCGACCCACACGGCGACGCTGAAATTCCAGCCGAGCGCGTATTGCAAAAAGACACCGCCGCTGAGCGCAAAGGGAATTGCGAGGAGGACGTGCGCTGCTTCGCGGGCTTTTCCGTACAGTTGAAAGAGCAGCGCGAAGATGATGAACAGAACCGACGGCACGATGAACTTCAGCGTGCGCGCCGCGTGGAGTTGATTCTCGTACTCGCCGCTGTAATCGAGCGTCATGCCCTGCGCGGCGAGCTTCGGCGCGAGTTCATTTTGCAGGCGGGATTTCACCTCCTCGACAAATCCGCCGAGGTCGCGCCCGCTCACGTTAACCTGCACGTATGCGCGGAGCTGGCCGTTCTCGCTGGAGATTTCATTCGGGCCTTCTACGCGTTTGATGCTCGCGATCTGGCCGAGCGGGATGACTTGTTTCGATGGCGTGGTGACGAGGACATCTTTGAGCCGGGTCAAATCCTCGCGCTCGCTGCGTTGCAGGCGCACGGAAACCGGCACGCGCTGGCGGCCTTCGAGCACGGTGGTCGCAGTCGTTCCGCCAAGCCCTGCTTCGACTGTTTCGAGGACATCCTGAGCCCTCATTCCGACTCGTGCGATGGCATCGCGATTCAGCGCAATCTCGATATACGGCTTACCCTGAATGCGGCTCGGCGTGACGCCCGTCGCACCGCTCACGCTTTGAATAATCCGCTGCGCGTCGAACGCGGCCTGCTGGAGTTTGCCGAGGTCGTCGCCGAAAATCTTCACGCCGAGCTGCGAGCGGATGCCGGTGGAAATCATGAGGACGCGACCCTCGATGGGCTGGAGAAATCCGGGAATGGAGCCGGGCACTTTGCGCAGTGCGTCCATCATCTCGGCAATGAGCTTCTGCTTAGTCATACCGCTGCGCCATTCGCTCTCGGGCTTGAGCATGATGGTCGTTTCTATCATCTCCACCGGCGCTGGGTCGGTCGCGGTTTCGGCGCGTCCGAGCTTTCCAACGGCGCTACGCACCTCGGGAAAGCTCGCGAACACCTTATCCTGCCACGCCATCGCGCGCTTCACATCCGAGAGCGATGTGGCGGGCGTGAAGCTCGGCATGAAAAGCAGGCTGCCTTCGTTGAGCGGAGGCATAAATTCCGAGCCCATGCGCGGAACGAGTGCGAGCGCTCCAGCGAGGATGATCGCGGCGCAGGCGATGGTCGTCTTTTTCCGCCGCAGGGCGAAATCGAGCGCTGGATCGTAGAGTTTCAGCAGGACACGCATCACGATGTTCCGGTCTTCCGCGTGGAAGGGTCCGCGCACGAGCCAGGTGCTAAGAACGGGCACGATGGTCACCGCGAGCAGCGTGGAACCGAGCATCGCGAACGTCTTTGTGAATGCGAGCGGGTGGAACATTTTACCCTCCATCCCACTCAGCGCGAAGACGGGGATGAACGCGAGGATGATGATCGCCATCGCGAAAACGATGGGCCGCCCGACTTGCTTCGCCGCAGCGAGAATGGTTTCCGCGTTTGTGTTCCCGGCCTGCTCGCAGCGGCGGATGACGTTTTCCGTGATAACGATGGCGGCGTCCACGAGCACGCCGATGGCTATGGCGATGCCCGAGAGGCTCATGATGTTCGATGTGAAGCCGAACTCGCGCATGAGAATGAACGAGATCAAAATGCTCACGGGCAGCGGGATCATCACGATGAAGATGCTGCGAAAGTGAAACAGGAAGATGATGTGCGCGAGCGTCACGAGCACGAGTTCCTCGATGAGTGCGGTTTTGAGCGTGTCGATGGTTCGGTCGATGAGCTCACTGCGGTCGTAGAACGGCTTGATGCTCACGCCCGGCGGAAGCGCGGCGGAAATCTGCGCGACCTTCGCCTTCACCCGCGCGATGACTTCGCGGGCGTTTTCGCCGGTGCGCATCACCACGGTTCCGCCGACGATTTCGCGGCCGCCGATGTCGAGTGCGCCGCGCCGGAAATCGCCGCCGAGCTCGATGCGGGCGATGTCTTTGAGCAACACGTTTTCCATCACCGCGATTCTCTCCAGGTCCTCCGCGCTGCGGATCACGCCGATTCCGCGCACGATAAACTCCATGCCGTTCTCCTCGATGCTCTTTCCACCGACGTTGAGATTCGACTGGCTCACGGCCATCATCACCATGTTCAGCGACACACCGGCGGTACGCATTTTTTGCGAATCCACTTCGACCTGATACTGCCGCACGAATCCGCCGACGCTCCCCACTTCCGCCACCCCGGGCACCGCGTTGAGATGATTTCGCACGAATGAATCCTGCACGGAGCGAAGCTCGCCGAGGTCATATTGGTGTCCGGCCGCGGGATCGACTTCGAGGTAGTATTGATAGACCCAGCCGAGCCCCGTAGCGTCCGGGCCAAGCTTCGCTTTTACGCCATCCGGCAGCGCGTCGCTCTCAAGATTCAGCCGTTCGAAGATTCGCTGACGAGCGGCGGCCTTGTCCGCGCCGTCTTCAAAAATCACGTTGATGAGCGAAAAACCGAACATGCTCGTCGCCCGTACGCTCTTCACCTGCGCAAGCCCTCGCAGACTCGCGGAGAGCGGCATGGTGATTTGGTCCTCCACCTCCTGCGGGCTCCGGCCCATCCAGTCGGCAAAGACGATCACCTGATTCTCGCTCAGGTCCGGCAGCGCATCCACGGGCGTTTCGCGCAGCGCCTTGATGCCGAACGCCACCAGGAAAAGCGTGGCGCATACTACAAGGAAGCGGTTCCTCAGCGACCATGTGATGAGCGCATCGATCATCGTTTCACTTCCGTTCCGCACTCCAGCATCTCCGCGCCAAAGTATGGGTTTCGCGGTTCGCTGCCGGATTGAATCCACGACGCAGCCTCGGGCGCGCCCTGCCAGAGCTGGCCGGTCATCGAGCACCGGAAGACCCGCACGTCGGGAATCCCCGCCTTCACCGCGAGCGCCGCGAGCTCCTGGCTCCACGGGAGGAAACTCTTCCGCAGCGTCGCGAGGTCTGCACTGGCGACCGGCGCAGGCGTTTTCACAGGAGCATCCGGCGGCGGCAGTTTCGCGACCACCGCATTTGCTGAGGACAAATCATCCTTCGCCAGCGCGGCGGAAAGCGCGGCTGCTGCGCGGAGCAAATCGACGAGCTGTGGAGAAAGTGGAGCGGTCTCCCCGGCAGGCTGCACAGCCATCGCGTCGAGCTGCGCCTGACTGTCGATGAGCATATTCCCCCGCACCACAACGCGCTCGCCTTCGCGCAAGCCGTCGAGCACTTCCCACAGCGAATCTTCCGCGCGCCCGAGCTTCACGCTGCGCTGCTCGTAAGTGCCCTCAGCCTTTTCCACAAACACGCGCGGCGAACTCCCCGGCCACAACACCGCGCTCCGCGGAATCACGGCGACCTCCGGCGCTTCGAGTTCCACCGTGCCCTGCGCAAACGATTTGTTCTTCAGCTTTCGCTCCGGATTATCCAGCACCACGCGCACATCGGCGGCGCGCATCATTTCGTTGATGCTCGGACTGATTCCCGCGATGCGTCCGCGCATCGTCTCGCCCGGCAGAGTCGGCGTCGTGACGTTCACAAGCTGCCCGACTTTCACCAGCGGCAGGTCCTGCTCCGGAACTGCGAACATGAACCACATCCGCGAAAAGTCCGCGATTTCAAACATCCGCTCGCCCTTCCTCACATACTGCCCTTCGTGCACGTAGCTCTTCACGATCGTCCCCGTCAGCGGCGCGAGCATGCCGAAGTAAATATCATCCGGCTGCCGCTGCGGGATGGTCTTAATCTGCTCCCACACCAGCCCGTGCTGCTCCAGCTTGCGCTTCGCAGCTTCGGCCGCGGCCTCGCCCTGTGCCAGCGCAGCTTTGTATTCCTCGGCGGCGGCGAGCAGCGTGCGGCTGAACACCGTGGCGAGCGGCTGGCGACGCGTCACCTGCTGACCCTCGTGATTCATCGCCAACCCGTCGAGCCGCCCCTCCACTGGCGCGCTGATGACCCCGTGGCGCGACTCGTCCTCGCCGATCATCCCCGCCACACGCAGCGTGCGAACGAGCGGCTGCTTCTTCACCTCCACCGTCTGCACGCCCACGACATTCGGACTGCCCTGCGGCAGCATCACCAGACCACTCGCCGCGTTATCGAAACTCGCGCCACCCTCGTACACCGGCACGAGGTCCATACCGCAAACCGTGCACTGCCCCGGCTTGTCGGACTTCACCCACGGATGCATCGGGCTTTGGAAAAACAACACCTTGCGTCCAGCCGGAGCCGTCGTAGTCCGATGCGCCATCGTCGCGCCAAACCAGCCGCACGCCGCAGCAATCGCAATGAGTGCAAACCGTGCAAATTTCATGAGTGGAAGAAGAACAGCATAACGCTTCGACCATGATGGGAAATGGGCGACGGTGCATCTGGAAAATTGTCAGCGGGATGTAAAGGACGGTGGCGGCTAGTGGCCTTTCGTTTCTGGCAGCTTCCACACAGGCCCGTCGCCGGGGAAGTATGCTTCATCATCGCTCCATCGTGGTTCGTAGCCCCGAAGGAAATTACGGTACGTCTCCTGGAGCAATGTCCCGTCCGAACGATAAAGACGGATAAACCCATCAATTGCATCCGAACCTTGTCCTGGTGGCGTGCCCAGCCAACCGCTCATAGTCCAAACCCGATAGAACTCGATACGGAACCTCCCGTCAGGACTGTGCGATGTCCATCCGGGAATCAGGGTCGCGGAACTTCGCCACATCCGATAGACGCCGATGCAAAGAAGTAATGCAACGGTGACGGCGATACCGAAAACCTTGGTTATTCGTTTCATCGCTCTTCGCCACTGGCGGCACTATGGTGCTTCATCGTCGCCGTCATCGTGGGGCGTATCCTTTACTGGTCACCTCACCGGTTACGGCATCGATCCCGACGTGAATGTTGCAGCCAGTGCACATATAGTTGGTAGTGACGCACCAACGTCGCCGACCAAAGAAGACGAAGCGCCGATACAGCTTTACCTCAACTGGCTCCCTCCAAAGCCATCCATTTTCCGCAGCTACCGCACGGGCAATTTGAAGTATTTCGTCCCGAGTCATAATATCTTTTGAGCGTGGTTCATTGTCGGTGCATTCCTCTGCGCTGCAAAGACGTGAGCCGTGGATGCAAGTGGTCGCGCACGAGTGCCGCGATGATGTGCGCGAGGCCGAACAAAAGCGTCACGGTGAGAAATAGAATTCGGGTCATGGAACTCATGGCTCGGAATTCCTCTATCCCATATGGGGTGCGCCCCCAATCGGAATAGATTTCTGCCAGCGACAACCCGAGACAGAACAATCCGAAAAAGAAAAGCCACGCGAACGCCGACTCGCTGGGCTGAGGCCGAGACACCGCAAACAGTGAAATGATGGTAAAGACGGCACACCCGAGAAGAACCGAGCCGGCATACTCATCAAAGAACTGACCGTCGCCGAAAGACTGATCCGCTGAGGACACAGCGATGGCCATGCCGATAAAAAGCGGGCACGCAAACGTTGCGAATATCAGAGCGCGCATGGTGTCTGCTCGAGATCGTGGAATGGCGGGCGCATGTCGGCTTTTGTATCGCCGCGCGGTTTTCAAGCGAGTGATTTCACGTTGGCAATCCGCTCACACATCCGGGATTGGGAGTTGAGCGGGACTATTGCGTCACGAGTGCGCGATAAAACCGCTGCGTCGCTGTGCCGACGGGCGTGGTTTCGCGGATGATGAGCTCGGTCGCGGTGTTGCTTTCGATGATGAAACCATTGGTCCCCCACGAGCCGGCGTCGAGACTGGATTGTGCGGTGGTGGTCACGTCGGTGGCGGCGGGGTTTTTCGTGAAGCTGATACGGATGTAGTCGCTGCCGCTGATGTTCACCTTGCTGATCGTTGCGGGGTTTGGGCTGCTGGAATTGGGGTTTGTGCCGAGGGCGTACTCGATGAGGTTGACGAGGCCGTCCTTGTCGGGGTCGAGCATCGCGGCGGCGTCGGGGTGGCTGGCGCCGCCGGTGAAATTTGCTATCTGCCATGTGGCGAATGCGGTGGTGACTGCGAGGCTCGCCGGACGTGTGGTATTGCCGGTGCCGTTGGTGGTGTTTGAAAAAGCGATGGAGTCGCTGTAGCTGCCGATGGCGAGCGTGTTCGCGGTGGCGTTGATCGTCGCGGTGACGGTGGTATTTGCACCGGATGCGAGCGTGCCGTTTGTGCTGCTGAGCGTGACCCACGCGGCGGATTTCGAGGCGCTCCAGGTCATGGTTCCGGTGCCGGTGTTTGCGATGGTGTAAGTCACGCTCGATGGTGAGAAGACGCCGCTCCCCACGGTGCCGGTGGAGGTGAGCGTCGATGCGGGAGTCACCGTCAGCACGGGCGCGGCGGCAGCGACCTGAAAGCTCCCCGAGCTGCTCGCGGTCCCGGCGGCGCTGTCTGTCATGGTGACGGTGTAGTTTACAGTCGTGCCGGTGGTCTGCGGTGGAATCGCGCCGCCGTAAATGCCGTCGCCCGCGAGGCCGTCGCCGTGCGCTCCGTCGTCAAACATCGTCACGACGGTGGGCGGATTCGGAGTGGTGGTGACAACGGTGATGTCGTCGATCCGGACCTTTGGTGGCGGCGTGTTCGTCGCATTTCCCGCAAACTGAAAGCGGATTCGCAATGTGCTGACGCGCTCCGTCGCCGAGAGGTCGTAGTGGAACAACTGGAACGCGTGATTGCTTCCGGTGAGCTCGCTCTGCCGCGTCGTCCACGTCGTGCCGTCGGTGGATGTCTGGAACGTCCAACCATTTGGCGAGACGAGGTCCGCCGCATACACCCAATACTCCACGAACGCCGCGGAGCCGGTAGCATCGATCGCGTTCGTCGTCGCCGCCATGGACTGCGCTACGTTGGCGGTGCCTCTGCTGAAGTCGAGTCCACACGGATTCCCCGCGCCGTGATTTGCCGCGACTGTTTGCTTCACGGTCATGCCGCCAGCGCCCGTGTTGGTGATTGTCCAAGGATACACCGCGCCGGTGCCGGTCCAGGGATTCGCCGCCGCAGCCGCCATCGTTTCCGCAAAGACGGTATTCGTCGAAGTCCCCGTGCTGTAGCCGAGTTGCACCGAGGAAACTGTCGCACCGCCTGATGGTGTCACGGCGGCGGTGACTGTGACCGTGTCTGTATTGGTGGGAACCGATGGCGCGATGGTGGTCGGCGAAACAGTGGCGGGACTCCCGGCTGAAAGCACGAAGCTCGTGCTCGTTGTAAACACGCCGTCGGTGACGCTGAGCGTGATCGTAGAGGTCCCGATCTGTCCCGCTGCCGCGGTGACGGCCACAGTCCTCGCCGTGCCCGAGCCGCCTAAAACAACATTCGCAGCGGGGACCACCGTGGTGTTTGAAGACGACGCGGTGACTGAAAGAATCGCTGTATTCAACTCGCCATCGCCCACGGTGAATGCGAGCGCGCCGGTCGCTCCGCCCTGCGGCACGCTCTGGTTCGCAACTCCCGAAATCGTCGGCGGCGTGTTGAAGTCCGGGAACTGCGTGGCAAGCGATGTATATGCGGCCTGACGCGTGGAATTCATCGCAGCGAATCCCGCGGCGATGAGGTTTGTCCCTTCGTATGGGTCCGCGTTGAGATCGTAAAAGCGCTCGGTGCCATCATTCAAACGCACGAGCTTGTATTGCAAATCGCGCAATGTGCGACCCGCGTCGCTGAGCGACGGAAACGCGAGGTCCCAATAGTCATCGAACACCCTCGTTCTCGTTCCGGGTTGCCCTTGCAGAATGGGCATCAGGCTTTGCGAATCGAGCACCGTTCCCGACGGAACCGTGCTGCCGACATTGATCCCGGCGAGTTCAAGAATCGTGGAATACAAATCCACGACATGCACCAACTCCGTTGACGTGCGACCGGGCGACACCACACCCGCGCCCCGGATGATCATCGGCACGCGAATCCCGCCTTCGTAGAGCGTCGCCTTCCCTCGATTCGCGGGGTATGGAGCCTGCAAGGTCGCTGGCGGAGTTCCATTGTCGCCGATGAAAATCACCGTCGTCGTCGCGAGGTTCACTCCCGCAAGCAGACGCCCGATCTCGGTATCCATCGCCTCGATCGCTGCGTTGTAGTGGACCAGCGAGTTTCCGGTGACCGGGAGAGTCGCCCAGTTTGCCACAGTCGTGTCGTAAGTGTGTAGATTGTCCGGCGGCTTGTGATAAGGCGTATGGGGCGCATTGAACGCTACCCACGTGAACCACGGTTTCCCCGCCGCAGTCTGAGTGCTGATGAAGGAAAGCGCATCGTTCACATTGTCCGTCGTGGCATACGTCGTTACGGTGCTGCTGCTCGCCGAGGCTCCGCTGCCCGTGACTTTCGTCCAATTCATGTAGTCGTCGATCTCCCCAATCAGCGGACCGGAGAAAGAGGGCCATCCACCGATGAGGCACGGTGCGGTGTTCGCACCGCCGAGGTGCCATTTCCCGACGTGCTTCAACTGGTAGTTCAGCCCGGCGTTCGCAGCGAAGGCGTCGGGGAGCGTGAACTCCGTTGCTTTCAGCCCATTGTTCGATGCCGGGCCACCCGCAACATTCGCAGTGCCGGTACGGGAGCCGAATCGCCCCGTGAGAACCGACGAACGCGCGGGAGAACAGACCGTATAGCTGTACGCGTTGGTGAACTTCACCCCATTCGCAGCAAGCGACGCGATGTTCGGCGTCGGCGCGAGCTGGACTCCCGGTGCCGTGTTGTAAACGGCGCTGGCGTCGAGACCGAAGTCGTCCGCGATGATGAGCAGCACATTATTGCCGGCCACCGCGGAGCTCGCGAACAAAAGCAGGCACGCCAGCCGAAGAATCCGGTGGATGTGCATCGTAACTCCTATTGCGTGATTACGGGAATCGTCACGCGGTAGAATCCGCGGGGCTGGGCGAGGCGCGCGGCGTCTGTTTCTGTAAAGGTCGCAGTGCTGCCGTCGCTGGTGACGCTGCCGATGTCGGTCCACGTGCCGGTGGTGAGGTCGCTCAGATACTGGAGCGTGTAGGTCGTGCCGGGAGTCGCGCGGAAGTCGAGTTGGATAAGACTGTTGTCGCCGGTGCGCATGAAGCTGGAGATGGCGAGCGCTTCGGTGGCGTTGTTCTTCACCACGAACTGGCCCATGAGGCCTTCGTCTTCGTGGTTTGAGAAATGGCAGTGATACATGAAGGGATTGGTCTCGCTGGCGAATCCATCGAACTTCGCGATGAAGCTCACGGTCTGGTTCTGACCGATGAAGAGCGTGTCCTTCCAGCCGTCTTCAAACGCTTTCACGCCGGCGTTGTTGCCGCCGGTGCGGGAGATGATTTTGAACTGGATGTCGTGGATGTGGAACGAGTGGCTGAAGGCGGAGGTGTTGGTGATGTTCCAGCGCTCGACTGCGTTGAGGTTGAGGTTCTGGTTAATCACGTTCGACGAATACACGAGGTTGTCGAAGCTGAACGGGAGACCGCTGCCGGGGAAACCGTTGGTGATGGTGACGGTGCGGGTGTTCGTCACGTCGGTGAGGCCGTAGAATGTGTTCGTCGTGAGCGTGGCAGGACGCGTGTTGACGGGATTTGCGGTGGGGTTGCCCACGTTGATGCGCAGGATGTTGAACGTGGTGTTGTTGAGCAAACTGCCAAACTGACCGGTGGTGGCTGGTTCGCCGCCGGGGAAGTCGTTTGCCTGTCCGCTGTTGAACGCCTGCAAGTCGAACGATGAGCCGACTGTCGCGCCGGTGAGATCGACCAGGATTTCCGCGCGCTCGCCGACTGCGAGAACGAGGCGGGTCAAGGCGATGGGCGCATTCACGAGGCCGCCGTCGGTGGCGATCTGGTAAAAGGTGCGGCCGTCGCTGAAGCCGAGGTTGTAACTGCGCTCGATCTCGGCGTTGAGGATGCGGAGGCGGACGTACTGCTTCGGCAGCGTGATCTGCGGACTGAGCGTTCCGTTTACGAGCATGTAGTCGCCGTATGCACTCTGTGTGACGCCTGCGAGTCCCGTGACAAACTGGTTCGCAGCCCAGCGGCGGCTGGTGAGCGCGAGCGGGATGTCATCGACGCCGTAAGTGCGCGGAAGATTGAGCGCGGACTCGATGGGATCGCGGATGATGATCATACCGCCACCGCCTTTCGTGAGCTGGTCCTGCGTGTGTTCGTGGAGGTGCGGATGGTACCAGTAAGTGCCGGCGTTGTTATCCACTTTGAATTGCGGACGCCACGTGGTGCCGGCGGGGATTATCTGGTGCGGGCCGCCATCCATGATCGCGGGGATGTGGAAGCCGTGCCAGTGCGTGGTGGTGGATTCGGCGAGATTGTTGGTGACGTTGAGTTGCACCCAGTCGCCTTTGTTCATGATGAGCGTGGGGCCCCACATGAGCATGTTGTTGTAGCTGATGGTCGTGGTGTCGGCGGTGTTTTGAAATGCCGTATTGCCGAAGCGCTTCGCGGAATTGTGGAGGTTTAAATTGAACGTCGTTCCGGTCATCAGTTCGGGAATAATGAGCGGATTGTAGGTCTGCGTGGCGGTGAGGGTGACATTCACCGGTGCTGTGGTCGTGACGTTTCCAGCGGCATCGTAGGCGACAGCAGTGATGCCATTCGTGCCGTAGCCGAGCGGGATGGAGACGCTCCACGTCGCAAAGTTGTTCGAGGTCGTGGCGTTGACGCCGTTGACCGTGACGTTGCTCACGCCGGAAAGCGCATCCGAGCTCGTTCCGCTGACAGTGAGCGTGGCTGTCGCCGTGGAAAACGCCGACGCGGGCGACGTTATCGCCACAAGCGGAGCGACGCTGTCCTGCGTGGACGAGACGACGTTACTCGCCGCCGAGGAGCCGATGGCATTCGTCGCGACGACGCGGTAGTAATAGGTCACGCCGCTCGCGAGATTCGTAAACGTCGCGCCCGGGCTGGTGACGGTCTGCGACACGACGCTCGTGGTGAATGCGGCATCGGTCGCGATTTGAATCGTGTAGCTCGTCGCACCGCTAACTGCCGGCCAGGAAATGCTCTTGCTTGCGCCCTGGCTGAACAGCGGCAGCGCCGTGAGGACAGGTGCGGAAGGCGCGGTGTTCGAGCCGACCGCGAGACTCACGGAACGCGTTGTATTTCCGGTGCCGTTGGTCGTATTCGTGAACGTAATCGTGTCGCTGTAGCTGCCGACTGCGAGCGAATTTGCGGAGGTATTGATGCTCGCGGTGACTGTGGTGTTTGCACCCGCTGCAAGTGTGCCACCCGTGCTCGAGAGCGTGACCCATGCGACGGTCTTCGCAGCGGTCCAGTTCATCGAGGCATTGCCGGTATTCGAGATCGTGTAAACCGCGCTCGATGGTGTGAACGGCCCGCCAATTGTGCCCGTCGATGTGAGTCCAGTCGCAGGTGTAACCGCAAGCACCGGTGCCGCCGCGACGACAGTGTATGAGTTATTCGCAATCGTCGTGGTGACCGATGCGCTGTCGGTCGCGGCGATGGTGTAATTGACCGTCGCGCCCGTAGCCTGCGCCGGAATCGCGCTGTATCCGTAAACGCCGTCGCCCGCAGCGCCGTCGCCATTGAGGCCGTTGTCGAGCATGTTCACCGTCACCGGCGAACTGCCGCCACCAACGACCACCGAGATGTCGTCGAGATACACCTTCGGGACATTCGACATTCCCGGCCCGGCAAAGCGGAAGCGCAGCTTCAATGTGCTCACGCGTTCCGCGGCGGAAAGAGTGTAGGTGTATTGCTGATACGCGTGATTCGAGCCCGTAAGTTCGCTCAGCCGCGTGGTGTATGTCGTGCCGTCGGTGGAAGTCTGGAAGTCCCATCCCTGCGTGCCAGTAAGGCCCGACGATGCAACCCAGAAGCTCACCGTGCCCGATGTGCCGGTGGCGTTGATGTTGTTCGTCGTCGTCATCGTGCTGTTCGCGATCTGCGGAGCATTTGCAGTGATTTCCATTCCGAACTGATTCCCCTGTCCGCTCGGTGTGTGATTCGACGCCGCGGATTGCGCGAAAGGCGACTGCGGCGGTCCGGCAAATGTGATCGTCCACGGATGCACCGTGCCAGCGCCCGTCCAGGCCGTCGCCGCTACGGTGCCCATGGTTTCGTTAAAGACCGTGGTTGATGCTGTCCCGGCGTTATACGTGAGCTGTGCGCTCGAGATCGTGCGCCCGGCAGACGGTGTGATGTTCGCTTTGATGACCACTGTGTCCGCGCTCGTCGGAGAAGCAGGCGTCGCGGTGATGTTCGTAATCGTCGGCGCTGTCGGAACGACGGTCAAAGTAAACGTCGTGCCGGCTGTCGCAGCACCATCATTTGCCGTGATGGTGATCGCGGCGCTGCCGGTCTGCCCGGCAGCCGGGGTGATTGTCACCGTGCGGTTCGCGCCGCTGCCACCGAAAACGATGTTCGCATTCGGAACGAGTGTCGTGTTTGCCGAGGATCCGCTGAGAGTCAGGCTCGCAGCGCCTGTGTCCACATCTGCTACAGTAAAAGGAATCGCAGAAGTCGCCGTGTTTTGGTTCGTGCTCTGGTTCGCAATCGACGAAATCGTCGGGGCCGTATTCGTCCCGGTGACAGTCAGTGTGAATGTGGTGTTCGTCGTTGTCTGCCCATCGTTCACGCCGACAGTGATTGTCGCGGAGCCCGTCTGGCTCTGCGCGGGAGTCACTGTCACCGTGCGACTCGCGCCGCTGCCGCCGAAGATGATATTCGCGTTCGGAACGAGCGTCGTGTTCGACGAAGAACCAATCATCGTCAGGCTCGCAACTGCCGTTTCCGCATCGCCCACCGTCACCGCCAGCGCGCTGGTCGCTGTGTTCATCGCCACCGATTGCGCGGAAATTCCCGTGATGGTCGGCGGCGTATTCGGCGTGAGCGAATAGCTCGCGATGGTGCTCTGAGCGACGGTCGCCGCGGTCTGACCATTCGTGTCGTAGGTCGCAAGCGCCGTGCGGTTCACCCGGGCGTATTCCGTTCCACTCGAGCCGAGGGCCGTGTAGCTGGTGCTCCGGGAAATATCCGTCGCAACAAGACCGGTCGCCTTGCTCGTCCAAGTCGCCTGCGTCGGCGAAGCATCCACGCTGTACGTGCCGCCCTCCACCGCGCTCCATGTCACCGTAACGGTGTTGCCGGAGACGGTCGGCGTCGTCGGAATCGCGAGCGCCTTGTTTGCTCCGCCGATGAAATGCTGCGTGAGCGGCGTGTCCGCATTCATCACCGCCGCCGACGAGGCGCCGCCCGATGGCGTGCCATAATAAGCGCGGCCCGTGGTGTAAGGATACTGCGGCGTGCCATCCGCATTGATTGGCGTGAAGTAAGCCCACGTGCCTGCGGGATACTCCGGTGTCACGCAGAAGCGGACATTTTGCTCGTTCAGATCGAAATCACGAATCGTCGCGCCGGTTGTCTGCGTCTGTCCGAGGTCGCCGCGGTAGTCGAAGTCCTCGATGTAGTGCCCGAGCAGATACGTCGCGTTCACTGCCGGACCGTATTGGTTCGCGGCAAGCGTCGTGCGGTTTTGCACGCGCTGCGCCCAGAGCGGGAGAACCTGCCGGACCGTGATCGCCGTCGTTCCGTTCGTTCCATCGCGGAGCGTAAAGCCCGAGACCATCCGGCGGATTCCGCTGCTTGGGTTGGTCGGATCGCTGTAGCCGTAAGGTCCGTAAACCGGCAGACCATCCGCCGCCCAAGCCACGATTGGCGAGTGCGCGGTCGGTGTCGCTGCGCTTTCGGTGTAGCGATTTGTCGTCGGATTATAATCGACGTGGTCACCGAGTTGATAACGCAGGCCGATGGGATGCGCGTGATAGTGGTAGTTGTTTCCCGCCTGGTGCGCGAGCGCCGGGTCGAAAGTGACACCCTCGTTGTGGTATCCGTCGCGATTCCAAATGCCGTCGCCCGTCAACCCATTCGTCGGCGTAGCATCCTGCGCGCTCGCATTTACGTAAGAGAAAGCGTCGCGACTATCGAACATGGACACGCCATTTACCATCCGCCCGGTCGCTCCGAGCCCCGTGAGCGTTTTCGTGGCGGGAATCACCGGCGAACGAGGAATGCGGTAAACGACAGCCGTATTCGACGGAAAATTCGGGAAGTTCTGCGTCTTCGCCGCATCGAGGTACCACGGCCCCATGATGTGCGATGCGAGACCCGATGTCCGGATGTAGATCCAGTTCGCGGAGTAATTGATCTCGTTAACGTCCGCATAAACGGGATTCGTCTGAGTGCCGGACCCACGACTCCACGTTGTCGAAGTCGTCCCAGCGGTTTCGTTCGCCGTGCTCTGATAGATTCGCGCATACTTCCCGGAGTTCGTAGTGAACCAGGAGGTGAGTTGCGGATCGGCGTGAACGGATGCGGTTGACAGCGCGAGCAGGACGGCTGCAGAACGGGCAAAACGAGTGGTGAGAGTCATGTGGATAATTCCGGTGGTTGAATCGGAAGGTTGCACATCATTGTTAAGGCGCAATGAGACGGGGAGACTTTGATTGTAAAGACCGAGTAAAAACCGCGGAACCCAAACTGCGGGAGCAAATCCCTACGCCACCTCGCCCGCCGCGTGTCCGCTGGCCCAGGCCCACTGGAAATTGTAGCCACC
>SXWH01000097.1 GCA_005791535.1 Verrucomicrobiaceae bacterium | reverse complement strand
ATCAGCCCGAGGACAATCAGCATGATCTCCGCTTCCTTCACGGTGCTCGTCTGGGCGGCGAGCGTAATGAGATGCCAAAGCTCGACAAAAAACCGGTAGACGTAAACGCCCTGCGCGACGATCAGACCAAGGTAGAGCGGTGCCTGCAGCCAGCGGCTGAGAAAAATTAACCGGCCAAGTGTTCGTTGCTGTCTCGTTTGCGGATCCATTCGGGTGGCCGTCTTTAGCTCGAGGTCTGCGGACTGGCAGCATCCAACGCTTCTTTCTCGGCCTTTTTCACGACTGTCCGCGCGTGGCCGATGAGGAAATTGCACGCCTCACGGCACAGTAAAGGCAGCGAATCGCCCGATGCCCGCTGGTGTTTTTCCGGAGCGAGGCTCGTGATTGGCTGCGCGGGGTCGATCTTCCAGAGCATCGTTTTCATGCACAACGAACAGTGCGATGCGCAAAGCTGCTGCGCCTGGGGGTCGGTGATTTTTTGGGTGACGCGGTACATGCCGGTCTGACGTGCGAGCGTTTCGCGAAGATCGGTCACAACGAGTTCGCCCCGGGAATCGGCATTCCAAAGGCCGAGCATCGCCGGGTAAAAGTAGTCCAACGCGCGGACGACGTCTTCAACAGACGCCAGCAGCAATCGCCAGCCGCGCCGCAAATCGCGTATCGTTTTTATGGGCCGGAATGCACCGTCTTCCGTCAGATTCGCGAGAGCCCGTGCATCCTGCCAACGGTCGTAGGTTGTAAGTTCACCCGAGTCGTCGTTGTGACGGAGTTCCCATGATTCGGCGGCACGCGAGATACGCACCTGCCCGACAATACGCGGTCCGTCGCCCAGCCAGTTCGAGAATGATTTCAGGAGTTCGCGGTTCATCGTGAGGTGGAATCAAATGCGGCGACTTGATCGAGAATCACGTCCGCAAAACCCGGTTCCGTGCCGATGGAACTCGCATAAAACAGCGTCTTTCCGCGGAGCGAGTAAGGGTTGCCAGCGAAGATCGATGCCTGCCCGGCGCTGGCGGCACCCGGGCTTTCCGACGCAATGCCGAGGAGCACGGGAATGTCTTCGTAGCTGTGCAGGCCGTCCGCGATGAAGAATGGAACAACGACCACGTTCGGCTGGGAGGCGAGTGTCGCCCAATCTGATATCAGCGGTGCCTCCTCCATATACGAACTTTGAACGTCAGCATAAAGACCGAGCGCGGCGATGCGCTCCACTTCACGCTTCGCAGCGAGCGCGGAGTTGTCGTTGAGATTCGTGCCGTGCCCTACGATGAAAAGCGTCGTCTGTTCCGGCGGCACACCGGGCGCAACGGAGCGCGCCCGATGCAACAGCAAATCGGTCATCTTGCCGTGGCTGCCGACCGGCTCGCAGTATTTCACCGCGCGCGCGCCGAATCTCGTGAGCGGGCCATCTAGCCCGAGTTCACGCGGAATAACGGTGCGGGTGAAGTATCCCTCGCTGATGAAATTGGGCACGACATACACGTCGTTGCGCTCCACGCAGTGAAGCACCTGGCGGAATGAAGGCTCCTCCTTCCAGAACGCGCAATGAACCTCGCCGAAAATCCCGCGTCTCACGATTTCCTCCGCGTGGTCGAATGTGGGCGCGCTGGAATCCGGGTTGAGCGTCGAGCCGTGGCCGACGATGATGAGCGCGCTGTCCGGTTTACTAAGCATGGGCGTGTTTTCGCTACGCTCTACGCGCGGGCCTGTCGAACGGTTTCCGACGGATGCCGCGGACAACACTTTCCTTTCAGCCCCGGATCGCTACGTTCCGCCGCCGTGAAACGCCTTGGAAAAATCCTGCTCATCTCGCTTGCAGCGCTCGCAGTGCTGCTGCTCGCGGGATTTTGGATGCTGAACCGATGGGTTCAGTCGCCGGCGATGCACGCGCACATCGAGCGTGAGTTGAGCAAGGCATTACGGCTTCCGTTGAAGTTCACGAAACTCAGCGTGTCACCGGGCGGCGGTATCACCGCAACCGGAGTTACCGTTCCTGACGTGAACGGAAACTTCTTTGAGGCCTCGAGTTTCACGGCACTCTACAACCCCGCATCACTGGCCCGCGGCCGGCTCATGATCAGCGAGATGAGCATCAACGGACCGAAGTTCTCAGTGTCCCAGAGCGCACCGGGAAAATGGCGGATCCCGCCACTCCCAGCGGAAATTCAGGCGGAACTCGATGCCCGCAGAAAGCCGAAGAGTCCGAAATCGGCGACCGGAAGCGCCGCGACAACACCAAAACCTGCCGCGAAGAAATCCGGACCGGCCGTGAGTGTGGAGAAACTGACAATCATCGGAGGCGCCGCGGAACTTTACGATGAGACGGGGGCGCCATACGCAACGCTGAGCGACGTCCGGCTTTCGCTGCCCGGAATCACCGAGGAAAAAATCGAGGGCTCACTGGCCATCGGCTACGCCGTGCTCTACGGAAAGCTGGCGCTTCACGACTTCCACGCCGGCGTGAGCTATTCGGAGACGAAGGGATTTATTTCCCCCGCGTTTCAGGCCAAAGCCGGCGGTGGGAAAGTCACCGGGAGCTTCGCTACCATGCCGGAAAAAGCGACGGACCTCGGGATGCCGTTCAGCGCGAAAATTTCACTCGCCGACGTAGACGTGCTGCGGGCGTGTTCCGAGGCGAGCGCCGAACAGCCAAATCTCACCGGCATACTGAGCGGCAGCGCGACCCTCCGGGGCGTCGGCGACCACCGAAAGCTGCTGCAAGGAAAAGGCAGCGTCACCTTGAAGAATGGAACATTTCAGGAGTTGGAAATGGTTCGTCAACTTGGCGAGTTTCTCGAGATTCAAAACGCCGCGCACTTTGGAATCGAGAACTCCACGCTCAATTTCCAAATCGGCAATGACCGGCTTTTTGTGGACCAGCTTTCCGTGGACGCGCCGCCGTTGATTCTCAGCGCCACCGGCTCCTCGAAACTCGACGGGAAACTGGACCTCGATGCCGTCCTCAGCGTAGCCAACTCCTTTCTCGAGAACAGGAGCACACTCGCTGCGCAATTCAGCAAGCCCGATGCAAACGGCCGCCGGACGCTGCCATTCGACATCGGCGGCACCTGGTCGAAACCGAAGAGCAATCTGCTCGAACGCGCGACAGGAACCACGGACAGGACCGTTCAGAAGATCATCGTTGGCGAATCCGTGCTGCGTCGGGCAATCGACGAAGTGAAGTCCAAGGCCGACGAGGAAAAGAAGGAGCGTAAAAAATGAGAGTAATCGCCGGCCTCGCGCGAGGCATCCCGCTTTACACACCCGGCACGGACCTGCGTCCGACGATGGAAATCGTGAAGAATGCGATCTTCAACAGCCTTCTCGAAGTCGTGCCGGATGCACGCGTGCTCGATCTTTTTGCCGGAAGCGGAAGCCTCGGAATCGAGGCGTTGAGCCGCGGCGCGTCAACTTGCGTATTCGTGGAGGAGAACCGCAAAGCGTGCGATGCAATCCGCCGCAACCTCGAAAAGACGAAACTCTCCGGCGGCGATATCCACAACGCGGACGTGATCCAATGGCTGGAGAAATCTGCGCCTGCTTCGACCTTTCACATCATCCTGGCAGACCCGCCGTATGCGAAGCGGCCGGGCGAGCGTGATTTCACGCCGGAGTTACTCTTCAGCGCCGGGCTCCGGAGGGCGCTGGTGCCCGGAGGCATCTTCGTTCTCGAGCACCTGCCGGGAGCCACGCTCCCACTGGAGGGCCGCTGGGAATGCCTCCGGCAAAAGCGCTACGGCGCCACGGAAGTCGCGCTGCTGCGCGCAATCGAACCCGGAATCCTTTGAGCGAAAAGCGACCACTCGCATTCCTCATCTACCGGCTGCTTTTGCCGGTGTTGTTCGTGCTCACATTTCCATTCTGGCTGCGAAGAATGCGAAAACGGGAACGCGGTCGCGCTTCACACGCGAAGCCGCCGGGCTACCACACCGGCATGGCGCAGCGCTTCGGCCGCTACGCACCCGAAGTTCGTGAAAAGATGCGCGGCGCGCTGTGGCTTCATTCCATCAGCGTGGGAGAAACGTTCGTCGCACTCAAACTTGCACGGCAACTTCGCGCACGCGGTGCCGGCAACATCATCATCAGTGTCACGACTTCCACGGGATTCGAACTGCTCTGCGACGCAGCACAGCGGGACTCGTGGATCGTCCCGATTTACAATCCAATCGACCTCCGCTTCGTCGTTAAACGTGCGCTGGCTGCAATCTCGCCGCGCGAAGTGGTTTTCATTGAGGGCGAATTGTGGCCCAACCTGGTGGACCTCTGCGGACGTCGTGGAATCGGAATCGTGCTCGCCAACGCGCGCATGTCGCCCCGAAGCGGCCGCCGGTTCAAAAAATTCCGCCAGATTGCAGGATGGCTTTGGGCAATGCCCCGGCTTGTCTGCGTGCAGGACATCGAAGACCTCTCGCGCTTTCGCGAACTCGGAGTTCCGGATGACCGGCTGGCACTTACGGGGAATATCAAGTTCGACAACGCGCTCGCGGATTCCGCCAGCCGCGAGGCGGAGTTCCGCGCATTCGCATCAACGCTCGGTTTTTCTGCAAACGACCCGGTTCTTGTTGCCGGGAGCACGTGGGCACCGGAGGAGAGCATCCTCGCTGCTGCGTTCGCCACGCTCCAAACCGAGTTCCCGGGCCTTCGCTTGATAATCGCACCCCGGCACGTCGAGCGGAGCAATGAAGTAATGGCCTGCTTTGCGAGATTCCGGGTCGCGCGCCGATCGCAACCTGCAACGCCGGCGGAAGTGCTCGTCATCGACGCCACCGGCGAACTTCGCGACTGGTACCGTCTCGCGACGGTCGTATTCGTGGGCAAAAGCCTGCCGGGCATCGCGCAGATCGGAGGGCAGAACGCCGGAGAACCCGCGGCACTCGGCAAGCCGGTCGTATTTGGCCCGCATATGGAGAATTTCGCCGCACTCACGCGACATTTGATCGATGCCGATGCGGCGAAGCAAATCCCGGACTCCACCGCGCTCACCGATGCACTCCGGACCCTGCTGAGGGACGGCGGTTTGCGCGAGCGTATCGGCCGCAGCGCCCGCGAAGTGCTGGAGCCGCATCAGGGAGCAACGGCTCGAACGGCGGAGAAACTGGCTCTTTAAATTACGCCTTCCCGAGCGGCCTCGTAGAAAAGAGTCCCAAATAGGGGGAACGGGTGGCACTGTTCCTGCAACTGATCGCTCGATTATGGAGTGCACCACATCATTCACCATGGACGAAACCGCGCCCGCCTACACACGCGAACAGCTTCAGGAGCTTCACCAGAAGTACCGGGAGATGAAGCATAACATCAACAATACGTTCGCCGTGATCATGGCACTAAGCGAACTCGGCCAGCGGAATCCCGCCCATCTTGAGAAACTCGCGAAGGCGGTTCTGCAGCGGAGCCCGGATGTCGTAGCCCAACTCACACACTTCGGCGACATGCTCGGCGCGTTGATTAAAGGCGAGCCCATGCCCCCTGCCCCAAAGCCCGAGTCCGGGACTTTCTGATTCTGCGGAACTCCGTTTATTTATCCTCGTCTCCGACTGCCGGTTCCCGCAGATAATCGCGGCATGATCACCGCTTTTCGCAGATTCGTCCTTCTTGCCCTCGCATTTCTGGCATTCGCGCCCGCACAGCTCCGCGCGCAAGGGCAGGAGCCGAAAGAGCCGGGTGAATACATTATCGTCAGCGGTGGAGTATCGCTCTGGGTCTGGGAGAAATGGAAAGCGCAGCCGCACGACAACTGGTGGATGAACTTCGTCCGCGCATCGCGGATTCGCATTCAGGAAATCAAGACCGCGAATCCAAACCAGCAAATCACGTGGCTGGTGTTTCGCCCGAGCTACGTCACGCGTGGAGCGCAGGACAGCCGCGACTATCTCTCCCTTATCACAAGCGTCCGCGATGCATACGGCGTGAAGTTGATGTGGTTTGACCGCACCTCGCAGCTCATCAACTACCTCAATCAAGGCCAGAATCGCGCAGCGGTTAAAATCAACGGCTTCGAGTACTTCGGCCACAGCAACAAAGCGTGCTTCCTTTTTGACTACTCGAACACCATCGACAGCGCGTCGAAAGTCTGGCTCCACGAAAAGGACCTCGGCCAAATCCGCCGCGGCATCTTTACACGCGACGCCCTCGCGCGGAGCTGGGGCTGCCATACCGGAGAAAGCATGAGCCAGAAATTCCGTGCCGCAACCGGGGTGCCGATGTGGGGCATGGTGGGCAAATCGCAATACATGACGGACACGCTGCCGGTGCATGCTGCCATTGGCGGACGCTGGACCCGCTGAGTTCCCGCTCGACACACGCCGCCCAACGTCCGACACCAAGACCCGCAATGACATTCGCCGAGCTTAAAGCCATCTACGAAACTCCGTTTTTCGACCTTATTTCACGCGGTCGCGCCAGCTACCTCGCGCACTGGAAGGAGAACGAAGTACAACTGTGCACACTCCTTTCAATCAAGACCGGCGGCTGCTCCGAGGACTGCGGATATTGTGCGCAGTCGGCCCGCTACAATTCCGGAGTCCAGCGCGAGAATCTGATGACGCCCGAGGCGATCGAGGAAGTGGCGCAGCGCGCCCGCGCAAACGGCTCCACGCGCTTTTGCATGGGTGCCGCGTGGAAGGGCGTAAAGAGCGGCGACCCGCGCTTTGAAAGCGTTCTGGAGAGCGTCCGCCGTGTCTCGCAGCTCGGAATGGAAGTCTGCGTCACGCTTGGCCAGCTCGGCGAAAACGAGGCGCATGAGCTGAAGAAAGCCGGCGTCACCGCTTACAACCACAACATTGACACATCGCCGGAGCACTATCCGAACATCGTGACGACGCACACATTTCAGGACCGGCTCAATACAATCGGCCACGTGCAGAAAGCCGGTATGAGCGTCTGCTGCGGCGGAATCATCGGCCTCGGCGAATCCGAGGATGACCGCCTCAAAATGCTGGAGGTGCTCACCAATTTCGACCCGGCACCGGAGAGCGTTCCGATCAACTGCCTCATGCCGATGCCCGGCACGCCGCTGGAAGATCAGCCGCCTGTGGACATCTTTCAACTCGTCCGCCTTATCGCAACAACGCGCATCGTCCTTCCGAAGGCGAAAGTCCGCCTCTCGGCTGGGCGCACAAAGCTCAGCCGCGAAGCACAAGCGATGTGCTTTTTCGCCGGCGCAAACAGCATCTTCTACGGAGAGAAACTTCTTACCGCAGCGAACCCGGAAAAGGACGCCGACCACCAGCTCCTCGCCGCGCTCGATCTGAAACCGCAAATGCCATTTCAGGGCGAACACGGTCCGTGCTCCGAGGAACAGGAATGCGGCTCCAAGATGGCGTGTCTTACCTAGCGCAAGCCTGCTCGTACCACTCCAGCCCGCCGGGAAGGGAGAATCCCGCGTACTCGATGTGAATGATTCGGCGGTGGAGCGTAGAAGTGCTGCGTCCCGAAGCATGGAGGAGCAGCGGGCGCATCAAAAGTGCATCCCCTGCCGCAGCAACGCACACGGATTCAGGAGCGGCGGAGCGAATCCGCTCGGTCGCCGCAGAACCGAGTCGCCCGTGACTGTGGGAACCGGGAATCACACGCAGAGCGCCATTGGATTCACCCGCATCGTCGAGATGGATACGCACGGTAATCATTTGCTCGAGAAGGCCAACCGGCGGCTGAACGTGGGTAACGCCGGCCTTCACACTCCACGGCCCGAAACCGGTTACATCGCGTTTTTCTCGGACCGCGATGGTGAGATCCTGATGCCAGGCGACGTTCCAGTTCACCGCGGGCGATTTATCGAAGAAAATACCGCGCACTGCGCGAGGTTCTCCGGAGAGAAACGGACGAACAAGGCGCGTAACCTTGGACGAATGGGCGTATTTCGAAACCGCATCCACCGCGAGAATCCCCCGGCGTCCTGCATTTTCCGACTCGCCCAGAGCGGCGATCAAATCCGCACATTCCGCCGCGGAAAGCAGCGACGGAATAAGATCGAAGCCCTCACTTGCAACAGCCATCACGCCGCTACTTCGCCCGCACTTTCTCCTTCTTCTCCTCGCAATCTTCGTCGAGACGCTTCAGTTCCCGGACGAGTTGCTGCTGGAGCTGTTCGATCGCATCGTGGTCGCCGGAGGCCTGCGCCTTCGCGATTTCGCCCTTCAGGAACAGCTCTTTCTCGGCGCGCTTCGCTTTGAAGAGCGCATCAATTTCCGCAATCTTTTCCTTCTGTGCGGGAGTCAGCTTGCTCGCAGGCGACTGCTTCCGCAGCCGTTCCATTGCTAGTTCGTAGGCGCTTTTCATGCCGTCATGATATCAGCGCTTCACCACCGGCCAAGCTCCGAAGTGCCGGAGCGATTCCACCACGCCCGCGCTCGCGATCCCCTTCGCGATGTAACCACCCGCATCGCGGACGAGTTGCTTTACTTCATCGCACGAATTCCCCGGACAGGCGACATGCCTCGCGTGAATCCCGTCGAGCATAGGCAGGTCGTTAAAGTGGTCGCCGGCTGCGAAAATCGCTTCGGGTGCGAGATCGAGATGCCGCGCGAGTTCGGACAGTGCCGTGCCTTTGCTGTAAGCGTGATGGCAGAACCGGACGTAGATCGTGTTCCGCTGAAAATTAAACATCGGCAACCGTTCCCGAATCTGCCCGAGAAAGCGGCAGAGTTCGTCCATGTCGGCATTTGTCTTCGTCACCGAGCCGATAAAGTGGCCGCGATCGTAAATTGCCTGAACTCCATCGAAACGCTCCTGGAACCGCAACACCTCGGCCAACAAAGGAGCAGCGAGCGTAAACAATTCCTCAGTGTCCCGCGCCGCCCGGCGGTTCCAATCACCCACAGGGTCCCATCCTCCGCTTCGCGTGCGGCGGTAGATGTCGCGCTCCTCGACGAGCAGATAATCCGGCTCAATCGGGAACCGGAATTCATTCCTGAGTCCCTCCTCCGCATGCCAAAGCGTGCGGCCCGTATTCACGGCCCAGACCACGCCGGCTTCGCGAAGTTCCCGCAGCGCCGTGAACAATTCCGGCACTACGCACGGATTTTTTTCGTGCGAGACGAGTGTGCCGTCAAAATCAGTACTTAGCAGCCGAATCATGCCGGCAGCGCGCTCGGCATCGGCTGCACCGGATTCGCCTCGGCTTCGTAATCCACGCCGGGCAGTCCGAATCCGAACAGCTTCAAGAACTCAGCGCGGTATCCCACGATATCGCTGATGGACCCGAGGTTCTCGGTGCTGACGATCTCCCAAAGCTTCGCCACCTCCGCCTGCACGTCTTCAGCCATCTCCCAATCGTCGATGCGGATGCGCCCGTCTTCGTCCGGTTGCGGCAGCGCGTTCGGCGAAAGCCGGTCGGAAAAGAGCCGGTAAATCTGCTCGATGCAGCCTTCGTGCGTGCCTTTCTCCTTCATCACTTTGTAGAGCAACGCGATGTAAAGCGGCACGACCGGAATCGCGCTGCTGGCCTGCGTAACGAGCGCCTTGTTCACACTCACCCAAGCGTGGCCTTCGCGAGCGGAGAGCTTCGCTGAAATGCGGTCCGCACTTTCCTCGAGGTGCTCCTTGGCCTTGCCGATGGTGCCGTTGCGGTAAATCGCCCACGTCATTTCCGGCCCGATGTAGCTGTAGGCGACCGTCGTCACGTCATTGGCGAGGACACCGGCGGCATCGAGGGCATCGATCCACATTTCCCAATCTTCGCCGCCCATCACCGCGACGGTGTCGGCGATTTCCTCTGCGCTCGCAGGCTGGATGTTTACTCCGGTGACGAGGCCCTTTTCGGTATCGACGGTCTTGTTGACATAGGGCTCGCCGATTGGTTTCAGACAGCTCTTGTAGGTGACTCCCGTTTTCGGATGTGTGCGCCGCGGACTCGCGAGCGAGTAAATCACCGCGTCCACCTGACCGAGGTCGGCTTTAATCAATGCGATGGTCTGCTCCTTGATTGCATCGGAAAACGCGTCTCCGTTGATGCTCTTCGCATAAAGCCCGGCTGCGTGCGCAGCCCGCTCAAAAGCCACGCTGTTGTACCAACCCGCCGTTCCGGTGCGGTCGGCCTCGCCTTCTTTCTCAAAGAACACGCCGATCGTTGCAGCGCCACCTGCGAATGCTGGAACGATCCGGCTCGATAGCCCGTAACCGGTGCTGGATCCGACGACGAGGACCCGCTTCGGCGCACCGGCGATTGCGCCCTTCCGCCGCACGTAATCGATTTGCTCGTTAACGTGTGCCGCACAGCCATCCGGATGTGCGGTGGTGCAAATGAAGCCGCGGGTTTTCGGTTTGATGATCATGATGGATATAACTGCTGATTTTAGAAAAGCCCGCTCAGCACGCAGTTTAGCATTCGGGCCATGCGCGTTCGCTTGATTACCGGCCGTGGGCCAGCCGCTCGGCCAGTCGGTGAGGGAGGCCGGCATCGATGATTTTTTGCTGGGTCGTCGCGATGTCGTATTGCACCCGATGAAGCACAACGTCGTGCTCTGCCGGATGGTAGATCGCGTAAGCGGCGCGCCAGTCGCCATCGCGTGGCTGACCGACACTGCCGACATTGATGAAATACTTTTTGCCGGTCTCGATTCCGATGTTGTCCCATCCGTCGTAGCTACGCACTCCGGCTTCGCGGACGTAGTAACGCGGGACATGCGTGTGACCGAAGAAACACAGGGGCGTGTGCTGGTAACTGAGGCTCGCTCCCGCATCGAGAGCGTTCATCACGTAGCCCCAGTGATTGGGAGTATCGAGCGTGGCGTGGACGGCAGTGAAATCACGAACGTTCCGGACAAACTTCAGCGCAGCCAGCCAGTCGAGATCCTCCTGCGTGAGCTGGCGGCGCGTGTGCATGATGCCTTCCGTCGCGAGCTGGCTAACGTTATCCGGGCTGCTGTCCATGCAGGCCAGTTCGTCGTGATTTCCTTTCACAACCGGACAGCCGAGGTCGCGAACAATATCGAGACAGGCCTTGGGATCGGCCGCGTAGCCGACGATGTCGCCAAGACACACGAAATGCGTGCAATGATTCTCCTGAGCGTGTGCAAGGACTGCCTGCAACGCTTCCAAGTTGGAATGAATGTCTCCAAAAACGGCGATACGCATTTGTTATTCCGGCGGGAGCCGGTCGTCTGGTGGTATATAGACTCTTTCGTTTTGGGGAATTTTTAATTTTCGTTCAAGCAATTGAATTTTCTTCAGCAACGTAGGCAGCCACTCCTTTTCACCTTCGTTGTAAAGCGCGAGCAGCTTCCGGTAGGCCTCCTCTTCGCGCCCCGGAACCTCGGAAAGCTGGATGGCCGCCTGCCGCCGCACGTAGTCGAGACGACCATGGCGTTTCGACGCCTCTTCATAGGCTTGAGCGGACTTCAGCTTGTCACCGATTTTGTCCCGATAGAACCAGCCCAGCCGATCGTAAAGCTCCCATGAATCAGGATTATTCTCGATACCGCGCAGCATGTAGTCCTCGCCGAGCTTGAAGTATTGCTGCTGATTGCGCCAGCGCTCAACCGGCTCGGGCACGTGGGCTTTGTCATTGAGCGCATGGACGCTTGCATTCCATGCCATGTGCCACGCGGCGTTGTCCCAAAACATGACACGCCTCGGCTGTAGCGACGTGCAGACATCAAAAAGCAGCTTCATTTTACCCCACTGCGTCTTCTGCCACGCCACGTGCGCACGAATCCAAAGCAAGTCCGCCACCGCCGCTCGCAACCCGCCGAGAACCGCGATGAAACCCGCCTGCCCGGCCTGCTGCCGGAGCGTGGCTGTTAGCTTGAAGCCACCGAACCGGTTCGCCTTTTGCTCTGCGGCGATGCGCGTCTCGATCGGAAGACGGATAATCCCCCAGACGAGAATGACCACCAAGCCGAGGATGCGACCTTTCATCATATGGTGATTACAATTCCCTCCACGCAAAGAAAAGATACGCGGCAAACACATACACGGCGAGGTAGCCGAAGCCTAGCGCCGCAGTCTGCATGAACATCTGGCTCGTGACCACCGAACCGGCGGCAATGTCATCCACGACGTTGAAAATCTGCATGTCCGGGCAAAAGACCGTCACCCCTGCAAGAAAGAGCTTCAAGTAGCCCGGAAGCTCATTCCCCAGTCCTGCCTGGCCCTGCCAGACATCACGTGCGACCGGCACAAGAAAACCTATCAACACGACCATGAACGTGACAATCACTGTAAATAGCCACGACGTGGAAAATGCGGAAACCATCAGCGTCAGGCCGGCGACAATCATCGCGCGCAACAAAATAACGGCAATCCCGCCAAACAACGTCGGAGTAAACGTCATTGCCTTCAGCTTTTTGAGCTCCAAATCCCGCTTCTGCGCAAGATCGGCGGATACTCCGGGCTGGGCCTTCCCCTCCGCCTCTGCCTGTGCCGCCTCAGCAACCGGATGCTCGGCCTCAATCCGTGAAAGCTCGCGCTCCTGCCACACAAAAAGCACGGTGGAAAAGAATGCAGTCATAAGCAACATCGCGACCGTGAGCATGGCCGCGACGCCGCAGAGCTTGCCGAGCAGATACTCGAATCGAGCAACCGGCTTCGCGAGGATCGTGTAAAGCGTACGGTCCTCCATGTCCTTCGGCAGCAGCATCGCCGTGGACAGAATCGCCAGAAACATGCTGAACACCGACATCGCGCCGAGCGAAACATCCATCAAGGTCTGGAGTTGCCCCTGAAACGATAGCGTGACGAGGAACAGCGACATCCCAATCAGGATGAGCGCGAACACGATCATGAAATAGAACACCTTCTGCCGCACCAGATCACGGAAGGTGTTCCCGGCGATCGCACCCGTTCTCCGGAACGAAAACAGTTTGTGCGCAGACGCAGCGGACGCGTCGCGAGGACTCGGTAATGAAGCAGTCACGCCCTGAAAATGCACAGGGAGTGCGCTACTTGGCAACTGAATCGATTGTTCGAATTGATGCGACTACTTCGCCACGGTTTTCGGAAGCTCCTTCACGCGGATGTTCCGGAACCACACGGTTCCGTGGTCACCCTGAAGAAAGAACGCACCCGGTTCCTTCACGTTATTGTCGAGATGCGAACCCGTACCTGCGTTGCACTCCACGGCGTCGTGGATTTTTTTGCCGTTCAGAATGACCGTGATCTTGTTGTCGATCATCGTCGCCTCGACAGTCTGCCACTCGCCCGCCGGCTTGCTGGCGAACTCGGAAGGCTCCTTCAGGTTGTAAATCGCACCGTTCCCACCTTTCGCGGTTTTACCCCCGGCGTAGTCACCGAGGATCTGGATTTCGTGGCGCCCGCGCAGGTAGAATCCCGAGTTTGATCCATCGGGCACCTGGTATTCGTAGCGCACCGTGAAGTTCCAGAATTTCGCGTCGCTCACGATATCCGTGCCGTGCTCACCCTTGTTCACGGTGTTCTTCAAAACCCCACCATCGACAGTCCACGAGTTGTGACCCTTTTCGTTGCGGAGGTGCCAGCCAGCCGTGTCCTTTCCATTAAAGAGCGGCTTGAAGTCCTTCTCGTCATCGGCTGCGAAGGCCGCAGCGGCGGTGAAGGCGAACGCAAATGCTATGAGGCGTTTCATCTTTCGGGTTCCTGTTGTTACTTCACTTCGGGGTTCGGCTTCGATTCACCCGGTGCGAGACCGAGCGCCCACTTGATTCCACCCAGAATGTGCGCCTGATACTGCTTGCTGACTTCGACGGAGTTCTTGCGGCCCGGCATCGCCGGATCATCACTCCACAGATCCTCGCGGTGACCGAGGCTCGTGTAAAATACGCGGCCTTTTCCTGCGGTCCGGCACCAACTCACGGCATTGTAGCCGGCTTCGTCTTTTTTCACCGGATGATGCCGCAGGAACCAGAGCGCGCGGACTTTCTCGCGGTCGTGGCTGCCTTCCTTGAACTCATACATTTCCTCGAGCGCGATATCCCATTTCTCGCCGATTCCACCGTTCGCCGGATGCGCCTTGTCGCCCGCGATCAAATCCGCCGGCACCTGCGGACCGTGCGTTTTGAATTCGCCCTGCAACATCTGCAGGTAGCCCTTGAATCCATGGAATGTGTCGCTGCCACTATGCATCGCGGCGAAATTTCCGCCGTCTTCGATCCACTTCAAAAAGCCGTCGCGGTCGGGGAGCGGAAGGTCGCCGGTCGTGTTGGCGAAAATGACGAGATCGACCTTGTTCTTGGCAAGACTCTCGGGAGACAGAACGGCCATGCTGGCCTTCATCGCCTCATCGCGTTTTGTCTGCGCGTTTTTCACAGCATCCTCCTGCTCCGGGCCCCACTTCGCCATCTCAGCCGCATACTTTGCCTCGGCCTCGGCGAATTTCTTTGTTTCAGCCTCAAATTTCGCCTTTGCCTTGTCGTCGGCATTCGCGTCGAGCGGCTTTGGCGCCTTCGGTTTCTCGGGCTTTTTCGGGATATTCACCTCCGGTTGCCGTGCCCAGCCGACGATTTCATAAGCACCACTCTCCGCACCAAGCTTTTCGAGGGTTTTTTCCGCGAACGGAATCGACGAGTGGCGAAAGCCGGTGGTCACCGTGCAGACGACGACACGTTTCTTTTCAGCGGCAAATGAGACGCCCGCGAAGCAGGCAATGGTCAGGGTAAGGATACGGTTCATGAATTGATGCAAGTTGCAGTCTCTCAGACCACACTCGCCTCAAAACCTTAGCCGCCTTCCCTACAAACTGTATGCCGCCGTGATCAACTGGCGCTGCTCGATGTCACTGACGCCCTTCGAGCCCACTGCCGTGCTGGCGGCTTCATCGCGGCCCGCGTATTGCAAGCGACGCCCGTTGCCGACTGAATCCATCACCGCGCGGAGTCTCGGATGAATGAAATTCCATGCGCCCATGTTTTGAGGCTCCTCCTGACACCAGACCCATTTCACGGCTTTCGGATATCGCGCACAGATTTTCGCGAGCGCTTTTTCGTGCAGCGGATAGAGCTGCTCGATTCGCACAATCGCCGTGTCCTTGATCGACTGCTCCGTCCGGAAATTCACGAGGTCGTAGTAAACTTTCCCAGTGCACAAAATGACGCGCTTCACACGGTCCGCGACCGCCTTCTTCGCGGCGAGCGGGTCATCGATCACCTCACGGAATGCGCCTTCGGTAAACTCCTCCAGCCTGGATCCCGCAGCGTCCAGACGCAGCATCGACTTCGGCGTCATGAGCACGAGCGGCTTGCGGAACTTCCGCTTCATCTGCCGGCGAAGGATGTGGAAATATTGCGCTGGCGACGAGAGGTTCGCGACCTGGATGTTTTCCTCGGCACAGAGCTGAAGGAAACGCTCAAGCCGCGCACTGCTGTGCTCGGGCCCCTGCCCTTCGTAACCATGCGGAAGCAACAGCACGATGCCGCTCGGGCGTTGCCATTTACTTTCCGCGCTGGCAATACACTGATCGATGATTACCTGCTCACCGTTGGCGAAATCACCGAACTGCGCCTCCCACTGACAGAGCATCTCCGGGTAGTTCAGCGAATACCCGTAATCAAATCCCAATACCGCGGCCTCGCTGAGCAGCGAGTTGTAAATGCACAGCTTCGCCTGATCGGGCGCGATGTTTTGAAGCGGGAAAAAGCGTTCGCGCGTCTTCTCGTCGTACACCACCGCGTGGCGCTGGCTGAAAGTCCCGCGACGGCAATCCTGCCCGCTCAATCGAACCGGAGTTCCTTCGAGCAAAAGACTTCCCCAAGCGAGCGATTCGGCGAAGGACCAGTCAAATCCCTCTCCCTTCGCGAACACCGCCGCGCGCTTGTCGAGCACGCCGCGCTTGAGCTTTGGCAGGACATTGAATCCATCGGGCACCGTCGTGATTCCCTTCACAATCTGCGCCAGACGCTGCCGGCTCACGGCCGTCTTCACCGGCTCGTGCGAAAACGGCGGCTGCACCACGGCCGTGCTATCGGCAAATTTTGCGTCCTTCTTCGCCTTGCCGGTCTTCTTCGCCTCCGCCGCCTTTTTCGCTGCCGCGAGCGCGATTTCGTGGCGGTCGCCAATCTCCTTGCGAATCGCCGCAGCCTCTTCCTCGGTGATCACTCCCGCGGAAACCAACCGGTCCTTGTAAATCGTAGCCGTCGTCGGCTGTTGCGCGATTTCCCGATACATGTCGGGCTGCGTAAAGGCAGGCTCGTCGGTCTCGTTGTGCCCATGGCGTCGGTAGCAAACGATGTCCATGACAACGTCCCGCTTGAACTGCTGGCGGAACTCAAAAGCCAGCTCCGCACAAAAGCGAACCGCCTCCGGATCGTCGCCATTCACGT